>NZ_JBXAFO010000016.1:0-146294 GCF_058793255.1 Rhodococcus sp. MPR-R1B
GGGCGGGAGAGGGCGTCTAACCGATAGCCTGGTACACCGATAGGCTTGTGCAGAGTATGCACGTCAACCAGGAGAGGCAGATGACGACCTCAGTTTCAACAACGCCCGTGGCCGAGAGCCGTAACGGCATCGACTTCAAAGTTGCAGATCTTTCGCTCGCGGAGTTCGGTCGCAAGGAAATCCGTCTGGCAGAGCACGAGATGCCCGGCCTCATGGCGCTTCGTCGCGAATACGCAGAGGTGTTGCCGCTCAAGGGCGCTCGCGTTTCCGGCTCGCTGCACATGACCATTCAGACCGCGGTGCTGATCGAGACGCTGACCGCGCTCGGCGCCGAGGTCCGCTGGGCTTCATGCAACATCTTCTCCACGCAGGATCACGCTGCCGCCGCCATCGTCGTCGGTCCGCACGGCACCCCGGAAGAGCCCAAGGGCGTTCCGGTTTTCGCCTGGAAGGGTGAAACCCTCGAAGAGTACTGGTGGGCAGCCGAGCAGATGCTGACCTGGCCGGGTGAGCCTGCCAACATGATTCTCGACGATGGCGGCGACGCCACCATGCTGGTGCTCAAGGGCGCACAGTTCGAGAAGGCCGGCGTCGTCCCGCCGACGGACGACGACCAGGATTCCGACGAGTACAAGGTCTTCCTTGCACTTCTGCGTCAGTCCCTCGAGTCCGACAAGGGCAAGTGGACGGCAATCGCCGAGTCCGTCCAGGGCGTCACCGAGGAGACCACCACGGGCGTTCTGCGCCTGTACCAGGTTGCCGCTGCCGGTGAACTCACGTTCCCCGCTATCAACGTCAACGACTCGGTCACCAAGAGCAAGTTCGACAACAAGTACGGCACGCGCCACTCGCTGCTCGACGGCATCAACCGCGGCACCGACGTTCTGATCGGCGGCAAGGCTGCGCTGGTCTGCGGTTACGGAGACGTCGGCAAGGGTTGTGCCGAGGCACTTCGCGGCCAGGGCGCTCGCGTCGCGGTCACCGAGGTCGACCCCATCAACGCCCTGCAGGCGCTCATGGACGGCTTCGAGGTCAAGACAGTCGAGCAGGCCATCGGCTGGGCCGACATCGTGATCACGTCCACCGGTAACAAGGACATCATCACGTTCGAGCACATGAAGGCCATGAAGCATCAGGCCATCCTGGGCAACATCGGTCACTTCGACAACGAGATCGACATGGCCGGCCTCGAGAAGTCCGGCGACGTCACGCGGATCAACATCAAGCCGCAGGTCGACGAGTTCACGTTCGCCGACGGCCACTCGATCATCGTGCTGTCCGAAGGCCGCCTGCTCAACCTCGGCAACGCGACGGGCCACCCGTCGTTCGTGATGAGCAACAGCTTCTCCAACCAGGTCATCGCGCAGATCGAACTGTGGACGAAGCCGGACGAGTACGACAACGAGGTCTACCGCCTCCCGAAGCACCTCGACGAGAAGGTCGCCAAGATCCACGTCGAGGCACTCGGTGGCACGCTGACCAAGCTCACGAAGGATCAGGCAGAGTACATCGGCGTCGACGTCGAAGGCCCGTACAAGCCCGAGCACTACCGCTACTGACCCGGTGATTCGTCGCTGAGGATGTAGCGTCCGCCGTCCCCCGGTCTGCGCAAGCAGGCCGGGGGATAGGCTTGTCCGCCGTGGGAACACTGGTGGCATTGGAAGGCCTCGACGGCGCTGGAAAGCGAACGTTGATCGGCAAAGTGGAGAGCGAACTCCGCCGCGGCGGCACGTCGATCGCGACTCTGGATTTTCCGCGGTACGGGAAGTCGATCCACGCAGATCTTGCTGCCGAGGCACTCAAAGGATCGCACGGAGACCTGGCTGAATCCGTGAACGCGATGGCAGTCCTGTTCGCCCTGGACCGCGCGGGTGCGGCGGATCGGATCTCGGACCTGTTGTCCGCCAACGACATTGTTCTCCTCGACCGCTACGTGGCGTCCAACGCCGCCTACAACGCGGCGCGCGCGCATCAGGGCGTGGACGGCGAGATGGTCGCCTGGGTCCGTGAATTGGAGTTGGGTCGACTCGCTCTTCCCGCTCCCGATCTGCAGTTGTACCTCGACGTGCCGGTAGCTCTGGCCGAGCAGCGTGCCCGCTCGCGTGAGGCCGAGGACGCGTCGCGTCAGCTCGACGCCTACGAGCGCGACGGCGGCCTGCAGGCCAGAACCGGTGAGCTCTACAAGCAGTTGGCAGCGACGGACTGGGTCTCGCCCTGGTGGATCGTGGGGCCGGAGACGGACCCGGGCGAACTGGCGCGCAGGCTCGCGGATTTCGCGTGATCGGTCACCCTTGCGGCCGGGATTCGAACTTTCCGGCACAGTAGAGGGAAAGACGCGGCACGCCGCACGGCCTCGTAACGGTCTGATTCATCGCTCCGAGATGCAACGATAGGGATATGAAACCAAGGATTCTGGTTGTCGACGACGACACGGCACTCGCCGAGATGCTCACGATCGTGCTGCGTGGTGAGGGTTTCGATCCCTACGTGGTAGGCGACGGAACCCTGGCGCTCGCGGCAGTGCGTGAGACCCGGCCCGACCTCGTCCTGCTCGATCTCATGCTTCCCGGAATGAACGGGATCGACGTATGCCGGGTTCTGCGTGCGGATTCCGGCGTGCCCATCGTGATGTTGACGGCCAAGACCGACACCGTCGACGTCGTGCTCGGCCTCGAATCCGGTGCGGACGACTACATCATGAAGCCGTTCAAGCCGAAGGAGCTGGTGGCGCGGGTGCGTGCTCGCCTGCGCCGTACGGAAGAGGAGCCGGCCGAGCTGCTGAGCATCGCCGACATCGTGATCGACGTTCCGGCACACAAGGTCAGCCGCGGCAGCGAGCAGATCTCGCTCACACCACTCGAATTCGACCTGCTGGTCGCATTGGCGCGCAAGCCGCGCCAGGTGTTCACCCGTGAAGTCCTCCTCGAGCAGGTGTGGGGATACCGCCACGCCGCCGACACCCGCCTGGTGAACGTGCACGTTCAGCGTTTGCGCGCCAAGGTAGAAACTGATCCCGAGAATCCCGAAGTGGTTCTGACGGTCAGGGGGGTCGGCTACAAGGCCGGACCGCCGTGAGCGGAGTTTCCAGGTGGCGTCGTCGTCTCAACCGACGGCTGACGCCATTTCTGCGGTGGTGTCACTCGATGAGCAACACCCTCGCGCACACGTGGCGACGCTCGCTCCAATTGCGAGTGGTCGTCTCGACTTTGACGTTGTCCTTGATCGTCATCGTCATTCTCGGTGTCGTGCTGACCAGCCAGATCACCGATCGGCTGTTGGAAACGAAGATCACCGCGGCGACCGAGGAAATGGACCGAGCCCGCGGCATCGTCGAAGACCAACTCGCGGGCGTCGACGATTCGACGGCGCTCAACGTTCAATTGGAAAGCGCTGCATCCGGACTGACGAGCCGTCGAAACCAGACCTCGGGCCAGGCCTCCGGGTCAGCCGGCACCTTCGACCCGGTGCTCATCGTGCCGGGGGACGGGCCGCGCCAGCCGACGAGTTCGGGACCGGTCGATCAGATCCCCGACAACCTTCGCGAGTTCGTCAAACGCGGCCAGATCAGTTACCAATTCGCGACGGTGTCCAACCCGAACGGTTACTCCGGACCCGCGCTGATCATCGGTAGCCCCACCGCGTCGTCGATATCGGGACTCGAGCTGTATCTGATCTTCCCGCTCGCCAGCGAAGACCGAAGTCTGTCTCTTGTTCGAAGCACCCTGCTGATCGGTGGAGCCGTGTTGCTGGTGCTCTTGGCGGCGATTTCGCTGTTGGTTGCCAGACAGGTCGTGCTTCCCATCCGATCGGCCTCGCGAATCGCAGTGCGTTTCGCAGACGGCCGACTCAAGGAACGAATGCCGGTCCGCGGCGAGGACGACATGGCGCGCCTGGCCATGTCCTTCAACGAGATGGCCGAGAGTCTGTCCAAGCAGATCACCCAGTTGGAGGAGTTCGGCAGCCTCCAGAAACGCTTCACCTCCGATGTCAGCCATGAACTGCGCACACCACTGACCACGGTCCGGATGGCCGCCGACCTGATCTACGACGGCAGCGAGAACCTCGACCCCATGCTGCGTCGGTCGTCGGAACTGCTTGTCGCCGAACTGGACAGGTTCGAAGGGCTTCTGGCGGACCTCCTCGAGATCTCCCGCCACGACGCCGGTGTCGCGGAACTTGCGTCCGAACAACTCGACGTCCGTATGTGTGCGCGAGCGGCCGTTTCCACGGTTCGCCATCTCGCCCGCGAATCCGGCACCGAACTGATCGTGGACATGCCCGACGAGCCGGTCATGGCAGATGTCGATCCGCGCCGCGTCGAACGCATCCTGCGAAATCTCCTGGCCAACGCCATCGACCACGGTGAGGGGAAGCCGATTCTGCTTCGCCTTCGCGCCGACGACAATGCCCTCGCCTTCATCGTCCGCGACAGTGGCGTCGGGTTGCGTCCGGGCGAGGAGAAGTTGGTCTTCAACCGGTTCTGGCGATCGGACCCGTCCCGCGTGCGCCGCAGTGGCGGCACCGGACTCGGCCTCGCGATCAGCGTCGAAGACGCGAATCTGCACGACGGCAAGCTCGAGGCCTGGGGCGAACCGGGAGTCGGCGCCTGCTTCCGGCTGACGCTCTCGCGCACCCGTGGCAAGAAAGTCGTGTCGAGCCCACTGCCTCTCAAGCCGACGACCACAAAGTTCGTCCGCACGCCGAGCGAAGCCGACATCGTCGCCGATACCGTCGGCGAGGTCACGTCGTCCCTGCCGACTCCGCGCGAATCGGACTCGCGGAACGAGTCCAACGGTGGGGATCGATCATGATCGGAACCCGCCGCCGTCTGGCACTTCTCGCAACAACGCTCAGCGTGCTGTTGCTGACCGGCGCGTGCGCGAGTTTGCCGGAATCCTCCTCGCCGCAGGCAATCGGAACTCTGGCAACCGCTGTGCCCGGAACCTCCGTCGAATCACCGGCCTCGGGGCGAGAGCCGGACCTGCTGGTACGTGACTTCGTCAAGGCGAGTACCGATCCGTCCAACCGGCACGCCGCAGCCCGTCAGTACCTGACCAAGGACGCTTCGGCGCGTTGGGACGACGCGGCAAGTGCTGTCATCGTCGACAAGGTCGATGTGCTCTCGGTTTCTCGAACCAGCACCGAAGCCGTCTACACGATTCGTGTGAACAAGGTCGGTCGCCTCGACCCGGGAGGACTGTACGTTCCCGAAGAGGGCAGCTTCGAAGCGAGGATGACCCTGGCGTTGACCGACGGCGAATGGCGGATCAGTGATCTGCCTCCCGGCGTGATCATGGAGCGTCCGCAGTTCCTCGGCGCTTACCAGCGGAAGTCGTTGTTCTTCCTCGACCCCACCAGCCAGACGGTCGTCCCCGATCTTCGCTGGATCTCCGGCGGGCAGGACCAGGTGGCGGCTCAGCTGATCGGTCTGATGATCGACGGACCGAAGGCAGCGCTGGCGCCGGCTGTGCGAAACGAACTGGGCAATGGCGTGTCGGTGATCGGTCCGATCACCAAGGCCGACGGTAAGCCGGGACAGGTCGGAGTCGGTCTCGGTGGTGTGCGCATCAACTTCCGCCTTGACAACCCGATGGATGCTGCTACTCGCGGTTTGTTTGCAGCACAGGTCATTTGGACGCTCGCCAACGCCGATGTGGCAGGGCCTTACGTTCTGGAGATCGACGGCGAACCGCTGGACGCGGCTCATGCCGACGGCTGGACCACCGCCGACGTCGCATCCACCAACCCACTGGCCACCACGAGTGCAACCGTCGGACTGCACGCACTGCGCAACGGTTCACTGGTGAGTGTCACCGAGCAAGAGGCGACTCCGGTGCCCGGTTTCGCGGGCAATGCGGGCAACCTCACGGCGGCTGCTCTCTCACGGGACGGCAAGTTGGTGGCAGCCGTCGCGGACACCGCTCGGCCGGATCCCGGCACAAGATTCGACTTGTCGCTCGGGACATACGGCGAAGGGTCCGTTCCGGTACTCGAAGGCAGCGCCATCACCAGGCCTTCGTGGGAGCTGGACAACAACGCGGTCTGGACGGCTGTGAACGGCAATACCGTCGTTCGGGTCGTCCGTGAACCAGGCACCGGCCGGGTGTCGGTCACCAACGTCGACGTCGGGGCCCTGACGTCGGTCGGTTCGACGATCTCGGAACTGCGTCTGTCGCGGGACGGCGTGCGAGCGGCGATGATCATCGACGGCAAGGTCTACCTGGCTGTGGTCGTGCGCACCGCCAGCGGGGTCTACGCCCTGACGAGTCCACGCGCAGTGGCGTCCGGCTTGGGCAGTACCGCGCTCTCACTCGACTGGAGCAACAGCGACACCATCGTAATCGCGCGCAGTGGAGCCGACATACCGGTCGTCCAGGTCGCGATCGACGGCTCACGAATGGACGCGCTGCCGAGTGGAAACCTGACCGCTCCCGTCACCTCCGTGGATGCATCGCCGACCACCGAGTACGTCGCCGACGCGCGTGCGGTGTTCCAACTGAACAACAACGACCCCGCCGGGGATCGCCGCTGGCGTGAGGTGACCGTGCTGACCGGACAGAAGGCGATTCCGGTTCTGCCTGGCTGACGTCTCTGCGCTCTGGTGAATGTCTGCGCTCTGATGCATGTCGGTGCTCAGGTTCATGATTCGGCCATGGGGGACAAGAAATTCGGTGCCGGTCTGCTCGACCTGCTGTTGCCACGCGAGTGTGGTGGGTGTGGCCGCTCGGGGACTCTGTGGTGCGGTGAGTGCGCGGAACTGCTGCGCGATCATCCGCTTCAACTGAGTCCGCGCGTGGATCCGGGCGTGCCCGTCTGGGCACTCGGCCGCTACGACGGCCCCAGGCGACGCAGTGTGATCGAGATGAAGGAACGGGGTCGTCGGGACCTCGCGATGCCTCTGGGGATCGCTGTGGCCGACGCGTTGGCCACTCTGGAACGGTGGGGCGAGCTCGGCAGCGGGGGTCGTCCGCCGATCGTGCTGGTGCCGGCTCCCACGCGCGCCCGAGCGGCGCGATCTCGCGGGGGTGATCCGGTTCGCCGGATAGCCGAAAGTATGCGCGGAAAGCGGGAAATTGGTTCTGTCGCGGGTCGTCCGGTACGTGTCTGTCCGATTCTCCGGATGACGCGAGGTGTACGTGACTCGGTGGGACTGTCCGCGGCCGACCGGGTGACCAACGTGAACGGTCATGTGTCTCTCGACACCACTGCGATCTCTTCGATTGCCGGGGACAGTGACATCGTCCTGCTCGACGACGTCCTCACCACGGGAGCGACTGCGGCAGAGTCGGTTCGGGCCCTCTCGCTCAGTGGGATTCGGACAACTCTCGTGCTTGTCCTTGCAGGGGCTTAGATGAATTTCGTTGGAACAGTGGCACTCGCGCGCGTTACGTACTAGCGTCGGCGGCACACCCGAAAATACTGGTAGGAGGTGGTACTTCGATACTGGTGCCGGGCGGATCCCCTCTCGGTACTTGCAGAATTTGCCGCCGCCCACCGTGGGGCGGGGCCGTAATTGGGAGGTACGAGTGACGACCCCTTCGCAAGCCTCGTTTTTCATCGAGGACGCCACCATCGAGCGTTCCGAGAATGCCGCAGCTCCGAGATCCGACGTCGTAGTCAAGGGACGAAATGTCGAGATCCCCGATCACTTCCGAATCTACGTTTCGGAAAAGCTGGCGCGACTCGAACACTTCGACCCCTCCATATTCCACTTCGACGTGGAACTCCAACATGAACGCAACCGACGACAGGCCAAGAGTTGCCAGCGCGTCGAGATCACCGCTCGAGGTAAAGGCCCGGTGGCCCGAGCCGAAGCGTCCGCAGACAGCTTCTACGCCGCCTTCGAATCGGTGATCGACAAGCTCGAGAGTCGCCTCCGTCGAACCAAGGACCGCAAGAAGGTCCATTACGGCGACAAGCGACCGGTGTCCGTCGCGGAGGCAACCGCCTCCCTCGTCGACGCAGACTCACTCGGAGTCACACCGGACATTTCGCTGAACGGTCAAGAGCCGGACGAGTACGACGGCCCGGGACGCGTGGTCCGCACGAAGGATCACCCGGCCGAGCCGATGACCATCGACGACGCTCTCTACGAGATGGAACTGGTCGGACACGACTTCTTTCTCTTCCATGACAAGGAGTCGGACAAGCCGTCCGTCGTCTACCGTCGTCACGCTTTCGACTACGGATTGATCCGCCTGACATGACCCAATCGGTGGTGGGTTTGCTCGCTCGCCGCCGGTAGCGCCTACCATGGAATCCGGCCGGAGTTTTCGGACCCCGGCCGGATTTTCAGTGTGTGACCCCCTGTCGCCGAAGATTGAGGACGAAGAAGACTGTGCCGTCGCTGTCGCTATCGAAGCTGCTCCGTGTTGGTGAAGGTCGCATGGTCAAGCGGCTCAAGCACATCGCCGAGCATGTGGAATCTCTGTCGCCCGATGTCGAAGGCCTGACAGACGAGCAACTCAAAGCCAAGACCACCGAGTTCCGTGAGCGCTATGCCGCCGGGGAAACTCTCGACGAGTTGCTGCCCGAGGCATTCTCGGTTGCCCGCGAGGCGTCGTGGCGCGTGATCGACCAGAAGCACTTCCACGTGCAGATCATGGGCGGCGCGGCCCTGCACTTCGGCAACGTCGCCGAGATGAAGACCGGTGAGGGCAAGACCCTGACCTGTGTTCTTCCGGCATACCTGAACGCGATCGCGGGTGACGGCGTCCACGTGGTGACGGTCAACGACTACCTCGCCAAGCGTGACTCCGAGTGGATGGGCCGCGTTCACCGCGCCCTCGGCCTCGAGACCAGTGTGATTCTCTCGGGCATGACGCCGGCCGAGCGCCGCGTCGCCTACGCAGCCGACATCACGTACGGCACCAACAACGAGTTCGGCTTCGACTACCTGCGCGACAACATGACGCATTCGTTGGACGACCTGGTCCAGCGTGGCCATGCGTTTGCCATCGTGGACGAGGTCGACTCGATCCTCATCGACGAAGCCCGAACCCCCCTCATCATCTCGGGCCCGGCCGACGGCTCCAGCAAGTGGTACAGCGAGTTCGCGCGCATCGCGCCGCTGCTGAAGAAGGACGTTCACTACGAGGTCGACATCCGCAAGCGCACCATCGGTGTGCACGAGGCGGGCGTCGAACTGGTCGAGGACCAGCTCGGTATCGACAACCTGTACGAAGCCGCGAATTCGCCGCTGGTGAGCTACTTGAACAACGCGATCAAGGCCAAGGAGCTCTACACCAAGGACAAGGACTACATCGTCCGCGACGGTGAGGTCATCATCGTCGACGAGTTCACCGGCCGCGTGCTGGTCGGCCGCCGCTACAACGAGGGCATGCACCAGGCGATCGAGGCCAAGGAGAAGGTGGAGATCAAGGCGGAGAACCAGACCCTTGCCACCATCACCCTGCAGAACTACTTCCGTCTGTACGACAAGTTGTCGGGCATGACGGGTACCGCCGAGACGGAAGCTGCCGAGCTTCACCAGACATACACGCTCGGTGTGATCCCGATCCCGACCAACCGTCCGATGGTCCGAGTCGACAACGGTGACCTCATCTACAAGACCGAGGAAGCCAAGTTCGACGCGGTGGTCGACGACGTCGTCGAGCGCCACGAGAACGGCCAGCCCGTCCTGATCGGTACCACCAGCGTCGAGCGCTCGGAGTACCTGTCCAAGCAGTTCACCAAGCGCGGCGTTGCCCACAACGTCCTCAACGCCAAGTTCCACGAGAAGGAAGCGACCATCATCGCCGAGGCCGGTCGCTCCGGCGCGGTCACCGTCGCGACCAACATGGCCGGCCGCGGTACCGACGTCGTGCTCGGTGGTAACCCGGACATCATCGCGGACATCGCGCTGCGCAAGAAGGGCCTCGACCCGGTCACGACGCCGGACGAGTACGAGGCAGCCTGGGACGCAGTCCTGGACGAGGTCAAGGCTGAGGTCAAGGCAGACGCCGAAAAGGTCCGCGATGCCGGCGGCCTGTACGTCCTGGGCACCGAGCGTCACGAATCGCGCCGAATCGACAATCAGTTGCGTGGTCGTTCCGGACGTCAGGGTGATCCCGGCGAATCGCGGTTCTACCTTTCGCTCGGTGACGAGCTCATGCGCCGCTTCAACGGTTCGGCACTCGAGTCGATCATGACGCGCCTGAACCTGCCCGACGACGTCCCGATCGAAGCCAAAATGGTCTCGAAGGCCATCAAGAGCGCTCAGACCCAGGTGGAGCAGCAGAACTTCGAAATTCGCAAGAATGTCCTCAAGTACGACGAGGTCATGAACCAGCAGCGAACGGTCATCTACAAGGAGCGCCGCCAGATCCTCGAGGGTGAGGACATGGAAGGCCAGGTCGAGCAGATGATCACTGACGTGGTCACCGCCTACGTCGACGGTGCCACCGCTGAGGGATACGTCGAGGACTGGGATCTCGAGCAGCTGTGGACGGCGCTGAAGACGCTGTACCCGGTCGGCATCGATCACAAGACGTTGGCAGGGGAGGACGGCGCAGGCATCAACAGTGACCTGAGCCGTGACGACCTGCGAACCGCTTTGCTCGAAGACGCCCACGCGGCGTACAAGAAGCGCGAAGCCGAGATCGATGCGATCGCCGGCGAAAACGGTATGCGTGAACTCGAGCGTCGTGTCTTCCTCTCGGTCCTGGACCGTAAGTGGCGTGAGCATCTCTACGAGATGGATTACCTCAAGGAGGGAATCGGTCTGCGCGCGATGGCCCAGCGCGATCCGCTGGTCGAGTACCAGCGCGAGGGTTACGACATGTTCATCGGCATGCTCGACGGATTGAAGGAAGAGTCCGTCGGATTCCTCTTCAACCTGCAGGTCGAGGCAGCTCCGGCGCAGCCCGCAAGTGGAATTTCCGTCACCGCGGGCTCTGCCGCCGCGGCGTCCGCCACGGCGCCCAAGCCGCTCCCCACGCAGGAGGCTGCGGCCAGGACAGCCGGAACTGCTGCCCCGACGGCTTTGCGCGCCAAGGGACTTGACGACGAAGGTCCGTCGCGTCTGACGTACACCGGCCCGGACGAGGACGGCAAGGCAAAGGCAACACGTGACTCGGCTGCCGACACCGGCGACGGTGCCGCCTCTCGTCGCGAACGTCGTGAAGCCGCACGGACGCAGTCGAAGAGCAATCGAGCTCCGAAGTCCAAGCGCAAGCGCTGAGGTATTAGCGCAGTCAGTACTCGGCAGGCTGGACGGTCACACCACGTGTAGTGCGGTGACCGTCCAGCCTGTTTCGTCTGTGTGGTCGATCCGGCCTGCGACGGCAAAAGTCTGCGTGCCTCGTGTGTACGTCGCACAGACTTCGGCGGTACTCTCCGACACTGCTTGAACGTGGGTGCGGTGAACCGCCGCGCCGCCCAGCTTCCGGGCCGAGGAATCCGAAGTGTAAAGTTGCGCAACAACTTCCAGGACGGACGGCGTCAACACGCCCTTGAGTTGCCGTGGATTTCGTCGTCGGTCGACGGTTTCGAGAACCAGACGTAGTGATCGGTTCCAGAAGATGTCGGCACCTACCAGCCGCGGTTCCGGAGCGTGAGTGAACCCGGTACTGGGCGACGTTCCGTTGTGTGGCGTCTTTCGCGGGCGACGCAGCATCCGGTCTGTTCGGCACTGCGTTCGGTCTGGCCGGCACTGTGGCCGCGACAGCACGACGGTATGCGGGTGAGGCTCGAATTGCGGCGCCGGCTCGAGAACGATCTTGCAGTCCTGCTCCATGACATCCCCCCGGATGATCCTGCGTCCGAGACAGCTGTCTCGGACTTCGCTCCCCCGAGCGATGGTGAGAAGCATGACACGAATCGCTCGAGATGTCGCCGTGATCACCATCGCGACTTAGGGTGATGGCGTGCGGGGACTTCTGTTGGATGTCGGTGGCGTGCTGTTCGGTCCGGGATCGGATCTCGACGGCTTGAGCGCGGTCGTGCGCGCGGTGAAGGCCCGCGGAATCGTGACGGGAATCGTCAGCAACGATCCCGGCGGCGCCAGTGCTCAGTGGTTGCGGGATCTCGGCGACGGGGTCTTGGTCGACGACGTGATCTTGTCCGGTGATGTCGAGATGGCAAAGCCCGACGCCGAGATCTATCTGTTGGCAGCGAGTCGTTTGGGCGTCGAGCCGGAGGATTTCGTTTTCGTGGATGATCTCGAAATCAACGTCCGGGCGGCTGTGGCCGTCGGGATGGTCGGGGTCCATCACGTCGGCTCGGAATCGACCATCGAGGAGTTGTCGATTCTGTTCGATCTCGGCGAAGGAGGGGACACGAAGCCATGGTGAACAGACTGACGACTCAGGATGCCGCTTTCTACTTCCTCGAAGCCGGGACGACGCCGATGCATGTCGGCTCGTTGGGGATCTTCAGGCAACTGCGAAACGGGATCGATCACGAGGAGTTGCTTCGACTTGTCGAAGAGCGGCTCGGATCGGTTCCGCGGTACCGACAGAGAGTTCGCGAGGTGGCGTTCGGTCTGGCCCGCCCCGTCTGGGTGGACGACTCGGATTTCGACATCACCTATCACGTACGCCGATCGGCTCTGCCCAAACCAGGTTCCGACGAACAGCTGATGGATCTGATCGCGCGGCTGACGTCGAGACCACTCGACAGCACGAGGCCGTTGTGGGAGATGTACCTGGTCGAGGGGCTGACCAGAAACAGATTTGCCATCTTCACGAAGTCTCATTCGTCGTTGGTGGACGGCGAGGCGGCTCCAGAGATCAGTCAGGTGATCTTCGATCCGGAGAAGAATCGAGCGCCAGGCCCCGAAGAATTGTGGATGCCCGCCAGGCCGCCGAGCGACACCAGCTTGTTGGTCAGTGCACTGGCAGATCTCGTGACGAGCCCGGGGGAGGGGATCGCGCGGGCGCGTGCAGCGTTCAACGACGTGACCACGTCCGTCACCGAGGCAGTGAGTGCACTCGGGAAGCTTGCAGAAGTGGTTCGAACGGCGACCCAGGTGGCCCCGTCGAGCCCGCTCAATGCCACCATCTCGCGCAATCGGCGCCTTGCGGTGGCCAAGACGTCTCTGGAGGACTATCGACGCATTCGTGCGCGGTACGGGTGCGAGATCAACGACGTGATCCTGACCGTCATCGCGGGTGCGATGCGGAACTGGTTGCTCTCGCGCGGTGAACCGGTGACCGAGGCGACCATCGTGCGAGCGATGGTGCCCATGTCGGTCTACACCGACGGCCCGGAGAGTCCTGACGTCGACGATCCGCAAGCGCCCGGACATGTTTCCTCGTTCCTCATCGACCTGCCTGTCGGTGAACCCAACGCGGTGGTTCGGCTCTCGCACGTGGCCCATGCGACGGAGGCATTCGCGCGTCAGGGTCGGCGGGTCACCGCGCAGACGATGGTGCGAATGTCCGGGTTTGCGCCGGCGACGCTGCATGCGATGAGCTCGCGTGCGGCCAGCAGTCTGTCGCAGCGAATGTTCAACTTGATGATCACCAATGCGCCAGGGCCGCAATTTCCGCTCTACCTCGGTGGGGCTCGGATGCTCGAGATGTATCCCGTGTCGCCACTACTCAAGAATCAGACACTCAGCATCGCCCTGACGTCGTACGACGGGAATGTCTACTACGGTTTGAATGCCGACCGTGACGCGATGTCGGACGTCGACGTCGTTCGTTCGCTGATCTTCGAGTCACTCGAGGAATTGACGGATGCGAGTCGGTGACGAACGAGCATGAAGGTGGTCTCATGAGGGTGTACGTACCGGCGACGGTCGAGATTTTGCAGCAGTTGGTCGCAGATCAGGAGTTCGACCCTATGAGCCGGACGGCTTTTGCGGTCACCCCGACTCTGCGTGAGTCGTACGCGGCGGGGGACGACGACGAGTTGGCCGAGGTCGCCATGGGTGAGGCTGCGCGTGCGTCGCTGCGGCTGATCGCCGGAACCGAGGGTGACGTCACCTTCCGGCGTGCTGTCGTTGCCGCCGACGTCGACGATGCCGATGTGAAGTTACGGCCCGATCTCGACGATTCGGTAGTCCGATTGGCGGGTCCTGTCACGATGGCTCAGGTTGCATCTGTGCATGTCGACCTCGAACAGGCAGAATCGGACATCGAGCGCGCTGCTGGCATAGTCGACGCGGCGGATCTCGGTGACGCCGATGCCGAGTTCACGCTCGGTGACGCGGAGGACCACGAGTTGGCGTGGTACGCCGCGCAGGAGTTGCCGTTCTTGCTCGACCTGCTGTGAATGTGCTTACCGTGAAGTAACCTACGGTACCGTAACCTGATAACCTACGGTACCGTAGGCAGTGGGTTCGGAAGGTGAGAGGTGGAGGTCTGATGGGTCTGAAGGACTGGATCGAGGCACCGGCAGCGTCGGTAGTTCCGGCAGCGCGGTCGAAGCTCAATCTGCTTCGCGGTGCGGCGGCTCGGCTGACCACACCATTGCTTCCCGACGACTATCTGCACCTCGCGAATCCGTTGTGGTCCGCGCGCGAGCTGCGCGGCCAGATCGTCGAAGTCCGGCCCGAGACCACGGACTCGGCGACCATCGTCATCAAGCCGGGTTGGGGATTCGACTTCAACTACCAGCCGGGGCAGTACATCGGCATCGGTCTGCATATCGACGGCCGTTGGCATTGGCGGTCGTACTCACTTACCTCGCCTCCCAACTGGGAGAACAAGCGCATTTCCATCGCGGTCAAGGCCATGCCCGAGGGCTTTCTCTCGAGCCACCTCGTCAGCGGGGCCGTGCCGTCGGGAACCATCGTTCGACTGGCCACGCCTTCGGGCAACTTCGCGTTGCCGGATCCGCCACCGGAGAAGATCCTGTTCATCACCGCCGGCAGTGGCATCACTCCGGTCATGGGCATGTTGCGGACGATGAACCGGCGCGGTCAATTGCCCGACGTCATGCACATCCACTCGGCTCCGACGGAATCCGACGTGATGTTCGCCGACGAACTCACAGCACTGCACGCCGAGCACGAGGACTTCGTGAGCCACGTTCAACTCACGCGACGTGACGGAAAGTTCAAACTCAGTTCTCTCGACACGGTCTGCCCCGACTGGCGCGAGCGCCACACCTGGGCGTGCGGACCCCTCCCGTTGCTCGACGAGCTCGAAGACGTCTGGAAGGCGGAAGGCATCGAGGATCGACTCCACATGGAGCGGTTCGCCGTATCGCGCATCGATGCTTCGGCCGACGGTGGCACGGTCACGTTCGAGAAGTCGGGTAAGACGATCACCGTCGACGGTGCGACGACGCTTCTGGAGGCAGGCGAGCAGTCCGGTGCCTTGATGCCGTTCGGTTGCCGCATGGGCATCTGCCAGACGTGTGTCGTACCTCTCGTTGCCGGCCACGCGATCGACCTACGCTCGGGAAAACAGCACGCGGAGGGCGAGCGCATCCAGACGTGCATCTCCGCCGCCGCCGGCGACTGTACGCTGGACGCATAGCTTCTAGGCACACGGAGGACCACGGTGGCCATCACCGATATCAAAGAGTTTTCGCACCTCACCGAGGCCGATGTCGAAGCTCTCGGACGTGAACTCGATCAGATTCGACTCGACATCGAAGACTCTCGTGGGATCCGGGACGCCCGCTACATTCGTCGCGTCATTCGCGTCCAGCGGGCGTTGGAGCTCGGCGGGCGTATCGCGTTGTTCGGCAGTCGGTACCGACCGGCATGGTTGGTCGGCACGACCCTGCTGAGCCTGTCGAAGATCATCGAGAACATGGAGCTCGGGCATAACGTCATGCACGGGCAATGGGACTGGATGAACGATCCCGAGATTCACTCCGTCTCGTGGGAGTGGGATCAGACCGGTCCTTCCGAGCATTGGAAGCGCGCCCACAACTACCAGCACCACACGTACACCAACGTCGTCGGTATGGATGAGGATCTCGGTTTCGGGATTCTGCGTATGACTCGTGACGAGCCGTGGAAGCCGATCAACCTCTTCCAACCGATCGCCAACGTGATCTTGGCGGCCACGTTCGAGTGGGGCATCGCGCTGCACGACCTCACGGCGGCAGCCGAGTTGGAGGGCGCGGAAAAGGGGCAGCTGAACTCGCAGGCGAACAAAGACTTCGCGCGCAAGATCTTTCGTCAGGTGGGTAAGGACTTCATCTTGTTCCCGGCGCTGACGGGGCCGGCGTGGAAGTCGACCATGTCGGCCAATGCGACCGCGAACCTCGTGCGCAACCTTTGGGCGTACGTCGTCATCTTCTGTGGCCACTTCCCGGACGGTGCCGAGAAGTTCACGGTTGCCGAATTCGAGCAGGAGACTCGTCACGAGTGGTACCTGCGCCAGATGCTCGGTAGTGCGAACTTCAATTCCGGCAAGCTCATGGGACTCATGAGCGGCAATCTGAGCTACCAGATCGAGCACCACGTGTTTCCTGATCTGCCGAGCAACCGCTATCCCGAAATCGCTGTGAAGATGCGTGCGTTGTGCGAGAAGTTCGATCTCCCGTACACCACCGGTTCGCTCTTCAAGCAGTATCTTCTGGCTCTGCGTACCATCCACAAGTTGGCTTTGCCGGACAAGTGGCTGACCGCAACCTCGGACAATGCTCCGGAAACGTCTTCGGAACTGCGGTTCCGCGACTCGGGATTCCGGGACGCAGCCATGGCGATGGTCGAGGACCTTCGTACCGATCCGATCACCGGTAAGCGTCTCGGTTTGTTGACCGCACTCAAGTCGCAGGCCCGTTCCCGAATGCCGAAGCGCCGGAAGTGATATAGGTTACATCGGGAAAAACCTAACCTACGGTGCCGTAAGTTACGCTACAGTAGGTGCAGTTGATCTGAACGATTCGAATCGATGATCGTTCTGCACTTACTACTTTGCGCCTAACTCACTGCTAGGAGGCTTTCCATGGCGATTGCAGATGTCAAGGAATACGCACATCTCACGGACGCCGACATCGAGGCGCTCGGCCGCGAACTCGACGCGATTCGTCGCGACATCGAGGAGTCGCGCGGCGAGAAGGATGCGCGATACGTGCGCAACGTCATTCGTCTGCAGCGTTCGCTCGAAATCGGCGGCCGCGCAGTGCTTTTCGCCAGCCGTCGTCGTCCGGCGTGGCTCGCCGGAGTTGGCCTGCTGACGCTCTCGAAGATCATCGAGAACATGGAACTCGGGCACAACGTGATGCACGGGCAGTGGGACTGGATGAACGACCCGGAGATTCACTCCACCTCGTGGGAGTGGGACGTCACCGGCCCGTCTGCGCATTGGAAGCAGACCCACAACTACCTGCATCACAAGTACACCAACGTCCTCGGAATGGACGACGACGTCGGATACGGACTCCTCCGCGTCACCCGCGATCAGCGCTGGAAGCCCTTCAACGCCGGCAACCTGGTCTACAACACGCTGCTCGCGCTGTTCTTCGAGTACGGCATCGCCGCTCAGCACCTCGAGCTCGGCAAGGTGGCCAAGGGCCGCGCCGACAAGGAAGAGACGCAGCGCAAGCTCCGTGAGGTCGGCGAGAAGATCGGCAAGCAGGTCCTGCGCGACTACGTCATCTACCCAGCCATCACCGGCCCGGCGTGGAAGAGCACGTTGTCGGCCAACTTCACCGCCAACACTCTGCGGAACGTGTGGACCAACGCGGTCATCTTCTGCGGCCACTTCCCGGACGGTGCCGAGAAGTTCACCAAGGAAGACATCGACAAGGAAACGCAGGCTCAGTGGTACCTGCGTCAGATGCTCGGCAGCGCCAACATCGAGGGCAGCGCGCTCATGGACTTCATGACGGGCAACCTGAGCTACCAGATCGAGCACCACCTGTTCCCCGATCTGCCCAGCAACCGCTACAAGGACATCGCGGTCACGGTGCGTCAGCTCGCGGACAAGTACGACTTGCCGTACACGACGGGCCCACTTGCCGTGCAGTACGCCAAGTCCTGGCGAACCATCGCCAAGCTGTCGCTGCCCAACAAGTACCTCAAGGACACCGTCGACAATGCGCCCGAGACGGCGTCGGAGCGGATGTTCGACGGCGAACTGACCTCGACTGTCGATCCCGTGACCGGGCGTCGCAGTGGCCTCAAGAGCGCCATCGCACGTAAGCGCAAGAGCGGAAAGCTGCGCAGCCTCCTCGGCCTGCGCTGATCGTCGACTGCGCTGACCGTAGACAGCAAGCGGCCCGACACCATTCGATGGTGTCGGGCCGCTTTGCTGTTCTCGCCCGGAACGTCGCTCGGGGGCGCTCAGTACTGATCGTTGGACTTGATCGCTTCCAGCAGTTGTCGCACAGCGACGACGCGTCGAGCTGATTTGCCCTCCAGCAGGTCGAGCTTGCATTCGGGATCTGCCGGCGGTCCGAGGTGCGTGCATCCGCGCGGGCAATCCTCGATCGCCGCAGCGAGATCCGAGAACGCCGCCACCACGTTCTCGGGCGAGATGTGCGCCAGACCGAACGAACGGATGCCCGGGGTGTCGATCACCCAGCCGCCACCGGCGAGCGGGAGTGCCACCGATTGCGTCGACGTGTGCCGGCCCTTGCCGACGCCGGATACGATGCCGACCGCTCGATTGGCATCGGGGACAAGGCGATTGACCAGTGTCGACTTTCCGACGCCGGAATGTCCGATCAGGGCGGTCAACTTGTGCTCGAGGATCTGCGTCAGTTCGTCCAGGGGATCGTCGCGACCGGCGACGACCACTTGGATGTCGAGGTCGGCGAACGTGCTCGCGAATTCCTCCGGCGGTTCGAGGTCGCTCTTGGTCAGGCAGACGATCGGCGTCAGGCCACCCACGTAGGCGGCGACCAGTGCGCGCTCGACGAAGCCGGTGCGCGGTGGGGGATCGGCGAGTGCCACGACGATGAGAAGCTGCTCCGCGTTCGCGACGACGATACGTTCGAAGGGATCGGTGTCGTCGGCGGTCCGTCGCAGAACCGTCGAACGCTCGGAGACCCGGACGATGCGCGCCAGGGTGTCGGTTTTGCCCGACAGATCGCCGACTATGTCCACCTGATCGCCGACGACGATGGGGGTTCGGCCAAGTTCGCGGGCGCGCATCGTGACGATCAGCCGGTCGGGATCGCCGCCGAGGACGCAACCCCAACGGCCACGATCCTTCGACACCACCATCCCCGATTCGGCCGAGAGATGTTCGGGCCGAGTCTTCGTACGGGGGCGGGATCCGCGCCCGGGGCGTACCCGGACGTCGGACTCGTCGTACTGCCGCGGACTCAGAAGCTTGCCTTCGGTGTCGCCGGCGAACTCTCGAGCATGTCGATCCACATGTTCTCGAAGCCCGGCAGTGTCTTGGCCGTGGTTCCGACATCGTCGACCTCGACACCGTCGACGACCAGGCCGATGATGGCGCCGGCTGTTGCCATGCGGTGGTCGGCATACGAGAGCCATTGTCCGCCATGGAGTTCCGCGGGAACGATCGTCAGGCCGTCATCGGTTTCGGTGACGGAGCCGCCGAGTTTGTTGATCTCGTCGGCGAGGGCGGCGAGACGGTCTGTCTCGTGCCCGCGCAGGTGCGCGATTCCTCGTAGATGCGAGGTGCCCTCGGCGAGGGCCGCCAGGGCCGCCACGGTGGGGGTCAGCTCTCCCACGTCGTGGAGGTCGATGTCGATGCCGCGCAGTTTCTCCGGGCCGCGGACGGTCAGGACACCATCGGCGAGAGTGACGTCGGCCCCCATCGAGGCGAGGATCCCGCGGATCGCGTCGCCGGGTTGCGTCGTCGACGACGGCCACATCGGGACGCTGACGGTTCCGCCGGTCACTGCGGCAGCGGCCAGGAACGGTGTGGCGTTGGAGAGATCGGGTTCGATCGCCCAGTCCACGGCGCGCACCGGCCCCGGTGCCACACGCCAGGTGTCCGCGTCACCGCCCGTGGCCGGCGTCGTCACGGAAACTCCGGCCTCGCGGAGCATCTCGACGGTCATGTCGATGTGTGGCATGGACGGGACAGGCTTGCCGTCGTGGTGAACGGTGACACCCTCTTCGAACGCAGCAGCCGAGAGCAGGAGACCGGAGACGAACTGCGACGAACCGGATGCGTCGATGGTGACCGTCCCGCCGCGTAGGGACCCGGTTCCGGTGACGGTGAACGGGAGTGCGTCACCCTCGATCCGAGCGCCGAGACCGCGCAGTGCTTCCAAGATGGTGCCGAGCGGTCGTGTGCGTGCTTGCTCGTCGCCGTCGAAGTGGACGATGCCGTCGGCCATCGCGGCGAGTGGCGGCAGGAAGCGCATCACGGTGCCGGCCAGGCCGCAGTCGACCTCGCCGCCGCGCAGGGGTCCAGGGGTGATGCGAAGCGTGGTCGCATCACCGGCTTCCTCGACGCCGATGCCGAGGTCACGCAGAGCTGCGATCATCAGGTCGGCGTCACGGCTGCGGAGTGCACCGGTGATCGTGGACGGGCCATCCGCAAGTGCGGCCAGAATCAGAGCTCGATTGGTGATGGACTTGGATCCGGGCAGCGTCACCACTGCATCGACGGGTGCTTGGGCCCTCGGGGCGCTCCACAGACTCAGACTCACATGGTCCATCTTCTCTCATCGGTGGGGGAATGGTCGAAACCGTGCCACCCTGGGTGTCATGTGCGGAAGGTATGCGACCACAGCGGACCCGGCCACCCTGGCGGTGGAACTCGATGCGCTCGACGAGACCGACCACTCGGCGCCCGTCGAAGCCGACTACAACGTGGCCCCCACGACCGAGGTGTTGACTGTCGTCGAACGCCACGATCGGGAGAACCCCGACAGCGATCCGACCAAGAGGATTCGGCGGATGCGGTGGGGATTGGTGCCGTCGTGGACCAAGGAACTGGGCAAAGGCCCGGTCCTGTTCAACGCCCGCGCCGATTCGCTGGCGGAGAAGCCGGCGTTTCGGACCGCCTTCAAGTTCAAGCGTTGCCTGGTCCCCATGGACGGGTGGTACGAGTGGCAGACCGAGGCCACCGGCGGGAAGAAGGCAGCGAAGATTCCTTACTACATGCACCCCGACGACGGATCACGGCTGTTCATGGCGGGCGTGTGGTCTGCCTGGCGGGACCCGAGGGTCGAGAACGCGAGCCCCGTCCTGAGCTGCTCGATCGTCACGGTCGACTCTCTCGGTCACCTCGAGCAGGTTCACGACCGCATGCCCCTCGCCCTGCCTCGTGACCGCTGGGAGGCGTGGCTCGATCCCGACAACACCGTCGATTCGGCCCTGCTCGAGCCGGTACCGGACCTCTTCGAGCGGATCGAGGTCGATCGAGTCCGGCCGCTGGTCAACAGTGTCAAGAACAACGGACACGAGTTGATCGAGCCGGACGTCGACCGTGCCGGCGAGCAGATCAGCCTGCTCTAGTGGTCAGCCGAGAGCCCAGGTGACGGTCACTTCGAACGAGACCTGCTGGGTTCCCGGGGCGAGAACCATGTCGGACATCGAGGCGTCGGGAGCGCGCATGGTCTGACCGCCACTCGTGTCGTGTGCCTCGGTGATGGTCACGACGTTCTCGAGCGACGTCCCGGACAGATCCGCGTACTGCTCGGCACGGTTCTTCGCGTCCTCGAAGGCCCGGGTGCGAGCGTCGGCCAGAAGCTGAGAGTCGTCGTCGATGGCGAAGGCGACGTTGCCGAGCCGTGCCGCGTTTCCGCCCGTCGCGATGCCGGCGTCCAGGACAGAAGAGGCTTTGTCGAGATCGCGGACGACGATTCGTACCGAGTTGGTCGCCCGGTAGCCGGTCACGTTGCCGCCGACGAACGGTCCACCACTGGCGTCGTACTGCGGCTGGACGGACAGATCGCTTGTCTGTACGTCCTCGGGGGCCACCCCGGCGGCGACTATCGCGTCGATCATCTGACGGGCCTTGTCATTCGACTCGGAGACCGCCCCCGATACGTCCGGGGCAACCACTTCGATGCCGATGTCGGCATTGAGGATGTCCGGCGCTCCGCGGACCTGCCCTGATCCGACTACTGTGACTTCCTTGGCGGCATTGTCCGAACTCCCGCAGGCCGTCAGCGAGACGGTGAGGGCTGCCGTCGCAGCGGTCAGTGCAAGAGTTTTCAGGTGTGGTCGCATGGTGAGACCGTAGCGACCGGATACTCAGCCCGCCGTGATTTGCGCCGTGACCGCGCCACTGAGCTGCGCTAGGTCCGTCGGAGCCAGCTCGATTTCGAGCCCGCGTCGGCCGGCGCTGCAGAGAATGCGGTCCCAGTCGAGCGCCGACGCATCGATCACTGTCGGCAGTTTCTTGCGCTGGCCGAGCGGTGAGATACCGCCGAAGACGTAGCCGCTCGAGCGCTCGGCTTCGGCGCGATCGGCCATGACGGCTTTGCTCGCACCGAGGGCAGCGGCTGCACCCTTGAGGGAGAGCTTGTCCGGGACCGGCAGGACCGCGACGGCGAGCTTGCCGGTGTCGAGTTTGACGACCAAGGTCTTGAAGATCTGTGCGGCCTCGACGCCTGTCGACTCTGCCAGTGCAGTGACCGCCTCGTCGCCGAAAGATTCGGCGCGAGGATCGTGGTCGTAGCTGTGGACGCGGTGCGGTGTCTTCGACTTGTCGAGAAGTACGGTCGCAGGGGTCGCTGTTCCGGCCATGAGGAACACCCTATGCGGATCGCCGACAGGTGCATCCGACCAGGCCGGGAACAGAGTCGCTGACTCCCGTGTTGGTACCAGTTGATGAAACTTGTCCCGAGAAGCGAAGGAGCGACCGTGCTGGCTGTGTGTGAGCCACCACCGGCCCGTGGGTCGGATCTTCAGTTGGCGGTAACCTTGATCCCTACGGCTAGTGAAGGGATCAGAGTGCTGGAACACGACCGGCCCAAGGACGAACCGTCAGGGGTAGCTGAACCTATCGACGGCGCTGTGTCCGAAACGCCCGAAACTGCGGATGAGTTAATTGCCCGGTTCGAGCGCGACGCGCTCCCGCTGCTCGACCAGTTGTACGGCGCTGCCCTGCGCATGACGCGGAATCCGGCTGATGCCGAGGATCTCGTGCAGGAGACGTACGTCAAGGCGTACACCGCTTTCCGTTCGTTCCGTGCCGGTACCAACCTGAAAGCCTGGCTGTACCGGATTCTCACGAACACCTACATCAACTCGTACCGAAAGAAGCAGCGCCAACCCGCGCAGTATCCGACGGACGAGATCACCGACTGGCAGTTGGCCGCCACCGCCGAGCACACTTCGACGGGGCTGCGATCGGCCGAGGTGGAGGCGCTCGACGCGTTGCCTGACGACGACATCAAGGCGGCGCTGCAGTCGCTTCCCGAGGAATTCCGTATGGCCGTGTACTACGCCGATGTCGAAGGATTCCCGTACAAGGAGATCGCGGAGATCATGGGCACACCCATCGGAACGGTGATGTCGCGACTGCACCGTGGTCGCAAGCAATTGCGTGGTCTTTTGGCCGATGTCGCAAAAGACCGGGGATTCAATCGGGACGGCGCGGTCGACACAGCCACAGTCGCAGCCACCGAGACGGAAGGTGTCACACGATGAGTGAGCAGGACGAATTCGAAAGGCTCGACTGCTCGGCAGTCATCGCCGACGTCTGGTTGATGCTCGACGGTGAATGCGACGATTCAAGTCGTGCTCGCCTGCAGCGTCATATCGACGATTGTGGATCGTGCCTCGAGGCCTACGGGATCGAAGAGAAGGTCAAGAGCCTGATCAACCGTAAGTGCGGTGGAGACCACGCGCCGGAAAGCCTGCGTCAGAGGCTCACCGTCGAGTTGCGTCGGACCATCGTCATAACGACTACCGAAACCGACAGCTAGCCCGTCAGCGAAGATCTGAGCGGCAGCAGTCGGAAGGCAGTAACGCCGAGGGGGGGGGAAGCAATGCTCCCCCGCCCCTCGGACGTTTTGTTGCGCTACATGTCAGGCGTTTGGACGCTTGCCATGGTTAGCGGCGTTGCCCTTACGGCTGCGCTTCTTACGACCACGCTTACCCATGATTGGTCTCCCTTCTGTTTCTTTCGCGTCATTGTTTCACGCCGATGCCGGTGTGGTTCCATTGGCAGGTCGATCGAGTGATCCGTCGACGTATTTTCGTGGTCAGAGTGCAGTTCCGACAGAAGTGAGGTTCACGATGGCAGAAGACGTGCGCGCCGAGATGGTTTCGACGGTCTACCAGGTCGTCGTGAGCGAGGGAGACGTCGTTGCGGACGGCGACACCCTGGTCATCCTCGAATCCATGAAGATGGAGATTCCCGTCCTGGCCGAGGTTCCGGGAACGGTGACGACGGTGGGCGTCAAGGTCGGCGACGTGATTCAGCAAGGCGATCTGATCGCCGTGATCTCCTAAGCCGGACGATGTCCACTCTCAGTGACCTCCTCGCCGAACACACCGATCTTCCCGGTGCGGCGGTCGACCATCTCCAGCGCGTCGTGGGGGAGTGGCAACTGCTCGCCGACCTCTCCTTTGCCGACGTTCTCTTGTGGGTGGGCACCGAATCGGAGAAGAACCGATCCGAGGGGACGGTCATCTGCGTCGCGCATTGCCGGCCGACAACGGCATCGACGGCTTTTCCGGAGGATGCGGTCGGAACGGTCGTTTCCGAGTCCGAGCACCCGCAGGTTCTTCGCGCTCTCGTGGAGGGCCGCGTCGTGCGCGGGGAAGACGAGACGTGGCGTGAAGGAATGCCGCCGCGTCGGGAAGCCGTTCCGGTGCGTCTGGACGGGCGAGTCATCGCTGTTCTGAGCCGCGACACCAACCTGTCGCACCAGCGAGCGCAGAGTCCGCTCGAACTCGCGTATCTCGATTGCGCCGAAGACCTGTGTCAGATGATCAGCGACGGAACCTTCCCGATCCGAGAATCGCGCTCCGACACGAACTCGAGCCCACGTGCGGGCGACGGCTTCATCCGTCTCGATACCGAAGGCACAGTCGTCTATGCCAGCCCGAACGCGCTCTCGGCCTATCACCGGATGGGTCTGAGTTCGGATCTGGTGGGTCAAGACCTCGCAGCGCTGACCCGTTCGTTGGTCACCGACCCGTTCGAGTCTCAGGAAGCTGCGGGATACATCCGAGATACGTTGGCGGACAAGCCCGGTCGCCGTATGGAGATCGAGGCGCGCGGGGCGACCGTTCTGCTGCGGGCCCTGGTTCTCAAGCCTGGCGGCCGGCATGTCGGTGCTGCGGTCGTCGTCCGCGACGTCACCGAGGTCAAGCGTCGTGATCGCGCTCTCCTGAGCAAGGACGCAACCATCCGCGAGATTCACCATCGAGTGAAGAACAATCTGCAAACCGTCGCGGCGCTTCTGCGTCTACAGGCCAGGCGAACCGGCAACGACGAAGCGCGACAAGCGTTGACAGAGTCGGTGAGACGCGTGACGTCCATCGCCCTCGTTCACGACACCTTGTCGATGTCGGTGGACGAAGAGGTGGATCTCGACGAGGTGATCGACCGGTTGGTTCCCATGCTCTCCGATGTCGCGGGAGTAGGTGTGCCGGTGACGATTCGGCGTGAGGGCAGTTTCGGAGTGTTCTCCGCCGAGCGCGCCACCCCGCTGGTCATGGTGCTGACGGAGTTGGTGCAGAACGCGATCGAGCACGCTTTCGATCCGGGTGTGACCGGCACGGTCACACTCAGTGCCGAGCGTTCTGCACGCTGGTTGGACGTGATCATCCACGACAACGGGCGCGGACTGCCGGAGAACTTCGACCTCGAGAAGTCCGATCGGCTCGGACTCCAGATCGTGCGGACTTTGCTGGGCGCCGAACTCGGTGGCTCGCTCGGACTGCACCCGGGAAGCGGAGGCGGTACCGACGCGGTTCTGCGTGTGCCGCTCGGTAGACGTTCTGCGCGTTACTGATTCGAGCCGCGTTAGCGATTCGAGCAGACAAAAAGCCCGGCACCATGTGGTGCCGGGCTGTCGTCTTCGACTGTGCAGAGGGGCTGTTCTCCGCCGCGAGTCGAACGTCTCGGTTCTACCTAGACGGAAGTGCGTGCACGGGTACGTGCGTTACGACGCTTGAGTGCGCGACGCTCGTCTTCGCTCATTCCGCCCCAGACGCCTGCATCCTGGCCGGACTCGAGAGCCCACGACAGGCACTCGGCGGTGACGGGGCAGCGGTTGCAGACAACCTTGGCATCAGCGATCTGAGCGAGGGCCGGTCCACTGTTTCCCACAGGGAAGAACAGTTCGGGATCCTCGTCGCGACAGATTGCGTTGTGGCGCCAGTCCATCTTTTTTCGCTCCTTAATTGGGTGTGTATTCACACCATTTGGTACCAATGAGTTTGTGTGTGCGTCATCAATGTTTCCGCACTGTTACTTGTGAATGCTTTCACGAACTCGCGGTATGTCAATAGGTTTGAACGGGTTCGTGGGCCAACTCACTAATTTGTGACACACCTGACGGCCACCTGGGCGTCACCGGCATTTTACCCGATTTCGACCTTTTGGCACCAGAGTTTTTGCAGGTCAAACGTGTTGCCTGACTCACGTCGTAATCGGTGCGAACACTTCCAGTGCATCCGGGACCGAGGTGAATTCGACCTTTTCACGAAGTCCGATGTAGTCGCCGTCCATCTGGAGTCCGATCGGTCGCGACGATTCGATGGTGATTGTCGGGACGTCGTCGGTGCGTAAGAGGACCTTCGATTTCGGCTCCGCGCCGCGTGCGAGTAGTTGCCGCACAACCCGCAGGGACGGCAGAACTTTGGTGCTCGTCATGGCGAAGATGCCGAGTCCACTGTCGAAGGTCGTTCCCGGATTGGTGTGTACGGGACGCTCTTCCAGATATGTCCACGGGCTCGAGTTCGAGACGAATGCGTAGTGGACTCCGGAGACGGGATCCTGATCGGGAAGGTGGACGGTCAGCGCTGGTTCGGCTCGCTTGGCACGGAAGAACGCCGCGATCGCGGTTCGGACATACCGGGCGGGTGTGGCGGCGTCACCGTTCTTACGGCTGGCGTCGACGGCCTCGCACACATCGGCGTCGAGGCCCATTCCGGCGTTGAACGTGAACCAACGGTTGTCGCAGTGTGCGAGCCCGATTCGGCGCCTGGTCCGTTCGGAGAGGAGGTCGACGAGTTGGTTCGTGGCGTCGATCGGGTCGGCGGCAATACCGAGTGAGCGCGCGAAAACGTTTGCCGAGCCGCCTGGGACGACAGCGATCGTCGGGATCGGACCGACCGGAACCGATTTCATCGACGCGGGATGCGGTGACCCGAGCAGTCCGTTGACCACTTCGTTGACCGTTCCGTCGCCACCGTGGACGATCACCGAGCCGAAGCCGTCTTCGTGGGCTTCGCGCGCCAGTTCGGCAGCATGACCCCGATGTGTGGTGTGCGCCACAGTAAGTCGCACCCGACTCTCGAGGGCGTGTGCCAACAGGTCACGACCGGCAGCGGTGGTGGAGGTGGCATTGGGGTTGACGATCAGCAGTGCGCGCACGGGGCATGAGCCTATCCGGTGTCGTGTTCTAGGCTGGCCTCGTGCCGAATACCGCCAGTCCGAACGCCCTGCCCAAGACAGTCACATGGGCGGGTGCCCTCGTGACGCTTCAAGGGCTGGTTGCCGCCGGGTTCGCGATCGTCGCAGTGATTCGCGGTGCAACCGGCCACGATCAGAGCGTCACCAACGGATACGGATTTGCCGCCTGGGTCGCGATCCTCGGCGGCGCGGTGTTGGCTGCCGGTATCGCTTTGCTGACGGGCCGCCGGTGGGGCCGGGCAATCGCCGTCGTCGCACAGTTGCTGCTCCTGCCGGTCGCCTGGTCGCTCCTGACCGATTCGCATCAGGTGCCGCTCGGCATCGTTCTGGGTGTCGTCGTTCTCGGCGCTCTGGGCTGCCTGTTCTCGGCTCCGACGTCTCGATGGATGGCAGCGGAGTACGGAGCGTACGCAGACGAGGTGTCGCCGGAAGAGGGACGCCCGGACGAGACCGACGAGCCGCGGGACAAGTAGGACGGAACGCCTACGCTGCTTCAGACCTACTCAGCTTCCGCTCTACTCAGCTTCGGCGGCGAGAGCTCCGAGGTGAGTACCGGTCAGGCGATACGTGGTCCACTCCGTCTTCGCGTCGGCGCCGAGTGACTCGTAGAACTTGATCGAGGGGGTGTTCCAGTTGAGCACCGACCAGGACAGCCGGGTGTAGTCGTTGTCGGTGCACTCCTTGGCGAGTGCGGCCAGAAGAGCCTTCCCGTGGCCTGATCCGCGCTGACTGGGCTTGACGTAGAGGTCTTCGAGGTAGATACCGTGGGCGCCGTCCCACGTCGAGAAATTGCGAAACCACAACGCCATGCCGACGACGTCGTCGGCCGAATTCACAGCGACGTGCGCGAAGGCCGTCGCGGCCGGCCCGAACAAAGCCTCGCCGATCTGTTCCGCCTTCACGGTGCACTCGTCGAGGGCCTTCTGGTAGTCGGCCAACTCGTAGATCATGTCTGTGATCGGCTGGACGTCTGCGGGCGTGGCGCGTCGGATCATAAGGAGAATCTTAGGCCTCAAGCCTCGACGAGCGGCGGCACGTTGTGATGGACGAGGTGGGTGGCGCCATGCTCGTAACCGAGAACCGAGTATGCGCCGGGGGACAAGGCGAAACGCTTTCCTTCCGTCACCGGGAGCTCGAGCCAGCGGGCGATGAGTGCGCGTGAGAAGTGGCCGTGTCCGATCAGGATCACGTCCCGCTCGGGTAGTTGTGAACGCACCGTCGACAGCACCATGTCGGTGCGGGCGTGGATCTGATCGGCCTGCTCGCCGCCGGGGCACGGGTGCGTCCAGACGGTCCAATCGGGCACCGTTGCGCGGATCTCGGGCGTCGTGAGGCCTTCGTAATCGCCGTAGTCCCATTCGGACAGTGCATCCCAGGTTCGCTCTTCCGGCAGGCCGGCGAGATCACCCGTCAACTGTGCGCGCAGCCGCGGACTCGTCAGAATCATGGGGTTCCGGAGGTCGAGGGTTCGCAAGCGATTTCCGGTCGCGGTTGCCTGCATCTCGCCGAGCGGAGTCAGCGGAACCTCGGTCCGGCCCGTGTGTTTCCCGGTGCGTGCCCACTCGGTTTCACCGTGTCGCATGAGTACGACGCGAGCACCGAGGGGGATCGACGAGGGGGCGGACTGGGACGTCATGTCGACCATCATTGCAGGCTGCCTCGCGTGTGTAGCTCGCCTCCTGGCGCGAAGTGCGCAAGGATCTACGTGTGACGACGGTTCTCGCAGTGGCGAATCAAAAGGGCGGCGTGGCTAAAACCACCACCGTCGCTTCTCTCGGTGCGGCTTTGTCCGCGCTCGGACAACGAGTTCTGGTGGTGGATCTCGACCCGCAGGGCTGCCTGACGTTCTCGCTCGGACACAACCCGGATCGCCTCGAGCGTTCGGTCAACGAGGTCCTGGCGGGTGATCTCGACGCGGTCGACGCCGTGCTGAAGACGGACGACGGTATGGATCTCCTGCCGGCCACGATCGATCTCGCGGGCGCCGAAGCGCTGCTCCTGATGCGACCCGGTCGAGAGTTCGCGCTCAAGCGGGCGCTGTCTCCGCTCCTGGGCTCTTACGACGTCATCATCATCGACTGCCCACCGTCGTTGGGTGTGCTCACACTCAACGGATTGACTGCGGCGCAGTCGGTTCTGGTTCCACTGCAATGCGAAACCCTCGCACACCGCGGCGTCGGACAGCTGCTGCGTACGGTTCGTGAAGTCCAAGCCATCACCAACCCGGATCTTGTTCTGCTCGGCGCACTTCCGACTCTGTACGACGCTCGAACCACGCACAGTCGCGACGTGCTCGCCGATGTCAGCGACCGCTACTCCCTGGCCGTTCTGGCGCCTCCGATCCCACGCACCGTCAAGTTCGCCGAGGCGTCCGCGTCGGGCGCGACGGTCCTCGCCGGACGAAAGAACAAGGGTGCGGATGCCTATCGTGAACTCGCGGACAATCTCGTAAAGCATTGGGCTGGAAACGAAGTCGTGACTTTCGCGCCGGAGCTGGCGATCTGAGGAAGGTGAGCTTCTAGCGCAGCGCGAACAAGGTATCGCCGCGCTGTTCCAGAATCGTCTCGCCCGCACTGGCGAGCACGATCGGTGTCGCCGTCTCACCGCGGTCGACTGCGATCATGCGCTGCACCGCTCCGTCCGACGGACTGACGGCTGCAATGCCGCCCGGAACGGGGATGAGCATCTGACCGGCAACCATGCTTCCGGGTCCGGACGTTCCGTTGACGATCCACGTCGGAGCCAGATCGCTCAGGCGCAGGTTGACGGTCTGCGAGCCGGTCCACCACGTGATCGAAGCCTTGTCGGCGCGGGTGCGGGCGCCTTCGGTCACCGTTCCCTCGATCGGATAGTCGACGATCGGATTGCCGGATCCGTCGAAAATGGTGATGCGAGAAACGGTTCCGTTGGCGGCAGGGAGGTAGACGGCCGTCTTTTCGCCGGCCACGGCAAGCAGGCGGGCGCCCTCGGAGTCGAGGAGAATCGCGGATCCGTACTCTTCGGGTTCCTGGGCGTCCTTGGGTGCGGGATTCATCACCGTCAACCTGTTGGAGGCTTCACCGGGGCAGCGCTCGAGTACCGAGACTCGGTTGGCGCTCGACGCAGCGTCGAGCAGCGTGCATCCGGTGCGGGGTTGCTTGTTGGGGTTGACCTTCGCGTCGACCCGGCCGTACTCGAGGGTTCGGACGAGGTCCGAGCGCCACAGCTCCATTCGCTCACTGCCGCGCGAAATCAGGTAGGTGCCGTCCGCTGAAAGGCTGACCGCAGAATCGGCGTCGCTGTTGCGCTGGTCCTTTCGGGCGCCGGTGTCGGCGACCAGCGACGTGACCTGAGAGCAACCGCGATCGTCCTGATAGACGCTGACGACGCGATCCCACGAACCGATCGCGCCGCACAGCGGAATGTTGCGCGCGTATCGCCACACTTCTTCGCCCGTTGCCGGATCGCGGCCGATCACCTCGGAGTCGTCGGCGGTGACGACGGCATTTCCGACGGTGATCGGTGCCGTCGAGTCGGCACTGGGAGATTCCCACGTCTGCTTCAGGATGTCGGGTAACAACACCGACGTCGACAGAGGTGGGAGTGGAGATTCGGCGGTGACCGAGGTGGTTCCGCGCGCATCACTGCGCAACCACACAACGGTCACCGCCACGATTACGGCCAGCGCGATTGCCAGCGCACCGATCACATCTGAGCGAGTACGCCTTTCGGGAGCCAGCACATCGGCAGCTTACTCTGCGGCGCCTGCCGTCGCGGAAGCCGCGGGGCGACGACGCCGACGGCGACGCGGCTTGGCCGCTCCGTCTTCGTCCGAGTTCTCGGCAGCGGTTGCCGCGGGTGCCGAAGGGGGAGCTGTGGTGGCGCCGGCGGTGGTGGACGTCGCGGCGTCGGTCGAAGCGCCGGCGCGGGTGCGGCGACGGGTCCGGTTGCGGCGGGGAGCGGCCTTCTCTTCGTTGCCGTCCGAGTCGGTCGACTTCGGCGCGTCTGCTTTGTCCGTTGCTGCCTTGTCCGTTGCTGCCTTCTCAGGGGCGGCCTTGGCCTTGCGAACAGTGCCCTTGGCATCGGCCGGAATGGACAACTCTTCGTAGAGGTGCGGCGAGCTGGAGTAGGTCTCGACCGGGTCGGGGATTCCGAGGCTCAGTGCCTTGTCGATGAGCTGCCAGCGAGGGATGTCGTCCCAGTCGACCAGCGTGACGGCGATGCCGGTGCGTCCGGCGCGGCCGGTACGACCGATGCGGTGGACGTAGGTCTTCTCGTCCTCGGGGCACTGGTAGTTGATGACGTGGGTGACGTCGTCGATGTCGATACCGCGGGCAGCGACGTCGGTGGCGACCAGAACGTCGACCTTGCCGTTACGGAAGCCCTTCAGCGCCTTTTCACGGGCGATCTGTCCGAGGTCACCGTGGACGGCACCGACGGAGAAGCCGCGTTCCGCGAGATCGTCGGCCACCTTCTGGGCTGTGCGCTTGGTGCGGGTGAAGATCATCGTCGCGCCGCGGCCTTCGGCCTGCAGGACGCGGGCGACCATCTCGGCCTTGTCGAGCGCGTGTGCACGGTAGATGTGCTGGCTGGTGCGATCGTGCACCGCGGAGGATTCGGCCTCTTCGGCGCGGATGTGCGTCGGCTGCGTCAGGAAGGTGCGAGCCAGGGTGATGATCGGGCCGGGCATCGTCGCGGAGAAGAGCATCGTCTGACGCTTGTCGGGGACCATGCCCATGAGGCGTTCGATGTCGGGGAGGAATCCCAGGTCGAGCATTTCGTCGGCCTCGTCGAGGACGAGAACGCCCACCTTGCCCAGGATCAGGTGCGACTGGTTGGCGAGGTCGAGCAGGCGACCCGGGGTGCCGACGACAACGTCGACGCCCTTCTGGAGTGCCGAGATCTGCGCCTCGTACGGACGGCCGCCGTAGATGGGCAGAACCTGGAGACCGCGGTCGCCGACCCGGAGGTACTTGCTGGCGTTCTCGAGGTCGCGGGCGACCTGGATGCACAGCTCGCGGGTGGGAACGATGATCAGAGCGCGGGGCGTGCCGTCGAGAACAGCTGTGCCGTTCTCGGCGGTGACGATGCGATGCAGGAGCGGGACGCCGAAACCGAAGGTCTTGCCCATTCCGGTGCGGGCCTGACCGATGAGGTCGTCACCGGCGAGAGCCAACGGAAGGGTGAGTTCCTGGATGGCGAAGGTGCGCTCGATGCCGATCTCGTTCAGTGCGCGGACGATTTCGTCGCGGACACCGAGTTCGGCGAAGCTCGGGGGTACATGGGTGTCGTCGAGCTGGACGGAAACGGTGTTCTCGGTTGCTTCGTCTTCGTGGTCGACAGTGATCTTGCTCAGGGGACTAGCCTTTCCTCGTGGCGGTACGCACGCACAAGGTAAGGGGCCAGGCCGTAAGTCGGCCGATGTCGATGCCCTCTTTTTCTTCGGTCATGCCTACGCCTCAGCACTGAATTCCACTCGGACGAATTCGAACCGTCCGGAGATCTCGGCGAAGCGGGCGACAACCGTCGATGCAGGTGCGCGCACATTATCGGTGGGGTTCGTGTGAATACAGCCGTCCCGGCTAACCAATTGGCCCGGGGGAACTGGCGAACTCCCAAGACCATTGTAGCTGCACGTTGTCCGTCCCTCGCGATGACATGTCGAAGATCACCGAATCGGACATGCGGTCCTTGCCGGTCGCGTCGGCCGTCGAAGCACTACAGTTCGTAGTCATGGGCGCACACGATCTTGATGCTTCGACGGACGCTGGAACCGGAGGCCGAGTCGCTTCCGATCACCCTGGCGTGATCGATTTGTTTGCCGTTCTCGCGTATGGCGAGATTTCGGCGTTCTACCGTTTGGCGGAGGACGCACAAATGGCACCGGACCTGCGAGGCAAGGTGGCGTTCGCCAGCATGGCCGCCGCCGAGATGGACCACTTCGAGACTCTGGAAACGGCGTTGACGGAACGTGGCCACGAGATCTTCGCCGTCATGGACCCGTTCGTTCGAGCTCTCGACAACTACCACGCGTCGACGACACCGTCGACGTGGCTGGAATCGCTCGTGAAGGCGTACGTCGGCGACGGAATCGCTGCCGACTTCTATCGCGAGATCGGGCACTCCCTCCCGGCGGATGTCGCGGAAATCGTCGAGGACGTGCTGTCCCAGACGGGCCACTCGGAGTTCGTGGTGCTCGAGGTGAAGGCAGCAGTGGAGGCCAGTACTCGCGCCAAGGACCGGTTGATGCTGTGGGGACGCCGTCTTCTGGGCGAAGCAATCACGCAGGCACAGTTCGTGCTGGCGCAGCGTGAAGATCTCACCGATCTGGTGATCTCCGCCTCCGGCGACCTCAACGGAGTTGTCGCGTTGTTCGACGGCATGCAGGCGAAGCATGCCGAGCGGATGGCGATTCTCGGACTCGTCTAGGTGCCTGTTCGCTCTGGGCACAGCGTGCAGAGGAGCGTGGGCGGTCGTTGCTGCATTAGCCTTGCGTCGACAACGGATGTAATTCACGAACAGTTCGGAGGTTGACCGTGGAGGTCAAGATCGGTGTAATCGACAGCCCGCGTGAGCTCATCGTCAACAGCGAACAGACCCCTGACGAGGTCGAGACACTGGTCGCGGCTGTCCTCGGTGGCCGCGAGCCGGTTCTGGCTCTCGTCGACGACAAGGGCCGCAAGTTCCTGGTGCAGGCTTCTCGTGTGGCGTACGTGGAGATCGGTCCGTCCGATATCCGCAAGGTCGGATTCGCGCCTACCGTCTGACGCGTAGCCGTAACAGCAGAATGGGCGGGCAGTCGTGAGACTGCCCGCCCATTCTCGTTCGGGTTCCGGTTACTTCGTTTCGGCTTGCAGCGGCACGTGTGAGAGACCGCCCCACGCGAGGGTCACGGTGATTTCCACGGCTTCTTCCTTCGGGATCGGCCGCGCGGCCTCGAGCCAGTACCGCGCAGTGAACTGGCTGGCACCGACAAGACCGACCGCAAGGATGCGCGCGCGGTACGGATCGAGTCCGGAATCCTGACTCACCAGGTCGAACACGGCGTCGACGCAGGCTTCGGTGGCTTGTTCGACGCGTGTCTGGACCTGAGGTTCGCCCATGATGTCGGACTCGAACACCAGGCGGAAGCCCTGGGAGTCGTTGTCGACGAAGTCGAAGAACGCCTGGACCGCGGCGCGGACACGCTGTTTGTTGTCCGTCGTCGATCGCAGGGCCTGGCGTACACCCGAGATGAGGCTGTCGACGTAACTCTGCAGGACTGCGACGTACAGTTCGAGTTTGCCTGGGAAATGTTGGTACAGAACTGGCTTGCTGACACCGGCACATTCGGCGATCTCGTCCATGCCGGCCGAGTGGTACCCGTTCGCAACGAATACCTCACTTGCAGCTGCGAGGAGCTGGAGGCGGCGCGCATCGCGCGGGAGGCGGGTGCTGCGACGTGTTCCGGCAGGCTTGCCAGCCGTTGTACCGCGATCGGAGTCAGTCCGATCCGCGAGTTCTGTCATGTCGCTTCCAATCTGAGCAAAAGTAATTCGGTCGGCGCGCGGATCCGCGAGTCGCGTGTGCGTACCCGCCAGTATCCTCCGTCACACCGGTCGTAGCCGAATGAACGATACCGTGTGTCGCCCGGGCGAGTCGCGCGTGCCTCGGTGAGCGAGACCAGCGGTCTTTCTCGTTACAGGACGGGCTGCCATGACACGCCAGGACCAGCAAGTTTCGGTCAGCCCGGGCGAGCGACTTGCCGTGTGTGAGATTCTGGACGACGTGACTGACCCAGGGGGACCGCGCATGCGTGGACGAACTACGCAGAACCCTGAACGTGAGGAACGTCGAATGCGTAGCGGAACTGGAGCGCCTCGCGACGAACGTCGGCCGGAGGTGCCGGATGATCGTGCCTACGGCGAACGCGACTATCGCGGCATTTCCTCCCATCAGCCTTTGCGCGCCCAATGGGATCCGACCAAACGAGAAGTGGGCCGAACCCCGCGTAATCCGCGACCGGACCGGGCAGCGCGAAAGCAGAGCAAGCTCGGGCGCTTCGTCTCGACCTACGGTTGGCGGGCCTACGCGATTCCGGTTCTCGTGGTGCTCACCATTCTTGTGATCGTCGATGCGGTACGGCCGGACGCCACAGACTCCGCGAGCAAGACGTCGGCCACCGCCGACCTCGCGCACAGCACCGACGGAACCGATGTCATCGGTGCCCCACCGGCCGGAGACGGAACTTTTGCCTCGTCGATACCGTCCGGTGCCCTTCCCGACGGTGGTCCGTTCACCGTCGCGGGGGGTGGAACGTGGCACGTCGTACCAGGTACGACGGGCAAGGTCGGACAGGGAACCGAACGCGAGTTCACGTACACGGTCGAGATCGAGGACGGCGTCGACACGACCGGCTTCGGCGGAGACGAATCGTACGGACGCATGGTCGACCAGACCCTGGCCAATCCGAAGAGTTGGACCAACGATCCCAAGGTCGCGTTCCGGCGCGTCGACGCCGGCGAGCCGGACTTCCGGATCTCCTTGACCTCACAGATGACGATCCGCGAAGGCTGTGGATACGAAATCGAACTCGAAGGATCCTGCTACAACCCGAGCATGGACCGAGTCCTGCTCAACGAACCGCGATGGGTGCGAGGCGCCATTTCGTTCCAGGGCGACATCGGCTCGTATCGGCAGTATCAGATCAATCACGAGGTCGGCCATGCCATCGGATACGCCGCTCATCAGCCGTGCGAGACCGAAGGTGGACTCGCACCGATCATGATGCAGCAGACCTTCGGAACCGCGAACAACGACATCGCTAGGCTTGATCCCGAGGGCGTCGTTCCGATGAACGGACTCACGTGCCGCTTCAATCCGTGGCCGTACCCCCGAGCGTGACCGGATCGAGAATCCCTGATCTCGTCTTGAACTAGGAGTGTTTCGCGGTGTCTGCAACACCCGTCGTATTGCCACCACTGGTGGAGCCGGCAGCCGAGTTGAGCCGGGAGGAAGTTGCCCGATACAGTCGGCACCTGATCATCCCGAACGTAGGCATGACCGGTCAGAAGCGGCTCAAGAATGCACGAGTCCTGTTCATCGGCGCCGGTGGATTGGGTTCACCGGCACTGCTCTATCTCGCGGCCGCAGGAGTGGGCACCATCGGGATCGTCGAGTTCGACGAGGTCGACATGTCGAACCTGCAGCGTCAGGTGATTCACGGACGCTCCGACGTCGGACGCCCGAAGGCGCTCAGTGCGAAGGAGTCGATTCTCGAAATCAACGAGCACGTCGACGTCCGGTTGCACGAGTTCCGCCTGGACAACTCCAACGCGGTCGAACTGTTCTCCGAGTACGACCTGATCCTGGACGGTACGGACAACTTCGCGACGCGGTACCTCGTCAACGATGCTGCCGTCATCGCGGGAAAGCCGTACGTGTGGGGCTCGATCTACCGCTTCGAAGGGCAGGTCTCGCTCTTCTGGGAAGACGCCCCGGACGGCGCGGGACTGAACTATCGCGATCTTTACCCGGAGGCGCCGCCGCCAGGCATGGTCCCCTCGTGCGCCGAGGGTGGTGTGCTCGGAGTCCTGCCTGCGACCGTCGGTTCGATCATGGCGACCGAGGCGGTCAAGCTCATCACGGGGATCGGCGAACCGCTTCTCGGACGCCTGATGATCTACGACGCACTTGCGATGACGTTCCGGACGATCCGCCTTCAGCGTGATCCGACTCGCGTGCCGGTCACCGCCTTGATCGACTACGACGCGTTCTGCGGTGTCGTGTCCGAAGAGGCGAGTGCCGCTGCTGTCGGTTCGACGATCACGGCGCCCGAACTGGAGGCCATGATCGGCGAGGGACGGTCGATCGAGCTGGTCGACGTACGAGAACCTGTTGAATGGGACATCATGCATCTGCCGGGGGCCGTGCTGATCCCGAAGGACCGCATCCTGTCCGGTGAAGCTCTGGCGACGTTGCCGCAGAACAAGCAGATAGTGCTGTACTGCAAAACCGGCATTCGTTCCGCCGAGGCACTGGCATTTCTCAAGAACGCCGGTTTCTCCGACGCGGTCCACGTTCAAGGCGGCGCGATCGCCTGGGCGAACCAGGTGGATGCGAGTCTGCCGGTCTACTAGGCGCGCCTCGCGGGAGGCGGCGCCGCGCACCGGTAGCGTTGGGGTGTGAGCACAGGCCAACCTCCCCAGCACGTGTGCTCCACCTTCGGCCTCCGTGAAGTCGATCCCATCCCACTCGGTGCGGATTGGGACGGCGGGTGGCTGTGTGGAGACGTCGTCCTTTCAGCAGTCGCGGATCATGCCCGCGCAGCGTGGTCGGCGAAGGTGCGAGAGAACCTCGAAGTCGACGGCGTTCGGCTGGCTCGACCGGTGCGTTCGACCGACGGTCGTTACGTCGTCTCGGGCTGGCGTGCCGACACCTTCATCGTCGGATCGCCGGAACCACGTCACGACGAAGTGGTCTCGATGTCCTGCCGACTGCATGCGGCGACGGCCTCGCTCGAGCGTCCGCGCTTCCTTGCGCAACCGCCCGTGCCGCCGTGGGCCGAGGTCGACGTATTCGTCGCCGCTGATCGCGCGGCCTGGGAAACGGTTCCGCTGAGGATCGCGAAGGGCGTCGAGCAACTCGAGACGCCCACTCCTGACGGTCGCAAAAGTCTGGAACTGATCGCCGGGCTCGCTACTTTGCGTAAGCCGGTGCAGAGCCCGGACCAGCTCGTGCACGGCGATCTGTTCGGGACAGTGCTGTTCTCGGGCAGTATGGCGCCCGGAATCACCGACATCACGCCGTATTGGCGGCCGGCTGCGTGGGCCGCCGCCGTCGCTGTGGTCGACGCGATCTCGTGGGGCGGTGCCGACGAGGCACTGGTCGGCCGGTGGGAAGATCTCCCCGAGTGGCCGCAGATGCTTCTACGTGCGGTGATGTTCCGCTTGGCAGTTCATGTTCTGCATCCTCGCTCGACGGCGGACGCGTTCCCGGGGTTGGCCCGTACGTCCGACATCGTGCGCTTGCTGCTCTAGATCGGGGCGCCGGTACCGAAGTCCGAGACCAGGCCCTCGAACAGCTCGCGTGCGGCGTTCGAGGCGGCCACGGTGTTTCCGTCGACGACAGCGTTGACGAGGTTCGCGTGCTGCGAGTGGAATCCTTCGCCGGTTGCATCGATGTGTTGTTGGATCGTGGTCTCGATGACCGGGAGCAGGGAGTCGTAGAACTCCAGGTAGACCTCGTTGTGGCTGGCCGCGACGATTGCTCGGTGCAGGGCGACGTCCGCGGTGGTGGCGGCGTCGATGTCCTGACCCTCCCATGACGCGGTGCGAAGCTCGAGTAGTCGCGTCAGTTCGGCGATGTCGTCTTCGGTTCGCCGTGCGGCGGCGAGGGTGGCCGCGGTGATGTCGAGTGCGCGCCGTAGTTCGAGTACGTCCCGTTGGTGGGCACCGGCAAAGTAGTTGCCGAGAGTGCCACCGAGGTCGGAGACAGCAACGACGTAGGTGCCCGATCCCTGACGACGTTCCAGCATTCCGGCGTGTACGAGCGCCTGGACCGCCTCGCGCACGGTGTTGCGACCGGTCCCGGTCAGCTCCGACAGTTCCGGTTCGGTGGGGATTTTGGAACCGATCGGCCAGGTTCCGCTCCGGATCTCGTTGCGGAGTTGTTCGGTGACCTGCGAGATGAGACTTGCGCGTCGAACGGGTTGCACGTGGTTGTTTCCTCGGGTCCGGGTAAGTGGTGTGAATGTGACGTTAGATTACCGCGCTTGTGCGAGTTCGTCCGGTCATCCTATGATTTGCCGGTGACTGCTCAACTGGAGAGAACCGAAACCCGCTCGTTGATACAAGGCCGTGTGCTCGTCTTCGCTGCGATTGCGATGTCTGCGCTCGTACTTCGACTTGCGGTGACCTCGTTCTCGCCCTTGGCGGCCGAGATTCGCGACGAGATCGGCTTCTCCGCCTCGATCGTCGGTGTCTTCGGCATGGTTCCGACCGCAATGTTCGCCATCTTCGGTCTCATCACTCCCGCCATCGCGAAACGTATCGGGCTCGAGCGAACGGCCCTCGTTGCGATGCTCATGGCCGGCGTCGGAATGTTGTTGCGCGCCATGATGTCTCAGACATGGTCGTTGCTGGCCCTCTCGGCTCTGGCACTGGCAGGCATGGGAATCGGCAATGTCGTGATCCCGCCGTTGGTCAAGCGGTACTTCTCGGATCGCCTCGCCACCATGAGTTCGGTCTACATCGTGGCCGTGCAGATCGGCACCATCGTTCCGGCGTTCGTCGCAGTCCCGGTCGCCGACGCCTTCGGGTGGCGGTTCTCGATCGGCTGGTGGTCCGCCTTCGGCTTCGCCGCAGCAGTGCCGTGGTTGATCACCCTCGCTCGCTCGCGCAAGGCTCGCGCGAACGAAGCCGGGTCCGTCGAGAATGCATCGGATTCGGTTGCGGCAGTGGCAGAACAGCCACGCGGTCAGGTCTGGCGTTCTCCCGTGGCCTGGGGGATGGCCGGCATGTTCGGCATGACCTCACTGATCACGTATTCGATGTTCACGTGGATTCCGTCGATCCTTCGTGACGCCGGAGCCAGTGATGCCTTCGGCGGAACGATGGTCGGAATGTTCTCGGTGATCGGGCTCGTCGCAGCGTTCGGTGCACCGACGCTGTGCGCCCGCATGGCCAATCCCTTCCCTGTCGTGATCGCGTGTGCCGTCTGCTACCTGGTCGGCATGGGCGGGCTGTACTTTGCCCCGATGGCGGCGCCGGTCGTGTGGGTTGTCGTCCTGGGCCTCGGTCCGAGCACGTTCCCGATGTCGCTCACACTGATCAACCTGCGTACTCGTTCGCACATCGGTTCCTCGGCACTGTCCGGCTTCACCCAGGGCATCGGCTACTCCGTTGCCTGCCTCGGTCCGCTCCTGTTCGGCGTTTTTCACGACGTGTCCGGTGGATACGCTGCGCCGTTCGGCCTGCTCGTCGTCGCTGTGATCGTGGTGCTCCTGGGCGCCTACCAGGCATGCAAGCCTCGGATGCTCGAGGATTCCTGGCACGCACCTGCGAAAAACTAGCTCACACCCGGTCTTGTTACCGGGTGAGGATCAATTGACTTCGCGGTCATCGCACGCAGCACCGGCGCAATAACCGTTTTCTACCTTTGGGTCTCCAACATATTCAGGAGGCCCTGGTGAGTCATTACATCGAGCATTGGGATGCAGAGGACGTCGACGCCTGGGAATCCGGCGGCAAGGACATCGCGAAGCGGAACCTGATCTGGTCAGTGGTAGCCGAACACGTCGGCTTCTCGATCTGGTCGATCTGGTCCGTGATGGTGTTGTTCATGCCGACGGATATCTACGGCATCGACGCGGCCGGAAAGTTCTTCCTCGTCGCAGTGCCCACACTTGTCGGGTCGGTCCTCCGTATTCCCTACACGGTTGCCACCGCACGGTTCGGCGGTCGTAACTGGACCGTCATGAGTGCGCTGTTCCTCTTCGTGCCAACACTTCTCACGCTCTACCTGATGATGAACCCGGGTGCGTCGTACACCACGTTCATGTTGGTAGCGGCCACTGCAGGTATCGGCGGCGGCAACTTCGCGTCGTCGATGACCAACATCAATGCCTTCTACCCGCAACGCCTCAAGGGGTGGGCGCTCGGTCTCAATGCCGGCGGCGGCAACATCGGTGTGCCGATGATTCAGCTGATCGGTCTGCTGGTGATCGCCACCGTCGGTAATCGCGCTCCGTGGATCGTCTGCGCCGTCTATCTCGTGTTCATTGCGGCCGCTGCCGTCGGTGCCGCGCTGTTCATGGACAACCTGGGCAACCAGAAGTCGGACCTGCGCTCGATGGCCAAGGCACTCAAGTTCTCCGAGTCGTGGGTGATCAGCTTCCTGTACATCGGTACGTTCGGTTCCTTCATCGGATTCAGCTTCGCCTTCGGTCAGGTTCTGCAGATCAACTTCCTCGCCGGCGGTGCCACTCCGGCCGCGGCCGCGCTGCATGCAGCACAGATCGCCTTCATCGGCCCTCTCCTCGGTTCGATCGCTCGCCCCCTCGGCGGCAAACTGGCCGACCGGATCGGCGGCGGCAAGATCACCATGTGGACGTTTGTCGCCATGGCATTTGCGGCATCGATACTCGTGACGGCCGGAACGATGGACGACAACACCGCCGGCGTCGCCAGCGCCGGAATCATGGTGACATTCGTTCTCGGATTCATCGCTCTGTTCCTGCTCTCCGGCATCGGAAACGGATCCGTTTACAAGATGATCCCGGCGATCTTCGAGGCGAAGGCTCAGAGCTTCGACCACATGGATCGAAGCGAGAAGGCGACGTGGTCGCGCAGTATCTCCGGCGCTCTCATCGGATTTGCCGGTGCGGTAGGCGGTTTGGGCGGCGTCGGCATCAACCTGGTGCTGCGCGCGTCGTACAGCAGCCCCGCGAAGTCGGCGACCATGGCCTTCTGGGTGTTCCTGGCCTTCTACATCGCCTGCATCGCAGTCACCTGGTTCGTCTTCCTGCGCAAGCCGTCGACGCTGACCACAGACGTCGACGAGGCGAAGGTCGCAGTCACGGCGTGAGCGGTCCGCGGAATCTCAGAACTATCTCGTACCTCAGGAAGTAGGCGTCATGAGCAAGTCGGTTGTTGTCATCGGACACGGAATGGTCGGACACCGATTCGTCGAGGCACTGCGTTCGCGCGACGAAGCGAACAACTGGTCGGTGACCGTACTCTGCGACGAGCAGTACGCAGCGTACGACCGAGTCGGGCTGTCCTCGTACGTCGGAGCGTGGGACCCCAAGGAACTGGCACTGGCCGGCAACGATTACGTCGGCGACAGCCTGGTCGACCTCCGTGTGGGGGAGGGCGCGCTCGCGATCGACAAAGATGCACGCACGGTCACGACGACAACCGGCGAGACGATCTCCTACGACGCTCTGGTGATGGCGACCGGTTCGTATCCGTTCGTGCCTCCCGTACCGGGGCACGACGGCGACGGATGTTTTGTCTACCGCACCCTCGACGACCTCGACGGTATCCGGGCCGCCGCTGAGAAGGCTGGTCCTGGCGCTGTCGGCGTCGTGGTGGGCGGAGGTTTGCTTGGACTCGAGGCCGCAAATGCTCTCTCGCTCATGGGGATGACGGCACACGTCGTCGAGCACAATGCGCGATTGATGCCGATGCAGGTCGACGAGGGTGGCGGCGCACTGCTCGCTCGCCTCGTCACCGAACTCGGGCTCACTGTCCACACCGGTGTCGGGACGGCGGGAATTTCGCAGGCCGACAACGGAATCGTGGTCGAACTCTCCGACGGCTCCACCATCGACGCCGCGCTGCTCGTCTTCTCCGCCGGAGTACGTCCGCGTGATCAGCTGGCCCGCGACGCCGGGATCGCAGTGGGGGAGCGCGGTGGCATCCTGACCGACCTCGGCTGCGTGACTTCGGACGAGAACGTCTACGCAGTCGGCGAATGTGCTGCGGTGGAAGGCCGTTGCTACGGTCTGGTCGCTCCCGGTTACACGACGGCCGAGATCGTGGCCGATCGTCTGCTCGGCGGCGCCGCGGATTTCCCGGGCGCGGACATGTCCACCAAGCTCAAGCTCATGGGCGTCGACGTCGCCAGTTTCGGTGACGCGATGGCGACCTCACCGGGCGCCCTCGAAGTCGTCCTCAGCGACGCGTCCAAGGGGACGTACGCAAAGCTCGTGGTCTCCGACGACGCGAAGATCCTGCTCGGCGGCATTCTTGTCGGTGACGCATCGGCCTACGCGTCGCTGCGCCCGCTGGTCGGTCGCGAACTACCCGGTGACCCGGCGACATTGATCTCGCCTGCGGGGGAGAAGCCGGGTGCAGGCTCGCTGCCCGACGACGCCGAGGTGTGCTCGTGCAACGCCGTGACGAAGGGAGCCATCTGCGGTGCAATCGCAGCCGGCGCATGCGACATCGCTTCGGTGAAGGCGTGCACCAGCGCCGGAACCACCTGTGGCGGTTGCCTTCCCACCGTGAAGCAGCTGCTGGCCGATTCCGGCGTCGTGATGTCGAAGGCACTGTGCGAACATTTCGCGCAGTCGCGGGCCGAGTTGTTCCAGATCGTCCAGTCGACGCAGACCAGAACCTTCTCGGCGCTGATCGCCAAGTACGGCAAGGGCGCCGGTTGCGACATCTGCAAGCCCGTAGTCGCTTCGATTCTGGCATCGACGGACTCCGATCACATCCTGCACCGCCAGCAGGCGTCGTTGCAGGACACCAACGATCACTTCCTCGCAAACATCCAGAAGAACGGTACGTACTCCGTGGTACCTCGGATGCCGGGCGGCGAGGTCACGGGTGAGCAACTCATCGTCATCGGAGAAGTCGCGCGAGACTTCGGCTTGTACACGAAGGTGACTGGCGGTCAGCGCATCGACTTGTTCGGTGCCCGCGTCGAACAGTTGCCCGCGATCTGGAAGCGCCTCGTCGACGCCGGGATGGAATCGGGTCAGGCGTACGGCAAGTCCCTCCGGACGGTCAAGAGTTGCGTCGGTTCGAGTTGGTGCCGCTACGGTGTCCAGGATTCGGTGGGTATGGCCGTCGACCTCGAGAATCGCTACCGCGGTCTGCGTTCGCCGCACAAGATCAAGTTCGGCGTCTCGGGTTGCGCCCGTGAATGTGCCGAAGCGCGAGGCAAGGACGTCGGCGTCATCGCGACGGAGAACGGTTGGAATCTGTATGTGGGCGGTAACGGCGGACAGTCGCCCAAACACGCTCAGTTGCTTGCCGGAGGCCTCGACGACGCGACCTTGGTCAAGTACATCGACCGCTACCTCATGTTCTACATCCGTACTGCCGATCGCCTCCAGCGCACGGCGCCGTGGGTCGAATCACTCGAAGGCGGACTCGATCACCTCAAGGCCGTGATTTGTGAAGACAGCCTGGGTATCGGCGAAGAACTCGAGGCACTGATGGCCAAGCACGTCGAGGGTTACCAGGACGAATGGGCCGGTGTGCTGGGTGATCCGGAGAAATTGTCGAGGTTCGTCTCGTTCGTCAACGCACCGGAAGAAGCCGACCCGACGGTTGTGTTCGACGAGACCGGAGTGCGCAAGGTTCCGGTCCTGATGGGCATGCCGAGCATCCCCACGCGCCGGTAATAGTCGCGTAACCCGTGGGAAACACGGGATCCGTAGAAACGTAGACAAGAACCCGCGCGACGTTGTCGCCGGATCGACAGGAGGACTTCGATGAGTGTCATCGATGCGCAGATCGCCAAGCTGGATTCGGATCGACTCGAATGGACGTCGGCCTGCCCGCTGAGCCATCTGATCCCTGGGCGCGGAGTTGCCGTGCTTCTTCGCGGCGGCGAGCAGGTGGCACTGTTCCTACTCGAGGACGGCACACTCCGGGCTGTCAGCAACTTCGATCCGTACGGCCGCGCCGCGGTGATGTCTCGCGGACTCGTCGGCGACCGGGACGGTGAACCGATCGTGGTCTCGCCACTGCTCAAGCAGGCGTTCTCGCTGGTCGACGGCCGGGCGCTGGACGACTCGTCGGTTGCGCTGCCGGTGTACGGCGTTCGCGTGTGGGCTGGAGTCGTTCAGGTACACAGCCTGCAGATGCAGGGCGTTCGCTCGACTGTCTCCGATGCAGTCTCGTGAGTGACGACATGCCGTTGGCTGGATTCACGGTAGGTATCACTGCTTCGCGCCGCGCCGAGGAGTTCGCGACCTTGCTGACTCGTCGGGGAGCGGATGTCGTTCACGCTCCGGCGATTCGAATCATTCCGTTGGCCGACGACCGTGAGCTCGAAAGGGTGACACAGCAGATCATCTCGGATCCTCCCGAGGTGGTTGTCGCCACCACCGGGATCGGATTCCGGGGTTGGCTGGAAGCAGCCGACGGGTGGGGCGAAGCCGAAAATCTCGGATCCGCGTTGGGCTCGGCTCGTCTGCTCGCGCGAGGACCGAAGGCCAAGGGAGCAATCCGCGCGGCCGACCTTCGTGAGGAATGGTCACCGGCATCCGAGTCTTCCGCCGAGGTGCTCGAACATCTTCTGGCAGAAGGTGTCTCGGGAAAGCGGATCGCTGTACAACTGCATGGTGCGACCACCGAGTGGGAGCCGATTCCCGACTTCTGTCAGGTGTTGCGCGAGGCCGGCGCCGAGGTCATCGCGGTGCCCGTCTATCGATGGGAACCGCCGGAGGATCCGACGCTGCTCGACCGGATGATCGACGCCATAGCGTCAGCCGGAATCGACGCCGTCAGCTTCACCAGTGCACCGGCCGTAGCCTCGATGTTGATGCGCGCCGACAAGACCGGGGATCTCGCCGACATTCTCGACGCGATGCGGGGTCCGGTGGCGGCCATGTGCGTCGGCCCGGTCACCTCGGCGCCGCTCGAAGCCTTGAATGTACCGACCACAGCCCCGGCGCGGGCACGTCTGGGCGCGCTCGCGAGACACATCGTCGACGAACTCCCGCAGCGAGCCAACAAGATTCAAGCCGGCGAACACGAAATCAGCATTCGCGGCGGTTGCGTAGTCGTGGACGGTGAAGTGAAGCAATTGCCGCCGGCTGCGATGTCGTTGATCCGCACTCTCGGTGCCAGCCCCGGTCGAGTCGTCTCCCGCGACGAACTGCTGGCTTCTCTTCCCGGCGGCGGCGGCGACACCCATGCCGTCGAGACCGCCGTCGCCCGATTGCGCGCGTGCCTCGGCGCGCCCAAAGCCGTTCAGACGGTGGTCAAGCGGGGCTATCGACTTGCCCTCGACCCCGGCGACTACGTACAGAATCCAGGTGACTATGCAACGCGATGACGATGTCCTCGTCCTGGTAGCTCATGGCACGCGTAGTGCACGTGGCGTGGAAATGGTTGCCGCACTGGCCGACGCCGTCGGCACGCGCGTCGGACGCACGCGCGTTGCCTTTGTCGATGTGCTCGGTCCGTCACCTTCGGAAGTCCTCCGGGACACTCCGGGGCGAGCGATTCTCGTACCGGCGTTCCTGGCGTCCGGCTACCACGTTCACACCGATGTTCGACGCGAAGTGGCGATCAGTGAGCACTCGGCTGTGAGTGTGACGCCCGCACTCGGACCCGATCCGGCGCTTGCACGCGTGTTGCTTCGGCGCTTGACCGAAGCGGGGTGGAATCCGGGTGACGCGACAGTGCTTGCTGCCGCCGGGTCGTCCGATGCGCGGGCGCTGCGAGACGTCGAGCGTGCTGCGCTGATGCTTGCCGAAGCGGCGGGGACTCGTGTCGACATCGGGTACATCGCGACCGGGGAGCCGAAGGTAGCCGATGTTGTTGCAGCAGCACGCGTTCGCGGCGCGAAGCGAGTTTTTGTCGCCTCGTACCTCCTCGCGCACGGGCTGTTCCACGAAAGGTTGCACGCTGCAGGAGCCGATGGTGTGACCGAACCGCTCGGCGTCGATCCGGGAGTGGTGGACCTTGTCGTGAATCGGTATGAGAGTGCGCGAAGGGAACTAGTATCGCTGCATGACGTCTCACTCCGTAACGCCGACGTATGCCGACCTGGTCGCAGCAGTTCGTGAATCCGACGTCAAGGCACAGGCTCTCATCGGTGCACTGACCGAAGAGCAGGCGCGGGAGCCCTCCGGGCTCCCCGGGTGGAGTCGGGGACACGTCGTGACGCACATGTCGCGCAACGCCGACGCGCTGGGCAGATTTGTTGCCGGCGTGCAGGGCGGCGAATCGGGGGAGATGTATCCAGGGGGGCCGGATGCGCGCAATGCTGCAATCGAAGAGGGCGCAGATCGCCCGGCTGAATTGTTGGCCCTCGACTACCGCTTCTCGGGAACGAGGCTGGTCGACGCGTTGTGCGAGATCCCGACAGATCGACTGGACACACCGGTGCCGTGGCGCAAACCTGTGACGGCATTCGATCTACCGATCCTGCGCTGGAACGAGATCGAGATTCACCTGATGGACCTCGACATCGGTTACACCTGCCACGACTGGCCTGCCGAGTTCGTGGAATTCACTCTCGCCAGTCAGTTGGGCGCACTCGAGACGGCGTTCCCGGGTGTACGAGTGCCGTCGCTGTCCGACGCGGAGACCTTGGCCTGGTTGGTCGGGAGGCCGACGAGGGTGGGGCTGCCGACTCTCCCTGCCTGGCCGTTCTGAGATGCAGCCGTTCTGAGATGCAGCCGTTCTGAGAGTTAGAACAGGGTGGGGGCGCTCACGTCGTTGCGTGCTTGGGCCAACCGCGCACTCCACCTTTTCACCAACCACATCTCGACGATCTCGGGTTGGGTGCCGGCGGCATAGGCCCAGCTGTCGAGAAGTTCGCAGTACCGGCGGTAGCGACGCGTCGTGAAGCCGGTGACGGAAGGATCCTCGAGCCAGCCCTCGTGGATGAGCGTCGAGACTCCGTACTGGTCGATCATCTGAGCGCGTCGGCCTTCGTCCTGTACGCCCACTGCCCACATGAAAGCGGCCATCAGCGATACCCCGACACCGGGGGTGAGTGGCCACCCGGACCAGGTGTCGCGCCGGACGACGGGCATCGACTTGTTTTTCGAGCAGTGATCGAGAATGGCTGTGATCTGGGTCAGCGGATCCTCGTCCTCGCGGTGATGGGGATTGAAGACGTTGGGGAACCGCCGTGTGAAACGTCGGCTCTCGTGCGAGCCCTGCCAGGCCGCGCAGAGAAACAGTAGTCCGAGGCCGTCGTGCTGGGCGACAACGAGATCGCTCGACGGGCGAAGGTCGTTGCGTTGAACGATGGCTCGACCTTCGGTGATCACTTTGCCGTCGAGATCACGCCCGCGCAGGCTGATGGTGTGGCCGGCGTCCTTCAGGTGTGCGTTCCACCAATCCAGGTCGACGGTGGCTTCGTCGTCGAGGACGTGCAGTGGAAAGGTGCGGGAGCGGCACCACTCGACCAATGCGTCCGGCGGTTCGAATCCTTCGTCGACACGATTCATGGCGCGATGATCCCACGAGTCGCCGACAGTAATTCGTGCGACGCGCAGTCCACCGGGATGGAACCGGACACTCGCGGTACGCTCCGCTCATGAAATTCGCGTCCTCGCAGGTGCGGTCGGCGCTGTGGACGGTAGCCATCGCTTTGGCGGCCACGAGTCTGAGCGGATGTATCGGTGCCGTCGATCGGATGGATTTCGACAATCAGATGCGCGAACGTGGCGGTGGGATGACGTCGGAGTTGGTGCGAGGCGGGTTCGACAGCCTCGCACATAGATACGGCGTCGACGCGGTATCGGTGACCAGCATCGACATCAGCCCGATCGAGACGCTCGGAGTCACCGTTCGAGACCCCGGGAAGCCGACCCAGCTCGACAGATTCTCTTTCGACGGAGTCATTCTCGGCGAGCCGAGCCCCGTGCAAGTCAGTGTCACCGACGATCTCGATGCACGATCGTTCACGCTGGATCAAGTGCCGGCATTGACGAACCTCGAGAAGTTGGTCGACGACGCGCTGGAGAACAGCGGTGTCGACGACGGTGAAGTCACCGGGATCTCGGTCAGTCGCACCGAGGCGATTCGCGCATCCGTGATGGTGGAATCTCCACGCTCGCGGGCGCTGGTGGTCTTCGAGCCTGACGGAACTCCCTTCCTGGTGCACCCGCTGTGAGCCGCCGTATCGCTCCGTTGCTGATCTCCGTAGTGGTGATCGTGGTCGTGGGAATCTTTGCTGCACTACTGTCTTCGGTGATCTGGCCAGGACAGGTCGCTCATTTGGCGCCGATTTTCTGTGAAGCTCCCACATCGAGCGCGATGGTCGTCTCGGATACCTTTTCCGACGGCGACGGTACGTCCACCAATTTCACGCTGTATTGCGTCGGACCGCGCGGTCAGACCGTTGATGCCGGGTGGCTGCTGCCGTTCTTGGTGCTGTGGGGCGTGTATTCGCTGGTGCTTGCGATAGTGGTCGGCGTGGTCGGGGTCAACCGGCGTAGGCGCCCAAACGACTGACCCGATCAGCGTGGGAGGACAACCACTTCGGCGACGGCATCGTCTTCCGCGTGTGGCGGAACGAGTGCAAACGCGGAGCGCCCGATCAACCCCGCCAGGTGTGCGGTACGTACAGACGGTTCGGCGCGCCAGCGACCGTCGGCGGATTGTGTGACCGGCAGTAGGCGTACCGCATCGGAAGTCACCGCAGCGGCGTTCTCGATGATGCCGAGCAGTGGCGGTGGGGTGTCGCTTCCCGTCAAGGCGGCCACGACGGTGGGCAGCATCGTCAACAGGGTGGTCACTGCGGCGTACGGGTTGCCGGGGAGGCCGAGAACCACCCGACCACTGGGCAGGACAGCCGTTATCTGAGATCCGCCCGGGCGCGAGGCGACTCGCCCGACAATCGTGCGAGCGCCGAGTCGATCGAGCGCACTGCGCATTTCGTCGGCAGCGCCGCCGCCCGTGGCACCAATGACAACAAGCAGGTCCTGTTCAGTCGCATCCGCCAGTACACGCTCGAAACTGTCGGCCGTGTCCCTCAGGTGCGAATCCGCCACGCACCGTACGCCGTTGCTTTCCAGTAGGTAGGGGAGAATCCCACCGACGGAGTCGCGGGTCTGACCTTCACGCAGTGGACCGGTCCGCCGGATCTCGTCGCCGGTGACTGTCACGCGTGCCCGTACCGGACCACGGACGAGGGCGTCGAACACTTCACCGCTGGCAGCTGCGGAGACCACCGCCGGAGTCACCGCGGTACCAGTCGGGGCGATCGTGAATCCGGTGGTCCAATCTTCCCCTCGTGGTCGAGCGTCGTTGCGGTGCGGCGCATCCGGCAGTCTCCGTACCATCCGAGATGGCTCGTCGACGGACAGATACTCGTCACGAATCACCGAGGTGGCGCCGAGGGGCAGGTGTGCTCCCGTGGCAATGCGAATCGCTTCGCCTTCACCGAGTTCGAGTTGCCCGTCGGCGCCCGCGATACGGATCTCGGTGCGGATTCGCCAGGGACCCTCGCCGGAGACGGCGTACCCGTCCATCGCCGAGACATCGGATCGAGGAAGATCACCCAGGGCGACGAGAGGCTGCGCGAGCGTTGCTCCGAGACTGTCGGCGAGGGCGGCCCGGTGTGGTGACAATGCTGTCAGTGAGTTCCTGACGGCGGCGCGGGCTTGCTCGATTGTCAGGCGCGGATGGTTTCGCGCGCGGTCGATGTCCGCCGGTGTGTCGCAGTCAGTGGTGCCAGTGACACGCAGCGTCGAGAACGGTTCGGTGACAATCGCTTTCATAGGTTGATTCTCCAACCCCGAACTCTCCCGCAATGTGGACAGGCGTTGCCGGAGCTCGCGAAATGTCCACGCGGAGAGCAGGAATTGGGTTCGGTTGTTCTCGTCCACGGCACACGTCACCGGACTGTCCGTCGACGTGGCAGCTATCAAAGCGTCGACTGATACGGCCTCGATGTGCGGCAGATCGGACGCCAGGACCACCACCACGGCGTCGTCGGGTAACCGGGTCGCAGACAATCCGGCCCAGATCGCCTCGACAGGGCCGGCTCCGGCCGGAGTTTCCTGAGTTTGAGTGATGCCAGGATCAAGTTCAGGGCGATGTGGACCGACCACGACGACGGCGTCCAGATGCACCGTCGCTGAAAGCGCGATGTCGAGGAGCCTGCGGCCGTGAACGAGCAGGCCGGGTTTGTCGACACCACCCATTCGGGTCCCGCGACCACCCGCCAGAATGAGGGCGGCGGTCGGCGGCGTGACGGTCATACCTCCATGCTGCCCCATCGCCCGCGTCACGACGACCGGTGACACGTGAATCAGAAGTGATACCGAGCTTTCTTCAGGTCGATCCGACCGTCCTTGATCGGCACGCCTTCGAGTTCGAGCTTGGCGATCTGACGATGAGCCAGGTGCGCCGACGGTTTGCCGGAGGCGCCGAGAACCCGATGCCACGGCAGGTCGGCAGAGTCCGTTCGCATGATCCAACCGACCGTGCGAGCACTGGAAAGTCCTGCAGCATCAGCGATATCGCCGTATGTCGCCACGAAACCGGCCGGAATCGACGCGATGAGGCGCCGTACCTCTTCGATCTGCTCTTCGGTGGTGGCTGCCATGTCGGTTCCTTCAGAGCATGCTGCGAACGAGGGCGGCGACTTCGTCGGCCCGTACGTGCGGGACCATGTGGTCACAGTCGAATTCGACACCGGTCAGATTTTCACCGAGGTGCTCGGTGAGTGCTGCCCGGAGCTCGGCGGTGACGTACGGCGGTTGGACCTTCATCGCCTGAACCAGCACGGTGGGCATTGACGACGGAGGCAGCACGATCGGGCGAGCGAGTTCGCCCCACCCGGTCACGATCGCGGGCGTGGACAGGCGCCAGTTGACGCGTCCGTTGCCCAGTTCGATCAGGTGTTCAGCCATCTCGACGTCGAGGTCCTGGGTGGGAACCTCACCCCACGAGCCGTGAATCTTCTCGGAGTATGCCTCTGCCGCATCGGTGTAATCCGGTGAGCCGATTGTGAGTTCGGCCACTTCCTGCATGAAAGTCGGATCCAACCCGATCGCCGGGTCGAGCAGGACGAGCCCACGAACGCGTTCCGGTGCGGTGGCCGCGAGGTGCAGCGCCAGCATTCCGCCGAAAGAATGCGCGACGATCACCACCGGTCCGGTGGCATGTTCGTCGAGCGTCTCCAGCAGGCTCGCCACGTGGGATTCGATGTTCCACGGAGGAGCCCAGGTCGAGCGTCCGTGACCACGCAGATCGGGCGAGATCCAGCGCGCTTGGGGCAGTTGGTTCTCGGCCATCGACTGCCAACGTCGGCCGTGACCGGTCAGACCGTGCAGCGAAAGGATCTCCGGTGCCCCGACGGGTCCGTAGAGATACGTATGGAGTGCAGACACGAGGTCAATCATGCCGGATGCAGGCGATGTGTGAGTTGTCGGTGCGCTCTGGTGGAATGCCTGGGTGAGTGAGACGGCAACACGCAGCAAGGTCACCATCCCGCGGGCGCGGTTGGTGCACCGAACTGCGCCGTCTCCGATACCCCGAACGTGGGACGAAGGGACGGCCCGGCTGTTCGCGCCGCCGTCCGAGGATCCGTTCCAACTCGCGTTCGGCCCTGTTTCATTCGGCTCGGGGGCCGCCTGGAGTCCCTGGCAGGTACTCGGCAGCCCCGGAACCGGCAAGACGTCCCTTCTGGTGGATCTGGCAGTGCAGAAGATCTCCGGTGGCGAAGATCCTGAATCGGTCCTGGTGCTCACCCAGTCGCGCCGGGCAGCGACGCAGGTCCGCGAGCAGATCACGGCCGGGTTGCTCGGGTACGAACAAGAACGCGGACCGCAGGCAACTCGTGAGCCGTTGGTCCGCACCGTTCACTCGTACGCCTTTGCCGTACTCCGGCTTCAAGCCGCAGCGCACGGCAACGCGCCGCCACGCCTGATCACCGGCGCCGAGCAGGACTCGGTGCTCCGAGAGATGTTGCGCGGCGACATCGAAGACGGTGCGCTCCGGTGGCCGGAGCGCCTGCGACCCGCATTGGGTTTGAACGGCTTTGCCGTCGAACTTCGAGATCTGATGTTGCGAGCGAACGAGCGCGGACTCGGCCCCGAAGATCTGGTCAAGCTCGGCAAGAAGCGTGGACGTCCGGAGTGGGTGGCGGCCGGGCGGTTCGCCGAGGCCTACGAGCAAGGCGTGCTGCTACGCGGCAGTGTCGGTGTCGAGGCTCCGGAGGCGACGGCGCCGGCACTCGACGCGGCCGAGTTGATCGGTGCGGCATTGACCGCGTTCGCCACCGATCCCGAATTGCTTCGCTCCGAGCGCGCTCGGATCCGGCACCTACTCGTCGACGACGCACAACATCTGGATCCGCAGGCGGCGCAGCTGGTTCGGCTGATCGGAACCGCAACTGCGGGCACGGTCATCGCCGGTGATCCCGATCAGTCGGTCTTCGGGTTCCGCGGTGCGGATTCGGCGTTCCTACTCGGACTCGCCGAGCGCGGAGACGAGCGCCAGATCGTCCTGCCCACCACGTTTCGCAACAACGCCGACGTCGCGTCGATCGCGGCCAAGATCGCTGCGCGCCTGCCCGGCAACCTTGCTCATCGCATCGCGGTTCCATCCGATCTCACCGATGAGGACCCGGGGCGGGCGTCGGTGCGGGTTCTCGGTACGACGGCCAAAGAAGCGGCAGTCGTCGCAGATACCTTGCGCCGGGCGCATCTGCTGGACGGGATTGCTTGGTCCGAGATGGCCGTCATCGTGCGGTCGGTGCCGCGTACTCTCGCCCCTCTCCGGCGAGCCCTGCTCGCGGCCGGGGTACCCGTCACGACCGCTGCCACCGAATTGCCGCTGGCCAGGCAACACGGAGTGTCCGGCCTGCTGCTGGTCCTTCGGGCGCTCGGCGGCGATCAGTTCACCGGCGACGACGCGCTTGCCCTGATGGCCGGTCCCATCGGCGGCGCCGAGCCGGTCACCCTGCGCCGGTTGCGTCGTGGCCTGCGCCGGGTCGAGTTGGCATCGGGAAGTGATCGGGACTCCTCGGAGTTGTTGCGGCTCATTCTGATCGACGAGGATCGTGCGCAGTCCAAGCGCCTCATGGGCAAGTTGACAGACGTCGAAGCTGCGGCACTCAATCGCGTGCTGTCGGTCCTTCGCAAGGCCCGAGTGCCTCTCGAGCGAGGTCTCGGGGTCGAAGAAGTTCTGTGGGCGGCATGGCAGGCGACGGGGCTGGAACGACGCTGGGCGGCTGCGTCGGCGCGCGGCGGACCTATCGGCTCACAGGCCGATCGTGACCTCGACGCAGTCGTCGCACTTTTCGACGCGGCCGCCAACTACGTCGACCGGTTGCCGCGTTCGCAACTCGCCGGTTTCGTCGACTACTTGACCAGCCAGGAGATACCGACCGACTCGCGGAGCCGATCGGTCATCACTCCCGACGCCGTCACCGTGGTCAGCGCTCACGCCGCGGCGGGTCGCGAATGGGCGGTCGTGGCGGTGGCGGGTGTGCAGGAGGGACTCTGGCCGAGTTTGCGGGCACGCGGATCGCTACTGCGTACCGAAGCGCTGATCGACCTGGTCAACGGAGTCTCCGACGGCAGTGACTCGGCTGCCGAACGACTCTCGCGAACCGCACCGCTTCTGGCCGAAGAACGCAGGTTGTTCCTGGTTGCCTGTAGCCGTGCTCGTCGCCGTCTGCTGATCACCGCAGTCGAATCGGCTTCGGGGGACACCGACTTGGTGCCTTCGCGGTTCGTGGACGAATTGATCCGTGGTGACGCGTACTCGGACGATCCGTCCTCCGATCTCGACGTCGTTGCACCCGAGACCGGGGATACCCGGGTTCTGTCGCTGCCTGCACTGGTCGCACAGCTTCGCAGCGTCGTGTGTGATCCCGACATCGCGCATTTCGACCCCGAGAAGCATTCCCGGGCCGCTCGCCAGTTGGCACGTCTGGCTGCTGCCGGGGTACGCGGCGCGCACCCGGATCAGTGGTACGGCACAGCCGAGCCGAGTACCGCTGCTCCCATGTGGCAGCCCGAGGACGGACCGGTTTCACTATCGCCGTCCACCATCGAGCTTCTCGAAACATGCCCTCTCCGATGGGTGTTCGAGCGTCATGGCGGCAGCGACGGAGACAACACTCATGCGATCGCCGGTACGCTGGTCCATACCTTGGTGCAGGCATTGGCCGGCCGGATTCCACCGGATCAGGTCGAGAAGGCACTCGAAAATGCCTGGGAATCCATCGATCTGGGATCGCAGTGGTACTCGCGCCGCGAACTCAATCGAACTCGGGAGATGCTGGCGACGTTCACCGCCTGGATGAACGCAACTCGCGGCGAACTGACCGAAGTCGGCGTCGAGGTCGCGGTCGAGGGGGTCCTCGAACCACGTGAGGAGGGAGCGCCTGCGGTCAAGCTTCGTGGCCGGATCGACCGGCTCGAGCGCGACACCGAAGGCCGTCCGGTGGTTGTCGACGTCAAGACTGCGCGAAACCCTGTCAGCAACGAGACCGCGCAATCTCACGCGCAGTTGGCGGCGTACCAGGTCGCAGCGGCCGAAGGTGCGATTGCCGGCGAACCGGCCACACAACCCGGCGGTGCACGCCTGGTATTCGTGGCCAAGTCCAACAAGAAAGACGGTGCGGCGCAGCGAGTTCAGCCGCCGCTGACGGCCGAAGCCGTCGAGATGTGGCGAGACGTCATCCACAACGCAGCGGCAGCGACACAAGGGCCGCAGTATCTGGCCAGGGTCAACGACGGATGTAGACATTGCCCGGTGCGCTCGAGTTGCCCGGCACACGACGAGGGACGACAGGTGAGTAACTAAGTGGCTGCCGCGACGCAGAAGGCACGCCGACCGAAGATCGATCCTGTCGACCTGGCGGTCGCGCTCGGTCAACACCCGCCGACGCCGGAACAGGCGGCTGTCATCGCCGCACCGCTCGGTCCGACATTGGTCGTCGCCGGTGCCGGTGCCGGTAAGACCGAGACGATGGCTGCTCGCGTCGTGTGGCTGGTGGCCAACGGCTTCGTCGATCCCGAGGCCGTTCTCGGATTGACCTTCACGCGCAAAGCGGCACAACAGCTCACGTCGCGAATCCGCAAGCGCTTGGCGCGACTGGCGGGTTCGGACGTTCTGCGGGCACTCGACCCGACCGGCGGAGTGCGTTCCCGGATTCTGGCCGGGGAACCCGAAGTCAGTACCTACCATGCTTACGCGGGACGGTTGCTGTCCGAGCACGGACTGCTGTTGCCGATCGAACCCTCGGCGACGCTGTTGTCCGAGACCGAACTGTGGCAGGTTGCGCACCGCGTCGTGAGCGGCTGGGACAGTGATCTGGACACCGACAAGAATCCGGGGTCCATCACCGAAACCGTTCTGGCCCTTGCCGGTCAGTTGGCGGAGCACCTGGTCGACCCCGAGCAGTTGCTCGAGGCTCACACCGAGTTGGACAAGCTGATTCACACTCTGCCCGCCGGTCCGAAACAGCGGGGTGGGCCGAGCAAAGAGCTGTTGAATTACCTTGATGTGCAACACAAACGCATCGAGCTACTGCCCCTCGTTGCCCGGCTGGGTGAGACGCTGCGGCGTGAAGGCGCATTGGATTTCGGCAGCCAGATGTCGCTGTCGGCCCGTGTCGCCTCCGAACATCCCGAGGTCGGGCAAACCGAGCGTGAGCGCTTTCGGGTAGTTCTGCTCGACGAGTACCAGGACACCGGTCACGCTCAGCGAGTGTTGTTGTCCTCGTTGTTCGGCGGGGGAGCCGACGGCCGGTTGGCGCTGACAGCCGTCGGCGATCCGATGCAGTCGATCTACGGTTGGCGAGGCGCGTCGGCGGCCAACCTGCCACGGTTTGCAACCGACTTCCCGCTTGCCAACGGAAAGCCGGCTCCGACGCTCGAACTGCTCACCAGTTGGCGTAACCCGCCGGAGGCTCTCGAACTGGCAAACCTGTCGTCGGCACCGTTGCGCCGACGCGGTGTGGCCGTCAGCACACTTCGTGCGCGGCCGGGAGCCGTCGCCGGAGACGTTCGACTGGCGCTGCTCGGAGACGTCGAACAGGAACGTCAGTGGGTTGCGGAGAAGATCGCCGAAGAATATGAGGCGGCACGTGCCGAAGACCGCCCGACGCCCACGGCAGCGGTGTTGATCCGCCGCAACGCCGATGCTGCCCCGCTGGCCGAGGCTTTGCGGTCCAAAGGTCTGCCCGTCGAAGTGGTCGGACTCGGTGGGCTCCTGCACACACCCGAGGTGGCGGACGTGATCGCCATGCTCCGAGTGGTCGCCGATCCGCTGGCGGGCAGCGCCGCCGTTCGGCTGCTCACCGGAGCGAGATGGCAGATCGGCGCGAAGGACCTCGCCGCACTCTCGCAACGCTCCCGCGAACTTGCCATCTCCGCCGGATACGGAACAGCGGGTGCGGTCACGGACGCCGAGGCGCTCACCTCGGCAGTTCAGGACGCGCTGCCGGGGGAGAACGCCGAGCAAGCAGGATTGGTCGATTCGATCTCCGATCCAGGCCCGGCAGAACGTTATTCAGCTCTCGGGTACACACGCATCAACGCGATAGCGGCAGAGTTGGCGTCGTTGCGCGAACGTATCGGCCAGCCGCTCACCGAACTGGTGGCGGAGGTCGAGCGGGTGCTCGGTATCGGAATCGAGGCAGGCGCGCGAACCCGAGTCGGTGTCGTCGGGACCGCGGGCCGCGAGCATCTCGACGCATTTGCCGACGTCGTCGCCAATTACGCGACGCGTCCAACAGCCAATCTGCCCGGGATGCTCGCATTCTTCGCGGCCGCCGAACAGATCGAAAAGGGCCTCACTCCGGGCGAAGTGGAGGTGGCGCCGGATCGCGTGCAGATCTTGACCGTGCACTCGGCGAAGGGGCTCGAATGGGAAGTAGTGGCGATCCCGCATGTCAGCGACGGGGTGTTCCCCTCGTCCACCGCGTCCGGATCGTGGCTCGGGGCGCTCGCCGAACTGCCACCGTCCTTGCGTGGTGACCGGGCGGTCGACGCTGATTCGGCCGACGGAGTTCCGGTGCTCGACCTCGAGGAGCTCTACAACCGCAAGGACCTCGAGAACGCGATCACGGCGCACAAGAAGGCCTTGTCCAACCGTCGACTGGACGAGGACCGGCGACTGTTCTACGTCGCGCTGACCAGAACCGAACGGGCGCTGTTCATCTCGGCGCATCACTGGGCGGAGTCCGGTTCGGAACCGAAGGGGCCTTCGGAGTTCCTGGACGAGCTGCATCAGATGGTCACGGCCGAAAACGATGCCGGTGAAGAAGACTCACGCGGTGCGATCGGCGTCGTGGAGGAATGGGCGCCTGCACCGGAACCCGACACCGAGAACCCGTTGGCCTCCACACCCCGTACTGCGCAGTGGCCGCCCGACCCGCTGGGTGCGCGTCGCGGCGCGGTCGAGGCCGGAGCCGCGAGCGTCCTGTCCGCACTTGCATCGCTGCCGCAAGACAGCGAAGAGACGGAAGAACCGGAGGACGATCCGGAGAACTGGGCCTCGGACGTCGACGTTCTACTGGCCGAGCGCGAAGCCCGGGCAAACGCGCGTGCCGAAGTGATTCTCCCGGCGCAGCTTTCGGTGACTCAGCTCGTCGACCTCAAGGCAGATCCGGATGAACTCGCGGCACGGCTGCGTAGACCACTGCCGTACCCACCTAACCCGCTCGCGCGGCGCGGCACGGCTTTTCACGCCTGGATCGAGCGAAGGTTCGGTGCGACCCGACTGTTGGATCTCGACGAACTACCCGGCGCCGCGGATACCGGCGCGGGTCCCGAGACCGATCTGGTGAAACTTCAGGATGCGTTCCTGCGGTCCCCGTGGGCCAATCGCAGCCCGATCGAAGTGGAAGTTCCTTTCGAAACATCCATTGCCGGAACGGTTTTACGCGGTCGGATCGACGCTGTGTTCGCCGATCCCGACGGCGGATGGACGGTGATCGACTGGAAGACCGGTGCCGAACCGTCGGCCGCCAACGAGGACGCTGTTGTGATGCAGTTGGCCGCGTATCGGGTGGCCTGGGCCGAATTGATGTCGGCCAGAGCCCGTTCGGCGGGGCGCAACGAACAGTTTCCGGCCGACAAGGTGCGGGCGGCGTTTCACTACGTTCGATCGGGTCGCACCATCGCACCCGAGAACCTGCCGGACGGTGAGGCTCTCGCTCGCCTCATCCGAACGGCAGGCGCGCAAGATTAGCTTGCGTTTCGACGAGCCTTGAGTGCTTCGGTCACCAGCGGAACCTGCAGGGGAAGACGTGCGATCGAACCGATCTTCTGCGGTGTGGACGTCTTCGGGCTTCGGCACCAGTCGATCGCCATCTGGATGTTGGCGGGGAACACGGCGACAAAGAGCGCGGCGGCAAGGCCCGCGCCGAGCTTGCGGGTCTTCGGCACGGCCAAGGCAGCGCCGATCGCCAGTTCCGCGACGCCGGACACCTGGGTGTAGGTGCGGGCCTGTCCGGGAAGCTGGCGGGGAACGGTGCTGTCGAAGAAGGAAGGCGCCACGAAATGCATGGTGCCGGCGCCGAGAAGGAGGGCCGACAAACGAAGAGCGGCCGCTTGGCTGGGAGTGGACGTCGAACCGGTGAAAGGCATTTGCCCAGCCTGCCTCACGGTGGACCTTCTTGCCACTACCGGCGCCACGACCCGCGCGCTATTCGGCGCCCGAGTTCCGAAGTCGATCTTCGAGGGTTACGCTGCCTGCCGATGTCCGTGTAGGTATTTCGTAAGTTCGAGTGAGAGAGTCGATGTATGGCCGGTAAGCTCCGGGCGCGTTTGACCAGGTCGGAAGCATTGACCGATCAGCCTGACTTCGCCCTTGTCGGGGTGCTGCGCATTCCCCAGCTACAGACAAGTCCGGCGCGGGCCATCTACAAGCGAGTTCTCATCGCGTTGGGTGCTCTCGGCGCCGCCGTGTTGATCGTGTACATCGATCGCGCGGGATACCGGGACGCACAGGACAACGAGCTGTCGCTGCTCGACTGCATTTACTATGCGACGGTTTCGCTCTCGACCACCGGTTACGGCGATATCACTCCGTTCACGCCGTCGGCGCGCCTGGTCAACGTCCTGTTGATCACGCCACTTCGGATCTTCTTCTTGATCGTGTTGGTCGGAACCACACTTTCAGCTCTGACCGAGAGTTCGCGTCAGGCGTTCAAAATTCAGCGTTGGAGGCAGCACGTGCGTAATCACACCGTCGTCGTCGGATACGGGACCAAGGGGCGGACGGCAATCGAAGCAATGCTCGGTGACGGTGTACCGGCGTCGGAGATCGTGGTCGTGGACACCGATCAGACCGTCCTCGATTCGGCGGCGAGCAAGGGCCTGGTGACGGTGTTCGGTTCGGCGACGAAATCGGACGTACTTCGGTTGGCAGGTGCGCAGAATGCGTCGTCGATCATCGTGGCAACCAACCGTGACGACACCGCAGTGCTCGTGACGCTGACAGCCCGCGAAATCGCGCCGAAAGCCAAGATCGCCGCAGCCATCCGTGAAGCCGACAACGCGCATCTTCTGCGTCAGTCCGGCGCAGACTCCGTCGTCGTGTCCTCGGAGACGGCGGGTCGACTCCTCGGCATCGCGACCACGACGCCGACCGTCGTGGAGATGATCGAAGACCTGCTGACTCCGGAGGCCGGATTCGCGATTGCCGAGCGTGCCGTCGAGCGCGACGAGGTCGGCGGCTCTCCGCGTCATCTCTCCGACATCGTGCTCGGGGTCGTTCGTGACGGCCGTCTGGTTCGCGTCGGTTCACCCGAGGTGGACGCCGTCGAAGAGAACGATCGACTGCTCTACATTCGCCGCGTCACGAACTGAGTGTTACCGAGCTTCGTGCGCGCAGTAATGTCGTGAGCGTGAACGACTTCCAGCTGACCGAAACACCTCTGCTCTCACGCTCGAGCGTCGGCCGCGCCGAGGAATTGCGGTCGGACGCCGCTGCACTGACGACGGGTTGGGCGGACGCACTGCTCCTCCGTGTGAATTCACGGGGTCAGGTCAAGGTGTCGCCGGAAGGTCAATTGGTCTTCGCCGAGGCAACCGAGTTGGGGCCCGAACCGGTGCGCGGCGCGGTCTTCCTGGGAATTCGGGAGAATCGCCACGTCTGGGCGGTGCGGGTGTCGCTGCTGGCGGGCACTTTGTCTGAATTGCGGATGCTCGGCGGAACACTCGACGACGCGGACGCCGGTTTGTTGACCGGTGCCGTCGCGATTCTCAACTGGCACGACAGTGCCGGATTCAGCGCTATCGACGGCGCACCGAGTGAACCCACGATGTCCGGCTGGTCACGCATTTCCACGTCCACCGGCCACGAGGAGTTTCCCCGAACGGATCCGGCGGTCATCTGCCTGGTGCACGACGGCGGCGATCGAGTTCTACTCGCGCGTCAGCCGACCTGGCCGCAGCGCCGTTTCTCGATTCTCGCGGGATTCGTCGAGGCCGGGGAGTCACTCGAAACGTGTGTTGTCCGCGAGATCAAGGAAGAAGTCGGTATCGACGTGCACAGCGTTCGATACCTCGGGAGCCAGCCTTGGCCGTTCCCTCGCTCGGTGATGTTGGGCTTCGCCGCAATCGGCGACCCCGCCGCTCCGCTGCTGTTCGCGGACGGCGAGATCGCCGAGGGCACCTGGTTCACGAAGGACGAGGTGCGCGCCGCTCTCGAACTCGGCGACTGGGGTTCGGAAGCGGACGCGCCACTGCTGCTGCCCGGGTCGATCTCCATCGCTCGCGGAATGCTCGAGAGCTGGGTCAAGTAGCAGCCGGAGAAGGTCTACAGACCCAGAGCCTGCTTGACCTGGTTGAGCGACGGGTTGGTCGCAACGCTGCCGTCGCCGTACTTCACGGTCGGAACGACGTGATTGCCACCGTTGACGCTGCCGACGAAATCGGCTGCTGCCGGATCGTTCTCGATGTCGATCTCGGTGTACTCGATCCCCGACGCGTTGAGCTGCGTCTTGAGGCGACGGCAGTAGCCGCACCACGTGGTCGAGTAGATGGTCAGGGCAGGCGCATTTTCGGTAGAAGTCACGGCCGATATAACACCACGACCGAGAGCGTTGTTCCGTATCGGCCCGTGTTCTCTTGCCCACATACCGTCGGGCGCGGCGAATGGAGTGTCGGAACGTCCTGCCATGATGGTCCCCATGCCTGCGGACACCGGACTGGATCCAGAACAATCGGCCGCCGTGCTCGCGCCACGCGGCCCGGTATGTGTCCTCGCGGGCGCTGGAACAGGCAAAACCCGCACCATCACGCGCCGGATCGCTCATCTGGTTGCCGACGGTCACGTGTCGGCCGGTCAGGTGCTTGCCGTGACGTTCACCGCTCGTGCGGCCGGGGAAATGCGTGGACGTCTCCGTGAGCTGGGCGTCGGCGGGAGTGGGCCGCAGGTGCAGGCTCGAACTTTTCACGCTGCTGCTCTCCGTCAACTGAAGTACTTCTGGCCGCAGGTTGTCGGCGACACGCCGTGGCGCCTGCTGGACCGAAAGTTCGCGGTTGTCAGCAGTGCCGCAGCCCGGGTGGGATTGTCCACCAGCACGGAAAGCGTCCGCGACCTAGCCAGTGAAATCGAGTGGTCGAAGGCGTCGTTGATCGCGCCGGAGGATTACCCACGCGCGATCGCCAAGATTCGCCGTGAGGCACCGGTCGATGCCACCAAGGTGGCCCAGGTGTATGCCGCATACGAAGAGCTGAAAGCACGCGGCCAGGACGGCATGCTGCTTGATTTCGACGATCTCCTACTGCACACGGCGGCAGCTCTCGAAGAGCATTCGACAGTCGCCGACGAGTTCCGCGAGCGGTATCGCTGCTTCGTCGTGGACGAGTATCAGGACGTCACCCCACTGCAGCAGCGTGTGCTCGACGCCTGGCTGGGCGACCGAGACGATCTGACCGTGGTGGGCGATGCGAATCAGACCATCTACTCCTTCACCGGAGCCACCCCCAACTATCTGTTGGACTTCTCCCGGAAATTCCCCGAAGCGACCGTCGTTCGGCTCGAACGGGATTACCGCTCCACCCCTGAGGTCGTGTCGTTGGCGAACCGCGTGATCGGTGCCGCGCGCGGGCGGATCGCCGGGACGCGTCTGCAGCTGATCGGGCAACGCGCTCCGGGGCCTGAGCCGGAGTTCATGGAGTTCGACGACGAGCCGGCCGAAGCACTCGGCGTTGCGCGGGCGATCAAACGGCTGATCGCGGCAGGCACCCCTGCGGCCGAGATCGCTGTTCTGTACCGGATCAATGCTCAGTCGGAGGCGCACGAGCAGGCCCTGACGAAGCTGGGCATTCCGTTCCAGGTGCGCGGTGGAGAGGGCTTCTTCACTCGCACCGAGGTACGTCAGGCGGTGGCAGCGCTGCGTCAGGCTGCTGGACGCGACGACCTCCCCGAAGGTGCAGACAACGGCGAAGCACTGGTCTCACTCGTCCGCGCTGTGCTCGCGCCGCTCGGCCTGACCAACGAAGAGCCTTCGGGTACTCAGGCACGCGAGCGCTGGGCTTCGCTCTCGGCTCTCGTGGCGCTCACCGAAGAACAACTTGTCCACGAACCTGAACTGACGCTCACCGGGCTTCTACAGGAGCTCACGGCCCGAGCCGAGGCGCGGCACCCACCGACCGTGCAAGGTGTGACGCTGGCCTCGCTCCACGCGGCCAAGGGGCTCGAATGGGATGCGGTGTTCCTGGTCGGCCTCAACGACGGCACCCTGCCTATCCAACACGTTCTCGGCGACGCCAATTCGGGCGCCGACGACGTCGCGGTGGAGGAGGAGCGTCGGCTTCTCTACGTGGGGGTTACTCGCGCTCGCGAGCATCTGCAGCTGTCGTGGGCATTGGCCCGCAATGAGGGTGGACGCAAGTCCCGTCGCCGGTCGAGATTTCTCAACGGACTAATCCCGGAGGACTCGCCGGCCTCGCGCGTTGCCGCGCCGTCGTCGGGGAACAAGAAGCGTCCGCGCTGCCGCGTCTGCGGCAAACCGTTGATCGGGACGTCGGCGACCATGCTCGGGCGCTGCGAAAAATGCCCGTCCAATGTCGACCTGGAATTGCTCGAGCACCTCAAGGCCTGGCGTCTGGACAAGTCCAGAGAACTCAAAGTTCCGGCCTATGTCGTCTTCAGTGACAACACATTGATGGCTATTGCCGAACAACGACCACAAGACAATCGTGGACTGGTTTCGATCCCTGGAATCGGGCCGAAGAAACTCGACAACTTCGGGGAAGACGTACTAGCTGTCATTCGCGGCGAACTGCGTGCGGCAACACTCGATATCTGAAATGCATCCGAATCGACAACGGTGAGTTACATAACCGCAGGTCAAAAATAGGTTGTGCAGATTCGGCAGATTCTCTACTCTGGTTTTCAGTGTTACGGGGCAACCTGTGCGCAGAAACTATCCGGACCGACACGAAATGGAGGTGGCAAAAAAATGACGAACTTGATCTCGTATGAAGCGTGCGCAAGCGCAAAGTTCGCTGTTGCCGCCCCCATGCTGCCGCGTGCAGCGGGATGGGCGCAGCATGCGTTCCGCCTGCGCCCTCAAGCAGCAGCAAAGAAAGCAGCTGTCGAGTCCGTGTTCTTAAGCCATCGAGGTATTTCTCGGTAGGACACATCCGTTCACTTACGGCCACGGACCCGCAGCCCCTGCGGACCGTGGCCTTTGTGTTGGATAGCCCTCTTCATCTGGTTTCCGACTCGGCTCAGGTTCGCACCCATCGAACCCATATCGTGCGACACAGTTTCGCATCCGAGCACTAGGAGACCGAGTTGTCTGCCCAGACAATCCGCGTGGAATCCGAAAACTCCACCACTGCAGTAACTTCCACCGACGTCACTTCGGCTGCAGTCACGTTCATCGAGGTCGCGTCCACCCGCCGCGACCTGCCGTGCCGGGCATCCAACCCCGATCTCTGGTTCGCCGAAGCTCCGGCCGAACTCGAGCAGGCGAAGGCACTGTGCGCGCAGTGCCCCATCCGTTCCCGTTGTCTCAGTGCGGCTCTCGACCGCGCCGAGCCATGGGGGGTGTGGGGCGGCGAGATCCTCGATCAGGGGGCCGTCATAGCGCGCAAGAGACCGAGAGGGCGCCCACGCAAGCAACTTGTGTGCGCGTGAGAGCCCTATTCGGCGGAGCCGGTGTCTTAGTCGGCGGAGCCGGTGTCATCCAGAACCGGCTCCGCGAACCCTGGCAACCAACGAGTCAGGATTTCCATGTACGGGGCATATGCGTCCAACTGGGCGCATATGCCGACCGAACCGAGAAGAACACGGAAGATCATCAAATACTCGGCCGGAAGGTTGAGTGCACGGGCCGTTCGGAACTGCGCACTGTTGAAGTCAGTGGCGGTTCCGGCGGCCTTTTGCAGCCATGCCCGAGTGAAGTGAAATGACTCGGTCTGGATCGGGTCGGTGAAGGGTCGCAGGTAATCCGCGATCTCCTTGTCGGTCACCGTGCGTCCGGGGATCACGAAACCGTTGGCGCGCAACAACTCCGTCAACTCGTCGAATTGTTCCTCGACAGCCAGGCGCACCATCGTGCCGAGAACCCGTGGCAGTCCGTTCGGAAACGGCGCAGCAGCACCGAAGTCGATGACGCCGAGTCGGCCGTCCTCGAGAAGCATGAAATTGCCGGGGTGCGGGTCACAGTGGAGCAATCCGACACGGGCCGGAGACGCGAAGTGGAATTCGGCGAGTAGTGCACCGGCCGCATTGCGCTGCTCCGGCGTTCCACTCTCGATGATTCTGGTCAACGGGGTTGCCGTCATCCATTCGGTCACGACCACTTTCGGCGCGCTCGCCACGACGTGCGGGATCACGAATTGGGGATCTCCGTCGAACTCTTTGGCAAAAGCTCGCTGATTGTTCGCCTCGATCCGATAGTCGAGTTCTTCCTCCGTGCGCGCGGTGAACTCCTCGATCACGGGCCGTACGTCGACACCGGGCATGACCGAACCGAAGAGACCGGCAAATCTGCCCAGGGTCTTGAGATCGGCGCGTAGAGCTTCGTCGGCGCCGGGGTACTGAACTTTCACGGCTACGTCGCGGCCGTCCGCCCAGACGGCTCGGTGAACCTGCCCGATGCTTGCCGACGCGGTCGGTTCGTCGTCGAACGACTGGAATCGGTCGCGCCACTTGGTTCCGAGTTGCTGGTCGAGCATCTTGTGTACTTGCTTGGTCGGCAGCGGCGGGGCGGCGGCCTGGAGCTTGTTCAGCGACTCGCGGTACGGCTCGGCGAATTCCTCCGGAATTGCCGCCTCCATGACGCTGAGCGCTTGGCCCAGCTTCATCGCGCCGCCCTTGAGTTCGCCCAGCACCGCGAACAGTTGCTCGGCCGCCTTCGCGCTCAACTGCGCGTCGATCTCGCCTTTGTCGCCGCCGGCGAGCTTGCGTCCGAAGCCCATGGCGGCGCGACCGGCCATCCCCAGGGGGATGCTCGCGAGTTTGGCAGTACGGGCAGAACTCTTGCGTGGGATCTCGGACACCACACCATCATGTCTGACTGGGGCGTCCTTTGCCCGAAACAGGTGCCAGGTATTGGCAACTGCAGGATATTTGCCGAGGCCAGCGCCTGGTTGTGATCCGATACGGACGGAGCGCGATCTCGAGCGTCGACGACAGACTCGCCGCATGCGTCGCCGCTGTCTCCGATAATGCGGAGTCGATCTCGGCCAGGGCCAGCGCGACACTTGCATGGATCATCGCCGATTCCGCGTGGCCTGCGCTGCCGAGTAGCTGCGCGGACAGATGAAGCCAATGAGGGTCGAGTTCGGATCGGAGGATGTCTGCGCACCGCAGGCAACTCGACTGACCAGGCAGGACAAGAGGACCGACCACACCGTTGCCGTCGCGGATGCGGACGGAAAGGTGGGGGAGTCCGCAGCGAACGAGATCGCTGACCAGACGAGGATCAGTCACGACGTCGTCGCTCAGGACCACCAGTTGTTCGTTCCACGTGCGCACGACGTCGGTGTTGCGATACCCGCGCGAGCGACGCGTGCTGACCCCGCCGGTGACCAGTGCGCGCTCGATGGCGTCAGAGAGCGGACCGACACCGTGAATCCGGACCGTCGCGGTGCTTCTGCGGGCAGTGTGGGCGAAACCGGAATCGGCGAGTTGCTCGAGCAACTCCTCCGTCACGGACGTGGGAATCCCGAGCCTCGACGCTTCCCAGAGGATGTTTGCGCGGGATCTCGAGCCGTCCATTTTGCGCAGGATCGACTTCACCGCGCGATCGTCGACCCCGACAGGCAGAGTCAGCAGGACGGCACGTCCGGGGGTCCATCCCAGCTGCAGTCGACCATCCGGGCGCGACAGAACAGCGATCCGCGGGTCCCATCGAGGTCCCGCGGATCGCTGTGAAGTGCTGTCTTGTCTGGTGTCGTCGTGTGTGTGACCGGTCATCATTCGATGCTGGCACGACGGGCCCTCGGCGAGTCCCCGTCAGCGGCAGTTATCCACAGGCGGTCATCGCGGCTGATCTGCGAAAATCGGTCGAGAAGGGATTACTTCTCTTCGTCGTCCTCGCGGGTCTTGTCCATCGCTTCCTCGGCCGCACGCTCTTTTGCCACGACGGCTTCGAGCTGGGCTATCGGGTCGTCGAAATTACCGGCTTCGCCGGCGCCGAGGACACGGGCGACAAATCCGTCCGGTGCGTCGAGATCGCTCGAATCGGGCATCAGGTCGGGATGCGACCAGACGCCATCGCGAACGTCCATACCGGCTTCCGCAGTGAGCTTCTGCCACAAACCGGCCGCTTCACGGACCTTGCGAGGACGAAGTTCGAGTCCGACCAGCGTCGCAAAGGTCTGTTCGGCGGGGCCGCCGGTAGCGCGGCGACGCCGCAACGTCTCACTCATCGCGGCAACACCAGGCAGTCGCTCGCCGAGTGCGGCGGTGACGACCGTCTCCACCCAACCCTCGACCAGCGCAAGCAGAGTCTCGAGACGTTCGAGAGCGGCTTTCTGCTCCGGTGTGTTCTGCGGCTCGAACGTGCCCTGCTGCATCAGCGCTTCGAGCTTGCTCGGATCGGTGAGAGCGGATGGATCGAGGTCCTTGGCGAATTCTTCCATCGCCGAGAAGTCCATGGTGATTCCGCGGGCGTATTCCTCCACTGTCGCGAGAACACGCTGGCGCAGCCACGGAACGTGACTGTAAAGGCGCTGATGAGCGGCTTCCCGCGCGGCGAGGAAGACCAGAACTTCCTGATGCGGCTGTTCGAGACCCTCACTGAAAGCCTGAACCGCAGCCGGGAGAAGGGCCGCGGTGCCTTCGGGGCCGAGGGGCAGGCCGATGTCAGTGGAGGAGAGCACCTCGGTGGACAGTTGGCCGAGTGCCTGGCCCAATTGCGAGCCGAACGCGAGTCCGCCCATCTGGCCGAGCATGCCCAGCATCGGGCCAGCCATCTGCTGTGCTTCGGCCGGAAGACCCTGGACCCACATGCCCGCTACCTTCTCGGCCACCGGATCACAGAGTCGCTTCCAGGTGTCGATCGTGTTGTCGAGCCAGTCGTTCGGAGTCCACGCAAGAGTGCGGCTCGCTCCGGCAGGGAGCGTTGTCGCGGCGTCCAGCCACATCTCGGCCAGGTGCGCGGCGTCGGCGATCGCCTTGACGTTGCCCTCGGTGATCGGTGTGACCGATCCGATCTGTTGGCGTGCCAGCTTCTTGGCGATGTCGTAGTTGACCGGGCCGGACGTACCGCCCTGGCCCATCGACGAGCCCATTCCGCTCAGCATCTGCCCGAACTGGGTGAGCATCTGGCCGAGCTGAGCCGGATCGAATCCCTCACCGCCCGCGCCGAACCCGAACGGCATGTCACCACCCCCGAACGGATTGCCACCCGCCGCGTTCTTGTCGCGATCGGGATCGTCGTCGGAGTTGGAGAAGCCGAACGGCATATTGCTCATACCTCAACGGTACAAGGCTCGAGCGGTCGGAGTCGCCCTCCGAGTCACGCTGACGGCGAACACGCACGGCGCTCAGGCGGTGCGATCGGTGCTCCGGAGCCTTCGCGCTTTACTCTGGATCAGGTGAATCGACGGATAGTGACGCTCTTGGCCGCACTCGCACCCATCGTCGTGTTGGGAGTCGTCGGAACAATGGTCACTGTTCCTTATGTCGCACTCGGTCCGGGCCCCACCTTCAACACGCTCGGCGACGTCGACGGTAAGCCCGTCGTGGACATCCAGGGGACCGAGGTCGATCCCACCGACGGCAACCTCAACATGACAACGGTGTCGGTTCGCGACGGCCTCAACATCTTCGAAGCGTTCGGACTGTGGGCGAGTGGCAGCAACGGACTCGTCCCTCGCTCGGAGATCTATCCGCCCGAGAAGTCGAAGGAAGAGATTCAGCAGGCCAACACGGCCGACTTCCAGCAATCAGAGGACAGTGCCGAGTTGGCGGCACTGCACTTTCTCGGCAAGCCGGTGGCACTGACTGTTTCGAAGGTGACTCCGGACGGTCCCGCTGCGGGTGCCCTGCAAGAAGGCGACGTCCTGGTCAAGATCGGCGACACTCCGGTAACCACCATCACCGGCGTTCAGGACACGGTCGGTGCGATCGCGCCCGGCACCGCGATCGACGTCACCGTCCTTCGTGAGGGTGTGGAGACCGTGGTGCCGGTCACCGTCGGGGCGCGGCCCAACAAGCCCGAATCGGGTTACCTCGGCGTCACACCCAACGAGGTCCCGGACGTTCCCTTCACCGTGCAGTTCAATCTCGCCGACATCGGCGGTCCTTCTGCCGGACTGATGTTCACACTGGCCTTGGTCGACAAGCTGACTCCGGGGGAGCTCAACGGTGGAAAGTTCGTGGCCGGAACGGGCACCATCGACTCCGACGGCGAGGTCGGTCCGATCGGCGGCATCAGGTACAAGTTGATCGCCGCGTCCGAAGCCGGTGCTGAGACCTTCCTCGTGCCGGCCCAGAACTGTGACGAGGCGAAACAGAATGCGCCGGACGGGCTTCGACTCGTCAAGGTCGACAACCTGCCCGGCGCAGTGGACTCACTCGAGAGCCTCAACACGGGCGGCGACGCACCCCGCTGCTGAAAGCTGCCTGGCCGCCGACGACTCTGTCAGTCTTCTTCGACCTCGTCGAGCGTCGCGTACAGGGCGTGCACGAGGTGAGGTGCAAGACCGTCGTAGGTGAGCAGTTCCAAGTCACCGTACGGATCCGCATCCTCGTCGGGACGCATCTGTAGGAGCGACAGCGAGGGACCGTCACGGAGCACGCCGACGAACAGTCGAGCCTCGCGTCGATCGGGATGCGCGTTGGCCGTCAGCCGCGCGACCTCGTCCGCCGCGTGCTGATCGGTCAACACCGGCGCCGTGGCGTGGTCGAGATCCGATTCCGCCTCGGGCGGCAGGACGACGATCTCCTGCACCAGGATGCAACCCTGCACGGACTCGGGCCAATGCGTCGTCGCCAGGAACTCGTCGAGTGCCCGTGAACCGCCGATGATGTCCTCGGGAAGCGATTCCTGTTCGATCGGTGTGTATTCGGCGCCCTCGGCGAGTTGGTCGAGCAGTCCGGGTTCGGCCGCGGCGAGCATTTCGGTGGGTACCAACGCGTACAGCTTCGGCGGCTGATCCCAGCCTTCGGCGTCGATGTGGTCGACAACTTCATGAACGCACCGGGCGAGGGCACTCGGTGATCTGCTCATATTCTCTTCACTCACACGTTCATCCTCCCACCTTCTGTCCGGCTCCCCGCTCTCCGTGTTGTCAACCCGTGACCGTTGTTACGTAGAGTGGTCGGAAACGGCCAAGTCCACTCGGGCGTGGCCGCAGTGATCGATGCAATCGGTTGCGACGCCACGGCGTCGCCAAATCTTGGAGCGTGGCACGTGGGCATGCGGCCCCCCGCAGGTTTACCCTCTCTGTCCAGACGCAGTCGAATCTTGTTGGTGGTGGCTGTCGTAGTGGCGGCCTTGCTGCTCGTGGGGCCGCGACTGATCGGCATGTACACGGACTGGTTGTGGTTCGGCGAAGTCGGCTTCCGCGGTGTCTTCACCAAGGTTCTGCTGACGCGATTCGTGCTCTTCCTGGTCGTCGGAATTGTCGTCGGCGCCATCGTGTGGCTCGCGATGCTTCTCGCGTACCGCGCACGCCCGGTGTTCGTCCCGGTCTCCGGGCCCAATGATCCGATCGCGCGCTACCGCACCACCGTTATGTCGCGTCTTCGTCTGTTCGGCGTGATCATTCCGGTAGCGATCGGCATCCTGTCCGGTCTCATCGCGCAGGCCAACTGGGTCACTATCCAGTTGTTCCTCAACGGCCAGGCATTCGGTATCACCGATCCGCAGTTCAACATGGACGTCAGCTTCTACACGTTCGATCTGCCGTTCTACCGTTTCGTTCTCAACTGGTTGTTCGTCTCGATCCTGCTGGCTTTCGTGGCAAATCTGATCACCCACTACGTTTTCGGTGGAATCAAATTGGCCGGACGAGCGGGGACGTTCACTACCGCCGCTCGTGTGCAGTTGGCTGTTCTGGCCGGCACTTTCGTGCTGTTGAAGGCCGTCGCCTACTGGCTCGATCGCTACTCGTTGCTTTCGAGCGGCCGTAAAGAGCCGACGTTCACCGGCCCGGGGTACACGGACATCATGGCTGTGCTCCCGGCAAAGCTGATATTGATGTCCATCGCGATCATCTGTGCTTTGGCTTTCTTCGCTGCGATCTTCACCCGCGACCTTCGTATCCCGGCTATGGCCGTTGCTCTGCTGGTTCTCTCGTCCGTGCTCGTAGGCGCAGTCTGGCCGATGATCGTCGAGCAGTTCTCCGTCAAGCCCAACGCGGCGGACAAGGAGAGTACGTACATCGAGCGGAACATCGCGGCCACCAGGCAGGCCTACGGAATCACGGACGACAAGGTCACATATCAGCCTTACTCGGGTGACGGCGACGCAATTCCGCGCGAGGTGCCGGCAGACGTCACCACTATTGCCAATGCTCGTCTCCTCGATCCGAACATTCTGTCGCCCACTTTCACCCAGCAGCAACAGCGTCAGAACTTCTACGGGTTCCCGCCCTCGCTCGACATCGATCGCTACGACATCGACGGTGAGATGCGCGACTACATCGTGGCGGCGCGTGAGATCTCACCGAACAACCTGCAGGGAAACCAGACGGACTGGATCAACAAGCACACGGTCTACACCCACGGCGACGGCTTGGTGGCCGCTCCGGCGAACAAGATCACTGCGCCGGTCCTGGACCCGACGAAGGACAACGCGAACAACAACAATGCGGGCTACCCGATCTACACGGTCAGCGACATCGCCTCGCAGGACGCGGGAACACAGGTCATCAAGGTCGATCAACCGCGCATCTACTACGGCGAGGTCATCGGTCAAGGCGCTGACGACTACGCAATCGTCGGTGGTGCCGGTGGTTCGGAAGCTCGCGAATACGACACGGAGCAGACCAAGTACACCTACACCGGTTCCGGCGGCGTCTCCATCGGAAACTGGGTCAATCGCTTGGCTTTCGCGGCGAAGTACACGGAGAGGAACATTCTCTTCTCGGGTGCCGTCGGTTCGGATTCCAAGATCATCTACAACCGTGATCCTCGCGATCGCGTCGGTCAGGTTGCTCCGTGGTTGACCACTGACGGAGATGCGTACCCGGCCGCAGTCGACGGCAAGATCGTCTGGATCGTCGATGCGTACACCACGCTGGAGAACTACCCGTACGCACAGCGCAGTTCGCTGGACGGACTGGTCGCGGACAGTGTGGATGCAACGACCGGTCGTTTGTTGCCGAAGAAGGAAGTCTCGTACATCCGCAACTCGGTCAAGGCAACCGTCGATGCCTACGACGGCACCGTGACGCTCTATCAGGTCGACGACAACGACCCGGTACTCAATGCGTGGAAGGGTGTGTTCCCGGACACGGTCAAGCCGCAGAGTGATATCTCGGACGATTTGCGGGCACACTTCCGCTATCCCGAAGACCTGTTCAAGGTTCAGCGGGAAATGTTGGCGAAGTACCACGTCGACAATCCGACCGAGTTCTTCACCAACAACGCTTTCTGGTCGGTGCCCAACGAGCCGACGGTGGAGAATTCGAAGGAAAATGAACCGCCGTACTACGTGATGGTGGGGGACCAGGAAACCGGCGCGCCGTCGTTCCGGCTCACAAGTCCGATGGTGGGATTCCAGCGAGACTTCCTGTCGGCTTACATCACCGTGAATTCGGATCCGAAGGACTACGGCAAGATCACTGTTCTGCAGTTGCCCGTCAACAAACAGACGCAGGGTCCGTCACAGTCGCAGAACTCGATGATCTCGGATGCTCGCGTGGGCTCGGAGAAGGCACTGCTGGAGAGAACCAACACGATCCGATACGGCAACCAGTTGGCCTTGCCGATCGCAGAGGGTGGAATTCTCTACGTCGAACCCATGTATACCGAGCGAAGTAACACAACGACTTCGTTCCCGCAGCTTTCCCGAGTTCTGGTGAGTTACCAGGAGTCTGCGAAGGCTGGCAGCAGGGTTCGTGTCGGTTACGCATCCACGTTGGCCGAGGCGCTCGATCAGGTCTTCGACAATGGTGGAGCCGCGGGTGCTGCCACCGCACCGGGTGGAACTGCCACGACGGAACCGCCGGCGGGAACCGGGACCACCCCCGCGCCGACGGCGCCGACGACGCCTACAGGTCCGGCATCATCGGAAGATGTGTCGAAGGCTCTGGCAGAGGTCAACGCTGCCATGGATGCATTGAAGTCTGCGCAACAGACTGGTGACTTCAGTGGTTACGGAGCCGCGCTGGATCGCCTGCAGAAGGCGGTTGACGCTTACCAGGCGCTGCCGCCCAGTTAGTCGACCTCGTTCGTGAGTCACAGAAGGCCCGCCATCCGATCGGATGGTGGGGGGGCCTTCTTGTGTTCTCAGGTGAAGCTGTACGAGCTGAATCAGCGCAGTGCTGCAACGATCGGTGCGTTGGCATCGGAGAGCTGCTGGAACTGTGCGGCGAAGCCGTACTGGCCGGCGAGGTCACGAGCGGTGTCGTAAGCCTGCTGTGCGGCGGGCTTGAGCTCGGCCGGGATCTCGATGGCGGGAGCAACTGCGGGTGCCTCGGCGACGGGAGCCGGCGCTGCGGCGGGAGCTTCTTCGACTGCAGGCTCGCTCGCGACGGTCAGACGCTGGCCGCAGACGGGCCATGCGCCGGGGCCCTGGCTCTGCAGGGTGTTCTCGGCGACGCGGATCTGCTCTTCCTTGGAAGCGTTGGCGGGCGAGCCGGTGCCACCGTTGGCGGTCCAGGTGCTCTGCGAGAACTGCAGGCCGCCGTAGTAGCCGTTTCCGGTGTTGATGTTCCAGTCGCCACCGCTCTCGCACTGTGCGACGCCGTCCCAGTTGTGGGTGGCTGCGGAAGCGGTGCCGGTGCTCATGGTGAGGGGCACTGCGACAAGTGCGCCGGCTACTGCCAATGTGCCGAATGCACGCTTGCTGATGCTGGTGTACGTCATGTCGGGGTAAATCCTCTCCGCGCTTGCTGACATCGGCGGGCCTGCGGGTCGGCGATGATGCTGACTTTCCCGGGCGCTTGTCTCTCCGTGTCTCTGCCCCTCGAAGGTTTCGGGGGTTCCGATCCCGCGGGGCAGAGTGGAGCAGCGGCGGGTCGGCGTTCGCCCGGTTGATTCGGGCCGGGACCGACCGTACGGGAGCGTCGAACGAGGGTCGATTCGCAATTTTCCGGACTGTCTGGTCTGCTCTCGACCCAAAATTTTAGCGTTTGTGCTGGTAGAGCCTTTCCGATGCCGTTTCGACGTACGTTCGTTACATGCTTGTTATGTGTTGATGCTCACGGGCATTTTGTGAACCCAGTCACCCGATTCTTCGACTTTCAGGCGTGTATTTCGCTCCAGCGCAGGCGATTTGCGTTCCGTTCACCTGCTCGTGTAACTTTGTCCATGCATCGCGGGGTGGAGCAGCTCGGTAGCTCGCTGGGCTCATAACCCAGAGGTCGCAGGTTCAAATCCTGTCCCCGCTACTAGAAAAGGACCGCCGCACTGGAATCCAGTGCGGCGGTCCTTTTTTTGTGCGCAGCCGTCGTAGGGTGGCGACGTGCGACTCTCGAAGATTCTCTTGGCGATGGCGGTGACTACTTCGCTGGTGACCACCGCTCTGGCGTTCTCGGCAGGAAGCGCTGCCGCCGGTGGGCGGATCACCGATGCGAAGCGCGTGGTCTTCATCGTTCCGGGGCAGCAGCTCTACAACTCGGGAGAAACGCACCAGGCGACCTACCGCGCCCTCGACAAGGCACTGAGCGCTGCGGGCTACGAGACACACTTCGTCGACGCACCCGGCAAGATGATTGCGGCCGACGCCGAGCTGATTGCGGATTCGATTCGCTCCTACGCTACCGGCGCTGACTCCGTCGGGGTGATCGCGCACAGTGCGGGTGGACTGAGCTCCCGGTACTACGCGAAGTTCCTCGGTGGCTCCGAAGTAGTGGATTCATTCGTCGCCATCGGTGCGCCACAGTACGGTAGCCCCGGTGGCTGCGTACAAGGCCCTGCCGACGGTTACGACACCTGCATGTTCTCCGAAGTTCTCACCAAGCTCAATGCCGGTGAGGACACTCCTGGATCTGCCTACTATTCGGTGGTGCAGAGTTCGGGCGAGTGGGCGGACGGTCGGTTGGACGGGGGCCAGTGCCGGGTGTACGTCGATGGCGTTCCCGGGGCCGGAACCGGAGGAGACCACCTCACCGAGCTCGAGCATCCAGAGGTCATCTCGGGAGCGATCAGCGCTTTGGGGCGCGACTGTGTCGGTACGTTCGTGGACGAGAACGACGGCGACATCACCTGGCCTGACACGCTGTTTCCGTCATTTCGGTAAAGCTTCAGGTCCGGGTTGTTCGGACGAGTAGCCCGGCTACGTGTGCGCTCGCGGCAGTCCTCGCCCCCAAGGCGTCACCCGATTCGATGGCCGCGACTATACGTGCGTGCTCGGTGACGGCGATCCGCCGATTGAGCTCGAGGCTCCACATGTCCGAACGGTAGAGGTGTGACTGACCATCCAGACGATGCAGGGCTTCGCTGAGCGGGTGATTGCATGCAGTCTCACGAATCAAGGTGTGGAACTCGAGGTCGAGCTTCGAATCCCGACGCTGATCCGGCGGGCTCTCGAGAAGTTCGCGTTGCACCTGCACCATCTTGTTCAGCTGTGACACGGTTTCGTGCGTGGCATTGGCCGTCGCGTTGAACGCCGCGAGACCGTCGAGTACCTCACGCACCTCGAAGACCGCGCGCAGAGACTCCGCGTCCAGCGAATCGACTTTTGCACCCGCATTCCGTGTGTGGACGGCGATGCCCTCGTAGATCAACTGCTGCACGGCCTCGCGGACCGGCGTTCGACTGACATTGAGCTTGCTCGCCAGCGCGGGAACACTCAGTGGTGTCCCCGGCGCCAGCTCGCCCGAAAAGATCAGTTCGCGAAGCGTCTCGTGCACGGACTCGGTGAGTAAAGCTCGTTCGGTGGTGGTCATCTTGTCCTCACTTCGATCCTGCACGATGTCGACGGTACCCGGGAGCGCTATCCAGCGGCGCGCACCCGGTCAGCGCTGCGACTGTCGACCTCGGGCGCCGTCGCGCCTTTCAGTCCGGCCACTTTGGCCGCGATGTTCTCAGCGATCGTGATCGGCGGGTATCCCACTTCGCCCGGTGTGAGAGTCCCTGGCAGTGCTTCGATGACGGCGTCGTAGTTCCCGTCGAAAAAGAATGCGGCAGAGCGACGTCGGATGATCTGACCATCGACGATAGGTGGGTCGACTCGGTGCACTGTCGAGCGCCATCGGTCGTTCGTCCAGCGTGCCATCGCGTCGCCGAGGTTGATCAAGAGTGCGCCGTCGGCAGGTTGGACGTCGTGCCATAAGCCGTCGGCACTCAGAACTTGAAGACCCGGAACTCGATCTGCCCACAGGATGGTCAAGATTCCGAAGTCGGTGTGAGCGCCCATTCCCGTCATGTCGCCGGAGATGCGGATCTCGCCCTCGGGCAGTGCGTAGTTGTTCATCTTCATCGCGTCGATCGAATGGTCGAGCATCGAATCGAAGTACCCGGGCTGCAATCCGAGAGCGTCGGTAAAGGCGCACATCAGGATTCGTGCCAAGCCCTGGGCATGACGGAAATACTCTTCGATTGCCGGTCGGAATCCGGGCGCGGCCACGGGCCAGGTGTTGGCGGCGTAGCTGGACTCGGGTAGGTCGACGCCCGGATAGTCGCTCACCTCTGTGCCCACGACTATTGCTTCGTAGAAATCGTTCATCTGGTTCGCAGCGGCGACGCCCAGGCTCATGCTGAGTGATTCCGATTTCGGTGGTGAGTAGCCGCGGTTCTCGGACGAGGGACGGCGATAGTTGTTCTTCACCGTCAGTGGGAGAGCAAAGAACTCGTCGAGAGCGTCGGCCAGTCCTTCGGTCGCCGATCGTGGAATGCTGTGTCCGACAATCTGTATGAATCCGACCTCCCGGCACGCGCGATCGAGTTGAGCTGCCACTTCCGCACAGGCAGTGCTGTTGGTGGCGTTTGCAACCGCTGCCTCGCCGCGGAGGTACGGGCTGATATCGATCGTAGGGATTTCGAAGACAGGAGTTTCGTGGGTCATTTAAAGTCCTTGCGGCCGGACGTGTGCCACTTACCGACGAGCACACGTGAGAGGAATCCAAAGGCAGAGAAGACGAGGACACCGAACACCGACGCGATCACGATCGCGGCGATCAGATCCTCGGACTGAAGGCGGCTTCGGTAGACGTCGAGCAGCGTTCCGATCCCGGGTTGTCCTTTGGCGAAGAACATGTCGCCGATGATGGCACCGACGACAACAAGGCCGGAGGCGGTGCGGATGCCGGTGAGAATAGCCGGCATTGCCGCTCGCAGTTCGAGTTTCACCAATCGATCCCAACGGGACGCGCGGCCGAGGGTGAACAGTTCGTGCAGTCCGCGATCGACCGATTGCAATCCGAAGTGTGTGTTGGTGATGATCGGGAAGGCTGCGATGAGAACACACACCAGGGTACGCGCGGTCATACCGTAGCCGAACCAGAGCCCGATGAGGGGGACGATGGCGAGGATGGGAATGACCTGCAGCACAACGGCATAGGGATAGACGATCCGCTCGATCCACTTGGCCTGGCTCATCAGCACGCCGGTTCCGACGCCGACTGCCACCGCGACCACGAAGCCGACCAGTGCTACCTGTGCCGTCACTGCGAGGGCTTCGAGCATGGGAGAGAGGTGTTTCCAGTCGAGTAGCGACTTTGTCAGTACTTGACTCGGCGGCGGAAGGAGAAATCGACGTTCCGGGGAGAGAACGAGGTAGCTGACGATCGACCACGCTGCGACCGCGCCGGCAAGTGAGAGCAGCGGATAGAGAAGGAAGGTGCCGAGCGCTCTCATTCGCGAGGGCCGTCCGGGCTGTGACTGTGCTCGCGCGGCGGTCGCAGAATCAGTGCGAACGGCGGAATTGCGTGCGGTGCCCTGTTGCACTGCAAGGACTTCGGTCATCGTGAGCTCCCATGGAGACTGGCCGAGATCTCGGCGACGTGTTCGGTGTATCGGGCGTCGTAGCGCAGTTCCGGGCTACGCGGGTACGGGAAATCGATGTCCACGACCGAATGGATTCGTCCGGGCCGGGCGGTCATGACGACCACCTTGTTTGCGAGGTACACGGCCTCGGATACCGAGTGCGTGATGAACATCGAGGTGAACCCCTTGTCGGTGTAGAGCCTTTGCAGCTCTACCTGCATCTCCAGTCGTGTCATCTCGTCGAGAGCACCGAAAGGTTCGTCGAGCAGCATCACAGCAGGTGCGAGGGTGAGCGCACGTGCCAACGAGACGCGCATCTTCATTCCGCCCGACAACGCGTTGGGCAGTTGTTTCGCAAAGTCCGCCAGGCCCACTGCGCGAATTGCCTCGTCGGCGCGCAACTTTCGGGCTGCTTTGTCGCCGCCACCGAGTTCGGCGGACAATTCGACGTTGGCCTGCACGGTTCGCCAGGGGAGGAGAGTCGGCTCCTGGAAGATGAAGCCAACTGATTCGGTGTCGAGGGCAACCGCGCCGCTGGTCGGTCGCTCGAGGCCGGCCGCCATGCGCAACAAAGTCGACTTGCCGCAGCCGGAGGGTCCGACCACGGCGACGAAGTCTCCTCGCTCCACGTTCAGATCGATGCCGTCCAGCGCGACAGTGCCGGTATCGAACTTCTTGACGACATCGGAAAAGACCATCTGCATCGGTGCGGTGAGCTTGCGAGCGTCGGCATCCTGCATCGTGTTCGCGAGTTCCATCTGAGCCTCCGGTTCGATAATGCATGCAAAAGTTGTTCAATATGTATGAACCATCTTGAATTGCATGTATGTCGCCTAGGTTGCTGAATGTAAATGTGAGGTGACATTGCAGGTGAAGCGAGAATCCTGGCGCACGTTACCTGATGGAAACAACGAGTCGATTGCATGTAATCCACGTGCTGCAGAGTGTGCTCATCGGATCACCCTTCCTGGTTCGCCCACATCCCAATTGTTTTCACGAAGGAGACGCTGTGTATTCAAATCGCAAGGTGCATTCCAATCGCAGAAGTGTGGGAGCGGCGGGCGCGGCACTGGCCATGTGTGCAGCCATCGGATTGACTGCGTGCAGCTCCAGTGAGGCTGAGACGGCCAAGGCTGAATCTCTCGAACCAGCTGCCGAGGCTCAGAACCTAGCGGGTCTCTGTCCGGAAAACGTTGTGGCTCAACTCCAATGGCAGCCACAGTCGGATATGGGGGCGCTCTTCGAGATGCTTGGTCCCGGCTATTCGGTCGACACCGACGACAAGTCCGTCAGTGGGACTCTTGTCGCCGGAGGGAAGGACACCGGAGTCGACTTGACCTTGCGGGCCGGGGGACCGGCAATCGGGTTCCAATCCGTCAGCTCCCAGATGTACGTCGACGATTCGATCACTCTCGGCTTGGTGCACGGCGATCAGGTGATCGCGGCAGCGGCAAGTCAGCCCGTTGTGGCCGTCACGCCATTGCTCAAGTACAGCCCGGCAATCCTCATGTGGGACAAAGAGTCTCATCCGGAATGGGCGAGTGTTGCCGATATCGGCAAGTCCGACGCGAGTGTCGTCGTTTCCAAGGAGCAACTGTTTCCGCAGTGGCTCGTGGCGAAAGGCCTACTGAAGCGGTCTCAGCTCGACACGAGCTACGACGGAGCTCCCTCGCGATTTGTCGGTGACCCGACCATCGCTCAGCAAGGATTCGCGAATTCGGAACCGTACACGTACGAGAAGGAGACGCCGGCGTGGGACAAGCCGGTTTCCTATGACCTGCTGAAAGATTCGGGTTTCGACATCTACGCGTCCAATGTTTCCGTTCGTGCCGACAAGGTCGAGACACTCTCCCCGTGTTTGAGCAAGCTGGTTCCGATCATTCAGCAGGCCACCGCGGACTACATCACTGCGCCGGATACGGCGAATGCTGCCATTGTCGACGTCGTCTCGCAGGACGTGTCGTTCTCTCCCTACACCGAGGGTGAAGCAGCGTTCAGTGCCCAACTCTTGAAAGAGAAGGGCCTGATCGCGAACGAGGCGGACGGATCCGTCGGCACGTTCGACATGACGCGAGTCGCTCACACCGTCGAAGAACTGAAGCCCATCCTGAACGCCGGGGGTGCGGCGATACCGCAGTCATTGACTGCAGAAGAGATCTACACCGACAAGTTCACCGATCGGTCCATCGGAATCCGCTGAAGGAGCTGACAGCAAATGACTTACGACATGACAGAACTCAACCGCGAGACCCGCATGGGTGGCCTGGGCACGGAGACCACCGACCGCGAGGTCCGAAGAATCGATCTCTCGGATTTCGAGAACCGGCGCAGCGAGATCGCCGAGGAGTTGTGGTCGGCAGCAACCGACATCGGATTCTTCCAAATCGTCAATCACGGGATCGATCTGGACCAGGTCCGCGAGGCTTTCGCGGCGGCCGAGCGATTCTTTGCACTGCCCACTGAGGTCAAAGCGCAGTATCCGCTCAAGAAGGGTTTCAACTCCGGCTGGGAGAGCATGACGCAGGTGCGTCCGTCCATCGGAACACCTGATCAGAAAGAGTCCTATCAGGTGACCCGCCCGCATATGGGTGATCTGTGGCCCACTGCAGACGAATTGGGCGGATTCCGCGAAACGATCCTGGACTTCGAAGCCAAGTGCTGGGGCATTGCGATGGACCTGTTGTCGTGCTTCGCCGAGAAGCTGGGATTCGAACGAGACTTCTTCACCAGGGCACATGACCCGTCGGTGGACACCTACCAGAGCACGCTGCGACTACTCCACTACTTCCCCCTTGCCGCCGACGCAGATGTCGAAGGGATGTGGCGTGCCGGAGCACACACCGATTTCGATTGCCTGACATTGCTTTTCCAGCGTGACGGTCAGGGCGGCTTGCAACTGTGCCCGGGCAAGGAGATGGACACCCAGGAACGGACGTCGGTGGTGCCGGCTGAGGAAGCAATCACCTGCAACATCGGCGACATGCTGATGAGATGGAGTGATGACGTCCTGCCGTCGAATTTTCATCGAGTCAAGAGTCCCGGAGTCACCGACTATCGGGGAGCCCGCTACAGCCTCGCGTTCTTCGCTCAGGCGAACCGCGACGTGACCATCGAGGGGCCGGCGGGCAAGTACCCGCCGATCACTGCCGAGGACTACATCGACCAGCGAGTACGCGCGAACTTCGCGCGTTGATCCGTATCCGTTCCGTCACACACTTTCAGGAGAACTGGCGATGACTACCGCGCCCAAGAACATGACCGACGTGATCATCCGGGACGTGACGTTGTACAGCGGCGGGCAATGGCTGACCGGCCACGACGTCGTCGTCTCGAATGGGGTGGTCGAATCGATCGAGAAGTCGACCGGCACCGCCACACCTGGAAGTGTGGACGGATCGGGGGCGTATCTGATCCCTGGGTTCGTCAACACCCATACGCACCTTCAGCAGTCACTGATGCGTGGGATCGCCGAAGGGGCACCGCTTCTCGAATGGCTACTCGCGGTCGCAGAAGAGTCGGTTCAGATCACTCCCGAGCGCGCATACGCGGCCACTGTCGCAGCCTCGCTGGAGGCATTGCGCAGCGGTACGACCACCCTGGTCGAACACATGTGGCCGCACCCGTCCAGCGAGGTTCACGATGCCGTGATCCGGGCGTTGCACGACACCGGGATTCGTGCGGTGCTGGGACGCGGAACCGCAGACCGGGCGGACAAGACGAGGAAGTGGGGCTTCGATCCGCGGCTCATGCAACCACTCGGAGACGTTCTCGCACATACGGATCAGATGATGCGGGACGTCGCCGGTTCCCGCATTGACGTGGCAGTCGCGGTACCGAACCCGCGTTCGCTGACCCCGGAGGGGATGTCGGAAGTGCGTGAGTTCGCGCAGGCTCGCGACCTGACGGTCTCGATTCACCTGCTCGAGACGCAGACCGACAACACGATGTGTACCGAACACGCGGGCATGAACGCGGTCGACTACCTGGATTCCCATGGTTTCTTGTGGGACCGGGTGCTGGCGGTCCACTGCGTCGAACTCGACGACCGTGGTCAGAAGGTGCTGGCGGAGCGCGGCGTCGGAGTGTCGTACAACCCCGTCAGCAACATGCGCCTCGGTAGCGGAATCGCGCCCGTCCCGAGTTTCCTCGACGCGGGGATCGCGGTGGGGTTGGGTGTGGACGGCGCAGCCAGCAACGATACTCAGGACATGCTCGAGACGCTGCGCACCGGCGCCTACGTGCAGCGAGCCGCGCGCGGCCGCGCCGACCTGCTCGGCTTCGAAGCCATGATCGACATCGCATCCGGCGGTGCAAACGCAGCACTCGGTCTGCCGGCCAGGTCCGGCGGGATCTCCGTGGGCGATCCCGCCGACCTCACCATGATTCGGTTCGAACGCGACTTCGGTTGCCTCCCGGTGCGAGATCCGGGCGCGTCCATTCTCACGACGGGCAGTCGTCAGATAGTGGACACGGTGTTGGTTGCGGGCGAGGTCGTGCTCCGCGACGGGCACTCCACTCGCGTCGACGAGGCGGAATTGATCCGCACGCTCAGAGCTTTGTGACTGTGCTCAGTCTTCGCTGATCTCCATCTCGATCAGGACGCGGCGCAACAGCTTTCCGGTGGCGTTGCGGGGAAGTTCGTCGATGAAGACGATCTCGCGGGGAACCTTGTAGCGCGCGAGATTCGACCGGACGTGATCCTTCAGCTCGTCGGAGTTCTGGTCGGCGCCGTGGGCGACGACGACAAACGCTCGCAGACGGTGCCCGAAGTCGGCGTCCTCGACTCCGATGACTGCCGCTTCCAAGACGTCCTCGCGATCGGCGAGCAGGTTCTCGACTTCGAGCGGGTAGACGTTCTCGCCACCGGAGACGATCATGTCGTCGTCGCGGCCGTCGACGAAGAGGAGGCCGTTGGCGTCGAAGTGTCCGACGTCGCCGGTCGAGAGAAGTCCGTCGATACGTTCCTTGTCGCGCCCGTCGGTGTATCCCTCGAAGCTCAGCCCGCTGGCGACGAAGATCCTGCCGATCGTGTGTGGGGTGGTGATCTTCTTGTTGTTCTCGTCGAACAGTTCGACGTGACAGGTCACCGGAGCGCGGCCCGCGGTTCCCGGCGCAATGGTCAGATCCTCGGGAGTCGCGACCGTGGCCACTGCGACCTCGGTGGATCCGTACAGGTTGTAGAGGACGTACCCGAACGAGGCCGTGACTCGCTTGCACAGGTCGGGTGAGAGTGACGAACCTGCCGAGAAGATGATCTTCAGGTTCGACGTGTCGTACTTGGACAGCACGTCGGGACCGAGGTCGATGATGCGAGTGAGCATCGTCGGGACCACGACCAGACTGTCGCACTTGTACTGGGCGACAAGCTTGATCGTGTTCTCCGGATCGAACTTTCGATGCATGACGACGGTCTGGCCGAGCGCCAACGCGAGAGCGAACTGCGAGACACCGGTTCCGTGGAAGGCGGGGGCCGCCATCATCATGGTCTGTCCGCGGCGCAACGGCACGCGGTCGAGGAACTGTGCCGACGCGAGAGGGGAGGTGTGGCCACGCGGCGCACCCTTGGGAGTTCCCGTTGTGCCGCTGGTGAGGAGGACGAAGCCACCGTTCTTCTCGGGTGCCGGCACCGACGACGTGGTGCGTCCGGCGATGGCCTCGTCGAGAGTAGCTGCCGTGGAACCGTCAGCGGCTGTGCCCTCTGGCCAGGAACGATAGACGACGACGTCGTCCGGCAAGGCATCGGCGATGTCCGCGAACTCGTCGTCGTAGACGAAGGCGACAACCTTCTCACGCGCTGCGACGTCCACGAGTTGGGGCCGAGCGAAGCCCGTGTTCATGAGAACGAGCTTCGTTCCGTTCTTTGCTGCCGCCAGCATGGTCAGGACCAAGCCTCGATGGTTACGGCACATCGCACCCATGACGGAGTCGGAGGTGATGCCGTCGGCCTGCCACGCCCGGACCAACGCGTTGCTCTGACGCTCGAGCTCGGCATAGGTGATGGGTCCGCGCTCGTCGATGATCGCCACCGCATCGTAGCCGTTCTCGGCGTGTGCATGGACCGGCCCGGCAAAGGGTCCGTACTTGTCCACGGCTGCAATGGATTTGAGTCCGCGATCGAGGCGAGGGAACGGGACGAGTCCGGCTCGGAACATAACCCCCGCCGCGCCGATGGTGTCAGTGACCTTGGTGACCAATCCGGGCATACGTGAACCTCTTCCCAGCGTCGTTGTAGGACTGATTACACACTAATGCGCAATCAGGTTTCGGTGGTGAAGTTTCACGATGGCGACCGAGCACTCCGCCCCCCCACCTCGAAAGGTGGCGGGGCGGAGTGTTTCGGGATCTGGTCCGTGCGACCGTCACTTCAGTTCGGCGGACGACTTTCCGAGTAGACGGCGTGCGACGATCAGCTGCTGGATCTGCTGGGTGCCCTCGAAGATGTCGAGAATCTTCGAGTCGCGGCCCCACTTCTCGAGCAACGGGCGCTGCGAGTAGCCGTAAGTGCCGGCCAACTCGACTGCCTTGAGCGTCACGTCGGTGCCGGTGCGGCCGGCCTTCGCCTTGGACATGGACGCTTCGAGCGAGTTCGGCTTCTTGTTGTCGGCCATCCACGCCGCGCGCAGAGACAGCAGGTACGCGGCCTCCCAGTCGGCTTCCAAACGGATGAACTCGGCTGCAGCTGCATGCTGGTTGTAGACCGGTGTGTCGTAGGAGATCTCGACACCGGCTTCGGTCAGGATGCCGCGCAGTTCTTCGAGAGCTGCGCGTCCGACGCCGACGGCCATGGCTGCAACGAGGGGCCGGGTGTTGTCGAACGTCTGCATGACGCCGGCAAAGCCCTGCTCCACGTTGACCTCCGGGCTGCCGAGGATGTTGTCCGCGGGAATGCGGCAATCCTGGAGCAGGAGTACTGCGGTGTCGGAGGCCTTGATGCCCAGCTTGTGCTCGAGGCGAGCAACGCTCAGGCCCGGTGCGTCACGCGGAACGACGAACGACTTGATGGCCGCTCGGCCCTTCGACTTGTCGACCGACGCCCACACGACGATGTGCGTCGAACGCTCACCGGCGGTGACGAAGATCTTCTCGCCGTTGAGAACCCACTCGTCGCCGTCGAGAACGGCGGTGGTGGTCACGGCGGCGGAGTCGGAACCGAAGCTCGGTTCGGTGATGGCCATCGAGGCCCACACCTTGCCGAAACGTTCGAGCTGTTCGTCGGTTGACACTGCGGCGATCGCGGCGTTGCCGAGCCCCTGGTAGGGGATCGAGAGCATGAGTCCGACGTCGCCCCAAGACGTTTCGAGCGAGTTGAGGAGCGCAGACATGTTGCCGCCGTTGGCGTTGCCACCCTTGGCGCTCGCGTCGGACCGTCCGCCGCTGGCACCGCCGATGTCTCCACCGGAATCGGAGAGGCCTTCGACCATGGCGGCCATGGTGTCGAGCTCGACGGGGTACTCGTGCTCAGCGAGATCGTACTTACGTGAAATGGGTCGGAAGATCTGCGCCGCGACCTGATGTGCCTGGTTCGCTGATGCTTTGAGCTTCTTGGGAAGTTCGAGGTTGATCATCGTGGTTCTCCTGGAAGTTCAGCGGCGTCAGATGAGGACGATGCCCTCGGCAACGCCGATGGCACGGAGGTCGCGGTACCAGCGCTCGACCGGGTGTTCCTTGGTGAACCCGTGTCCACCGAGGAGTTGCACACCGTCGAGGCCGATCTGCATGCCCTTCTCGGAAGCCAGCTTCCGGGCCAGAGCGGATTCGCGAGCGAAGGACAAGCCCTGCTCGGCGCGTGAAGCGCCCCGAAGCGTGACCAGGCGCAGTCCGTCGAGTTCGATGCCGATGTTGGCGACCATGAAGGCAACCGCCTGGCGGTGGCTGATCGGCTCGCCGAACGCTTCGCGCTCGTTGACGTACGGAATCACGTAGTCGAGAACTGCCTGGCTGGTTCCGACGGCCATGGACGCCCAACCGAGGCGAGCCAGGCGAATCGCGTCGGCGTATTCGGCCTTGCGCTGCTCGGCGTCACCGTCGCCGAGCAGTGCGGACTCCGGCACAGCGACATCGGTGAGGATCAGGCGACCCAGGCCTGCGGCGCGCAGTCCCATGCTGGGATCTGCTTCGACGACGAGTCCCTTGGTGTCGGATTCGACGATGAAGAAGGAGGGCTTGCCGTCGAGTTCTGCGGCGATGACGAAGAGTTCGGACGTAGCCGCGGCGGGCACCAAGCTCTTGACGCCGTTGAGCTTGTAGCCGCTGGGGGAGCGAACTGCCTTGGTCTGCAGGGCGAACGGATCGAACAGTGCGCGTGGTTCGTTGACCACCACTGCTGCGCCGGGGACCTGCTCGCCGGTGAAGGCCGGAAGGTAGGTCTTCTGCTGCGCGTCGGTGCCCCACTGCGTCAGTGCGACTGCAACGCCGCTGGGTGCGAGGATCGGAAGTGCAAGCCCCATGTCTCCGTGCGCAAGTGCCTCGGCGACAAGAGAATTGGTGACTGCGCCGCGATCGGCAGCTGCTCCGTCGAGTTCTTCGGGAACGTTGATCAGCGTGATGCCGAGTTCGGCCGCGCGCTTGGAGAGATCGGCGGGTGCCTGCGCTGCGCCGTCGGCGTCGTGCGCTGCGGGACGCAGGATCTCGGCCGCGAACTCGCGCACGGTCTCGACGATCATCTTCTGGTCGTCGTCGGGGGTCAGATCGAAGTAGTCGGCGTTCTTGCTCGGGTTGTCGGGCAGGCGCTTGGGTGCGCCGTTGCCCGAGACCTTCTGGAATCCTCGAGTGGCGGCACCCAGGGTTTTGAAGCCCGTCTTGGTGCCCTCGTAGGTCACGCGATCGATGGTCTGACGCAGATTGAACTTCTCGGCCAGTTCCGAACCGGTGATCTTGGTAAGCACACGCATGGCTGCGCCCATGGCGTCGCGTTTGATCGGGTTCAGGCCGACGGCGGACGTGTCGCGGGGCGCACCCTTGGCGCCGCCGCGCTGCGCGCCCGATTCGCTGCGCTGAGCGCTCTTGTCGGGGGCAACACTGTCTTGCTTGGTCATGATCACCAGCTGTTTCTCGGTGTTGGGGCGTTGGACGATCCTTATCTTACTCATCAGTAAGGTCTGTTGTCGAGAAACCGCGAAATGATGCGCGTCATAGGCTCGAGGGGTGAACCGGACAGAGGTGCCAGATCGGATACAGCGGTACGTGCGCTACACGCCGTTGGTGGTGGTCCCGTGCCTGTTGATCGCCAGCACGTATCCGGGGGAGTATCGAGTTCCCCTCACCTACTGGATTCTGTCGATGCTGTCGGCGCTCGCCTTCGCCGTCGGCCGTCGATGGCCGGTCTTCGCGTCCCTGGTCATCTCGGCGCTCGCCGTTCCGATGTTCGTCGCCGACGCCTGGGGGCTGTCCGAGCTTGTTCCGTATCTCGGGGCGGTCGCCGTCGTCGACGTCACGATGCGGGCCGAGCGTAGAGAAATGGTTGCCGTATCGGCAGCAGGATGGTGCGGTTCGGTGCTCGCGGGTATCTGGTTCGAATCTCACGAAGCGTTCTGGTCTGTCACGACGGCTGTGAAAGTGCTTGCGTACGTGGGGTTGCCACTGCTGCTCGGGCTGTATCTACGCTCGCAGCGTGAATTGGCCGCGAACAATCTTGCGCAGACCCGCGCTGCGGAGCGCAGTGCGCTCGCCCGCGAACTGCACGACCTGGTTGCGCACCACATGGCATCGATCGTCCTGAGAATCGGCGTGGCTCAACATGTCTTGGCGCCCCAGGACGAGGCCGTGCGTGAGGTCCTCGCGGATGTGCGTGGGACTGCGTCCGATGCGCTGGCCGATATCCGTCGCCTCCTGGTCGCACTTCGTGATCCTTCGCTCGGTGAGGTCGCTCTGGTCGAGCCGGATGCCGTCGAGGCGGAAATCGAGGCGGCGATAGATCGTGTGCGTGCGGCGGGTTTCGAGGTGCAGGCAGTCTTCGATGCCCAGGAGAATGTCGAGTCAGGCGCAGCCGATCTCGACGCGATCGGGAGGCTGACGTTGTTGCGGGTGATTCAGGAATCACTGACCAACGTCATGAAGCACGGCGACAAGAAGGGGCTGGTATCGGTCTCGGTCGGTCGCGAAGACAGCCGGGTGCATGTCAGGGTTGTCAACGACGTCGAGGGATCGCCTCGGAGTGCAGGTCATGGCCTGGTGGGAATGCAGGAGCGTGCGGAGTTGGTCGGCGGCGAGATGACCGCCGGCACCAACAGTGACGGGAAATGGGAAGTGCACGTGAGTATTCCACTCGTTGTCTCGGGCGATGTCTCGTGATCAGCGTGCTGATCGTCGACGACCAGCGACTTGTGCGCGCCGGTTTGCGGATGCTGTGCGCGGCAGCCGAGGACATGACCGTGGCCGGTGAGGCGTCGAACGGCGTCGAGGCGGTAGCGCTCGCTGCAGAATTGGATCCCGACGTGATTCTGATGGACTTGAGAATGCCCGGGCTGGACGGGATCGGCGCCACGCAGCAGATCGTCAAGGCCGGTCGTCGAGCGCGCATCCTCGTGCTGACCACCTTCGACGACGACGATCATCTGTATCCCGCACTCGCCGCGGGGGCTTCGGGATTCTTCGTCAAGGACACCGAACCCGCCGAGTTGCTCGGTGCCATTCGGCGGATCGCCGAGGGCGAGATGGTGTTCACTCCGGAACTTCTCCGCCGCGTTGTGGATCGAGCGGTGATCGGTGGTATCGCAGACACTGCTGCGACGGAGAAGGTTCCGTTGACCGATCGCGAATCGCAGGTCCTCGCGCTGGTGGCAGAAGGGAAGAGCAATCAGGAGATCGCGGACACGCTGCATCTCGGTGTGACCACGGTGAAGACGCACGTGGCGAACCTGATGTCGAAGACCGGTTGCGACAATCGGGTTCGCCTCGCCGTGTACCACTTGCAGAACTTTCAGTGACCGGAGTGCGAACCAGGCATCGGCATGTCCATCGGCATGTCCATCTGCATCGGAGCCGCCTTCTGTCCCGGTTCGAGGACGAGGAATTGGCCCATCATCCCTTGGTCCTCGTGCATCAGCAGGTGGCAGTGGAACATGTACGGGAAGGTGGGATCGGTGTACTCGGACCACTGCAGTGCGACGCGAACCCTGCTGCCCGGCGGTGTGTAGACGGTGTCCTTGAGTCCGCGCAAGTGCGGCGGGGGAGTGCGACCGTCGACGTCGAGGATCTGGAACTGTACGTCGTGGACATGGAAATTGTGTGGCCAGTTGTCCTTGTTGGTGATCGTCCACACCTCGGTCGCGCCGACCTCGGCCTCGAAGTCGATGCGGTTCATGTCCATTCGTTGCCCGTTGATCATGTACCACTGCAGATCGAAGGTTCGGGAAACGCTTGCCTTCGACGGATCCAGACTCGGCAGTACGGCCAACTGCGCCGGGAGAGTCGACCGTGACGCGCGGCTGGCAACGCCCCGCAGTTCGAGGATGTCGAAGCGGTCGTTCATGCCGAAGTTCTCGGCGTCGGAGGAACTCACGCCACCGCCGTCCTCGATCGGGAACGACACCAGTGTGGTCGTCGCACCGGGGTCGACGCGAACCACGATCTCGGCTCGTTCGCCGGGGCTGAGCTGAATCCGCTTGATCGCAATAGGTGATTCGAGCAGTCCGCCGTCGGTGGCAATCAGATCGAAGGTGCGGTCGTCGGGGAACCCCAGGTTGTAGAGACGGCCGGAAGAGCCGTTCAGAATGCGTAACCGGACGACCCCGGTGGTGACGTCGAGGTAGGCGTCGGAGATGCCGTTGGTGACTATCGTGTCGCCGAGCAGGCCTATGTCGGTCGGATCCGATTCGTCGAAGCTGCCGTCGGCGAGGAATCGACGATCCTGGATGATCAGCGGAACATCGTCGACACCATAGCTTTTGGGGATGTCCAACGCCCGCGTGTCGGCGTCGTCGATCAGGAACAGTCCGGCGAGACCGCGCTGCACGTGCCGTTCGGTGGATCCGTGCGGGTGTGGGTGATACCAGAGCGTCGACGCCGACTGGCCGATCGTCCACGCCGGTTCCCAGCGTCCGCCGGCTTCGATGGTCTGGTGCGGGCCGCCGTCGTATCGGGCGGGCAGATGCATGCCGTGCCAATGGACGGTCGTGGGCTCTGCCAGTGTGTTGTCGATCGTGAATGCGACAGATTCTCCGCGTTCGGCGCGGACGGTCGGCCCCAGAATGGATCCGTTGAAACCCCAAGTGTCGGTGAGTTTTCCCGCGACGATCTCGGTGGTCCCGGCACCGGCACGAAGTGTGAAGTGGCGAACACCGGCGTCGTCGACGGTGGATTCGGCAAGCGGCGGAATCGGTAGCGGACGCGAAGTTCCGGCCACCGCCAACGTGGCGCTCTTCGCTGCCGGGTCGGCGCCGCAGCCCACCGCGAGCCCGAGGGGCGCTGCGGCCAGACCGAACAGAATCGTGCGCCTGGAAATCCGGTTCATCGTTCTCCTGGAAGTAGTGCGTGATCAACTACTTCCAGTCAACGGGCCGAGATGTCGTGCCGAATCCTGCCGACGGGCCTGTCGGAACTCCTCCCTCGGACCCTTGCGGCGGGTGGGATGTTCTGGTACTCGGGTGTTACCGCAGGCGGGCCAGAACGTCTTCGTGCAGCAGTCCGTTGGTGGCGACCGCGCTGCCGCCGTGCGGACCTGCGCCGCCGTCCAGATCGGTGAACGCGCCGCCGGCCTCACGGACCAATACGTCGAGCGCTGCCAGATCCCACAGGGAAACCTCGGGTTCGGCAGCAATGTCGACGGCGCCTTCGGCCACGAGGCAGTAGGAGAAGAAGTCCCCGTAACCGCGCACGCGCCAGACGTGGTCGGTGAGTTCGACGAACTGATCGCGAATTCCGCGGTCCTTCCACCCCGAGAGGCTCGAGAAGCTCAGGCTCGCTGACTCGCTGCGATCGACGGCGGATACCTGGATCGCCCGCGCATCACTGTCCCCGAAGGAAGTATGTGCACCCAAACCTGTTGCAGCCCACCATCGCCGATTCAGTGCAGGTGCGCTCACGACGCCGATGACCGGGACGCCGTCCTCGAGCAAGCTGATCAGCGTGGCCCACACCGGTACGTTGCGGACGAAGTTCTTGGTCCCGTCGATGGGGTCGACCACCCACTGTCTGCCCTCGAAGACTGCGTCGCCGCCGAATTCCTCGCCGAGTACGGAATCCGCAGGACGATGCTCACCGAGCGTCGCGCGCACTGCTCGCTCGACAGCCAGATCGGCGTCGGAGACGGGGGTGAGGTCCGGCTTGTCGTCCACTCGAAGGTCGAGGGCGCCGAAGCGGGCGCGAGTGATCGCGTCAGCCTCGTCGGCGATACGGAGGGCGAGTGCGAGGTCGGATGCGCGATCGGTCACGGGTACACAACCTACCGGCTCAATCGGGGAGGACCTCGTTCAGCTTTCCGGTTGCGACGTCGAAGACGAATCCGCGTAGGGAGGTCGTCGCGGTGACGAACGGACTGTTCTCGATGCGCTTCAACGACTGACGGACGTCCTCGTCGATGTCGGGAAACGATTCGGCAGCCCAATTTGGTTTGATGCCGATCTCGTCCTGGATGGATCGCTTGAAGTCGTCGTCGGTGAACGTCAGCATTCCGCAGTCGGTGTGGTGGATGAGGATGATCTCGGTAGTTCCCAGCAGACGCTGGCTGATGGCCAGGGATCGGATCTCGTCGTCGGTGACGACTCCACCCGCATTGCGGATGACGTGCGATTCGCCTTCCTTGATTCCCAGCACCCGATAGACGTCGATGCGGGCGTCCATGCAGGCGAGTACGGCGACGTGTTTGCTGGGTGGGAGGGGGAGCGGTCCGGTGAACTGCTCGGCGTAGGCGGCGTTGTTCTGCAGGTATTCGTCGGTGACAGTCATCGTTCCAGTAGGTTCCCTCGGAGCGAGGTTGGCAAGGCTTCCAGTCCCGGTGATCCCAATACGTGACGGGCGGCAGGGCCGAGGTCGGCACCCGGTAGCCTTGAGAACCGTGCATCCCGACGTAATTGCAGACCTGAACGCCCTCGACACCACCCTTCGCACCTGCGAATCGGTTGTGGACGTCGAGGAGCTGCGCCGACGCATCGACGAGCTCGAGCACCAGGCAGCCGACCCGGGTCTGTGGAACGACCAGGAACACGCCCAGCAGGTCACGAGCCAGCTCTCCCACGCGCAGGCCGAGCTGCGCCGGATCGTGGCACTACGCGAGCGACTCGACGAGATGCCGATCCTCTACGAACTGGCAGAAGACGAAGGCCCCGACGCGGTGGCCGACGCCGACGCCGAGCGCGCGAGCCTGCGAGACGACATCGCGGCGATGGAAGTCAAGACCATGCTCTCGGGCGAGTACGACGAGCGCGACGCGCTCATCAACATCCGCTCCGGTGCCGGCGGTATCGACGCTGCAGACTGGGCCGAGATGCTCATGCGTATGTACATCCGCTGGGCGGAGAAGCACGACTACGGCGTCGAGGTCTACGACACGTCGTACGCCGAAGAAGCCGGACTCAAGAGCGCGACGTTCGCGATCAAAGGCCCGTACACGTACGGCACGTTGTCCGTCGAGATGGGCACCCACCGGCTCGTTCGCATCAGCCCCTTCGACAACCAGGGGCGCCGTCAGACGTCGTTCGCCGAGGTCGAGGTACTGCCGGTCGTCGAGACGACCGACCACATCGAGATCAACGAGAACGACATCCGCGTCGACGTCTACCGCTCGTCCGGTCCCGGCGGCCAGTCGGTCAACACGACGGACTCCGCCGTTCGACTCACGCACATCCCGACGGGAATCGTCGTCACCTGTCAGAACGAGAAGTCGCAGCTCCAGAACAAGGTGTCGGCGATGCGCGTCCTGCAGGCAAAACTGCTCGCGGTCAAGCGTCAGGAAGAGCGCGCCGAGATGGATGCGCTCAAGGGCGACAGCGGCAGCTCGTGGGGCAACCAGATGCGCTCCTATGTTCTGCATCCGTACCAGATGGTCAAGGACCTGCGTACCGAGTACGAGGTCAACAACCCGTCGGCAGTGCTCGACGGCGACATCGACGGGTTCCTCGAGGCCGGCATCCGCTGGCGCATGAGCGAGAACCAGTCCGCATAGCGTTCGGATACCGAAAGGCACGATGACTTTACTTCGACCTGGGCAGAACCTGCTCGATTGGCTTCAAACCACCGGTTTGTCCGTCCTCATGACCGTGCTCGGGGCGATGATTCTCGCCCGGTTGGTCAGTTGGGGAGGCAACAAGGTCACCGACCAGATCGACTCCAACTATCAGTTGGGCGATGCGCTGGTTCGTTCCGAGGCGACCAAGCATCGTCACTCGGTCGCGCAGGTCATCACCTGGGTGGTCATCACGTTCATCTACGTGATCGCGACGCTGAAGGTTCTCGACCAACTGAACCTGCCGATCGGAAGTCTCGTCGCGCCGGCGACCGTTCTCGGTGCGGCGCTCGGTTTCGGTGCACAGCGCGTCGTGCAGGACATTCTTGCCGGTTTCTTCATCATCACCGAACGTCAGTACGGCTTCGGTGACACCGTGCGACTTGCGATCACCGGCTCCTCCGACGACGCCGAGGGTGTCATCGAGGACGTGACCCTGCGCGTGACGCGGATGCGAAACTCCGACGGCGAGGTCATCACCGTTCCCAACGGCCAGATCGTGAAAGCGACCAACCTGTCCAAGGATTGGGCACGCGCCGTCATCGACGTTCCGGTTCCGGCGACCGCCGATCTCACCCGGGTCAACGAGGTGCTTCGCCAGGTCGGAGTCGACGCGATGGCCGACCGCGGACTCAAGAAACTGCTGCTCGACGAGCCCACGGTCATGGGCGTCGAAAGCCTGGAGGTCGATCAGGTCAACGTGCGGATGGTCGCGCGCACACTCCCTGGCAAACAGTTCCAGGTCGGACGCGCTCTTCGCGTCCGCGTCGCCGCAGCACTGCGACGTCAGGGGATCACGGTGTCACCGGATCTGCACACCGTACGGACCGAGGAGGCGAGCGAATGACCGATCAGGAACCGCGCCGCGGACTCGACCGACTGTTTCACCTGGACTGGCTCCCGTCCCGGATTTTCGGCGGCCGGATGCGAACCTCTACCTTCATTCTCATCGTGGCGTGGATATTGACGTATCTGTTGCATACGTATCTCAATCCTGAGGACCCGACCGCAGTGACACCACCGCCCAGCGTGGACACGTCGCAGACCGAGCCTTACGTCGCGCCCTCGGTCAAACCGTCGACGACGACCCCCGTGCCGTCCTCGGCCGAGCCGACGACTACGTCCGAGACCCAGTCTCCGGAATCGAGCACGGGCAGCTCAGGTTCTCCGACGCCGACTTCGGGTCCCGCGCCTGCGCCGGGCAACGCCGAACAGTCCGCGACCACGGTGCCGACCACTCCGGCGACGACCACCGTTCCCCAACCCGGCGCGGCGATGCAGGCACCGACGTCTGTGCCGCAGTCACCCGCGACCACCGGTACCGGATAAGGACGAGGGTGCTCGCGCGTGGCGCCAAGGTCACCGTTAGATAACGGCTAGACTGGCTAGTTGTGATCAGCATGAAGAATGTGTCGAAGTCCTACAAGGCCTCCACCAGGCCGGCGCTCGACAAGGTCAGTGTGGAGGTGGAGAAGGGGGAGTTCGTCTTCCTCATCGGCCCCTCCGGCTCCGGCAAGTCGACGTTCATGCGGTTGCTGCTCAAGATGGAGTCGCCCACGTCCGGCGACATCGAGGTCGCGGATTTCCACGTCAACAAGTTGGCGGCCCGCCGCGTGCCGAAGCTTCGCCAGAGCATGGGCTGTGTGTTCCAGGACTTCCGCTTGCTTCAGCAGAAGACGGTCTCCGAGAACGTGGCCTTTGCGTTGGAAGTCATCGGCAAGCCCCGCAACGTCATCGCGCGCACTGTGCCCGAGGTTCTCGACATGGTCGGTCTGGCCGGCAAAGCCGATCGACTGCCCACCGAACTTTCCGGCGGTGAGCAGCAGCGCGTCGCCATCGCCCGCGCATTCGTGAACCGCCCTCTCGTGCTGCTCGCCGACGAGCCCACCGGCAACCTGGACCCCGAAACGAGCCAGGACATCATGCTGCTGCTCGAGCGGATCAACCGCACCGGCACCACCGTCGTGATGGCGACCCACGATCACCACATCGTCGACTCCATGCGTCGACGCGTCATCGAACTCGATCTCGGCAAGGTGACCAGAGACGAAGCGCGGGGTGTGTACGGCGTCGGCAGGTAGCGCCGACTACGACCACACGTCCCGTACGCCCACCGGTTGTCGTGAAACAACCGGCCTCTCGAGAAGGAATCGGATTCCCCGATGCGCGCCAGCTTTATTTTCAGCGAAGTCCTGACCGGCCTACGCCGCAACATCACGATGACCATCGCCATGATCTTGACGACGGCGATCTCCCTCGGACTCTTCGGCGGCGGTCTGCTGGTCGTGCAGATGGCAGGCAAGACCCAGCAGATCTTCCTCGAACGAGTCGAGGTGCAGATCTTCCTGACCGACGACATCTCTTCGGCCGATCCCGGTTGCGAGCAGGAGATCTGCAGTTCGTTGCGCAAGGAACTCGAGCAGACTCCGTCCGTCGTCGCGGTTCAGTACCTCAACCGCGAAGACGCCGTGAAGGACGCCACCGAGCGCGTGTTCAAGGACCAGCCCGAACTGGCAGCCCTGGTGAGCCCGGACAGCTTCCCGGCGTCGTTCAAGGTCAAGCTCAGTGACCCGGAGCGGTTCGGCGTCATCAACGACACCTTCGGTTCGAGGCCCGGCGTCGAGAGTGTGCTCAATCAGCGCGAGTTGGTGGACCGACTGTTCAGCGTGCTCGGTGGAGTGCGCAACGCAGCGTTCGCGATCGCGATCGTCCAGGCGATAGCGGCCATCCTGCTCATCGCCAACATGGTCCAGATCGCCGCGTTCACGCGTCGTACCGAGGTCAACATCATGCGGTTGGTCGGCGCGACGCGTTGGTACACCCAGCTTCCGTTCCTCCTCGAAGCCGTCGTGGCGGCCTTGATCGGTGCGGTGCTCGCCATTGCCGGACTGTTCACGGCGAAGAACGTCTTCATCGACGGGGTCCTGTCCGACGTCTACGAAGCGAACATCGTGGCGCGGATATCCAACAGTGACGTGCTGTTCGTCTCGCCGATCCTCGTACTTGCCGGTGTCGGAATGGCCGCGGTGACGGCGTACGTGACGCTGCGTCTGTACGTCCGCGAATAATCGGTTTGCACGAGCTTCTATGCTGGAACAGCAAGAACCATTCGACAGCAAGACAGCGGACTGAGAGGCCCGGACAGTGAAGGAAAAGGGCCGCAAGGTCATTGCGACCAATCGCAAAGCACGCCACAACTACACGATCATCGACACCTACGAGGCCGGCATCGCTCTCGTCGGGACCGAGGTCAAGAGTCTGCGTGAAGGCAAGGCGTCGCTCGTCGACGCGTTCGCCACGGTGGACAACGGCGAAGTGTGGTTGCGCTCGTTGCACATTCCGGAGTACACGCAAGGCACGTGGAACAACCATTCGCCACGTCGTACCCGAAAGCTCCTGCTGCACAAGCGTGAAATCGAGCACCTCGTCGGCAAGACCCGCGAGGGAAACCAGACGCTGGTCCCGCTGTCGATGTACTTCAACGACGGCAAGGTCAAGGTCGAACTCGCACTGGCAAAGGGTAAGCAGGACTACGACAAGCGCCAGGACATGGCCAAGCGCACCGCCGAGCGCGAGGTGACCCGCGAGCTCGGTCGTCGTATCAAGGGCATGCGCTGACCTCCATCCTGCTTGCCCTCGTGGCGGCAGTTGCCTACGGAGTCAGCGACTTCGTCGGGGGAGTTGCGTCACGACGAGTTGCCGCACTGCGTGTGGTGATCGTCTCGTATCCACTCTCGCTCGTCATCGTTCTGATCGCAGCACCTTTCGTATCCGGGACGCTGACGCCGAACGGTCTGATCTGGGGTGCGATCGCGGGCGTCACGAGTGGTCTGGCGGTCTGGTGGTTCTATCTCGCGCTGGCAACCGGCCCCATGTCGGTGGTCTCGCCGCTGACAGCTGTTCTGGTGGCGGGCATTCCGGTGCTCGTCGGCTTCGCTTTCGGTGAGCGGCCGGGGTTGATCGCGTACCTGGGTATTGCCGTCGCGCTGGTCGCCGTCGTCCTGGTCAGCCGCGAGTCGCCTGACGACACCGCGGGTGAGGTTGCTGGCGGAATCACCCTCCGCTTCACCAGACAAGTGGCTCTTCTGACCGTCGGAAGCGGTGGCGCATTTGCTCTCTCGTTCATCGCACTTCACCAGATCGGCGAGGGCAGCGGGCTGTGGGCGTTGGCCGTATCTCGAGGCGCCGCGACCGTCGTGGTGTGGTTGGTCGCGCTGGCGGCCGGTCACTTCGTTCTCCCACGAGGCGAGCCACTCAAGCTCGCGGTGTACGTCAGCGTCCTCGACGTCGTCGCGAACGGGACGATGATCTACGCCTTCCAAGGCGGAATGCTCTCACTGGTCAGCGTGATCGGTTCGCTGTATCCGGCTGCGACGGTTCTGCTCGCCATGGTGATGCTGGGCGAGCGGGTAAGCCGCGTGCAACAAGCGGGAATGCTGTTGGCGCTGGCGGCAGTCGGCATGATTGCCGTCGCTGGGGCGTAGTTCCTTTTCAGCGGCTGTGACCCGTACACCCATCGTAGGAACGCGCTGTTTCATTCCTCGACGAGTACCTGGGCTACTTGCACGCCGGATACCCCGATCCCCACCATCCTGTCAAAAGAGTCCCGCGTGGTTTGAACTGGTCTCCGATTGGCGGAGTGGCCAAATTGGAAACGCGGCGGCGGTGCGAGTTTGGTATCGCACCAAACTCAGGGCCTCGGAATAGCTCATGACGGCTCGACAATGCCCGCGGGCGAACCAAATTCAGTACTCCGCAGGAACATCCGAGTGGCCGCGGAAAGGTGGGCCAAGGTTTCATCCGGATCTCCGATATCAGCGGTGAACACCTCGACTCCCAACACGACGTCGGGAGCCACGACCCCCAACGCCCGCACAATCTCCGCGATCGGCGCCGTTCCCTCGCCAGGAGCCAGGCGGCCGGTCATCGGTACATAGGGATCGTGGCGGCCAGGCTGGACACGATCGCTGATCTGCACTTCGAATACCTGCTCATGGGTAACCTCTGCAAGCTGGGTCGGCGTACCACCCGAGCGCAGAAAGTGCCAAGTATCGAACAGGATTCCAACGCCGGGGTGGTCGGCTCGCCGGACGATGTCCAACGCCGCACCGAGATCCGGTATTCCTGTGCCGGGGATGAACTCCAGACTGACACGAACTCCGACCTCGGCTGCGCGGTCGGCGACTTGTCGCACCGCCGACGCCAGCGCGTTTCTCTTCACTGTCGGATCACCCAAGAAATGGGCGACGTTGAGAGTGCGAGCGTGAAGCGCCTCAGCGGCTTCGAGACACTCGTCGAGATCTACCATGAGCTTGCGCCAGTGTGGAGGTACCTCATCCAGTCGAGCAGAGCCGGGTAGATAGGTCATGAGCGCATCGATCACGCCAACAGTCACACCTAGATCGTCCAGGCGCTCCCGCACTCGGGAGTCGGCACTCTTCACAATCGAATATTGCGAGGGATGAACAGTGATCTCTGGAAAGCCGCCCCTACGGGCCAACTCGGCGAGCTGTATCAAATCAGCGTGTGGGATGCATCCCCAGCAGAGGGCAGTGCCCTCGATTGGCTGCACAGCCTGGTAGGTCATCGATGGCCACTTCTCTTCGTCACTCACACACACTCGGAGGTGATGTGCTGGTCCTGTCGTTGCGACTGCCGGCGGAACGAATACGGTCGACGCGGCTTACAGGTTGGAAGTCCAACATTGGATTGCGAAAGCGAGCTACCAGTGCGCGGGCCGTTTGTTTTCTATCTGGCTGCTCAGTAGTCAAATCAGCAAAAGGAGTTGAACCGCAGACTTTCAGGGGCGCGAAGGCAGCGCCGCAAGAACGTCGTCGTCGAGCTTCCACTCCGCGGCGGCAACATTTGATCGCACTTGTTCGGGGTTCATCGCACCGATGATCACAGAGGGAACGCTCTCCTGCGCGCACAGCCACGCTATGGCGAGTTCGAGTATCGAGTGTCCGTGCGCTTGTGCGAACGCTGACAGTTTCTCCACGTACTCGAAGTTCTCTTCCGTTGCCAGTGTGGCGAAGTACGGCGCACTGGCTAGTCGGCTGCCGGTCGGAAACGGCCGTCGCATCGTGTACTTACCGGTGAGCATTCCGGAAGCAAGCGGAAAGAAAGGGATGATTGACATTCCGACCTCGTGTGCGGCGGGAACAATGTCTGCCTCGATCGCGCGGTTGAGCAAATTCCATTCGACCTGGTTCGCCAATAAATGCGATGCGCCAGTACCGGTGGCGATGCCCTCGGCCTGCCTCATCTGATCCGCGGAGTAGTTCGAGCAAGCTACGTGGCGGGCTTTCCCTTTGGCTACCAGCCCATTCAACGCCTCGATGGCCTCCTCCAGTGGAGCATCGGGGTCAGGGACATGCTGGTAGTACAAGTCGATTCGATCGGTGCTGAGTCGCCGCAAGCTTGCCTCACAGCTATCCTCGATGCTTCGTGCGAGTACTCCGGGCTTGTAATCGACCTCACGCGGGCGTGGAATCGCTTTGGTGGCGATTACCACCTGGTCTCGTTGACCTGCGAGCGCCTTGCCGAGGATTTCCTCCGAGCGCCCGTTTCCGTACATCGTCGCTGTGTCAAAGTGGGTGACGCCCTCATCGAGGGCGGTACGGACGACCTCCGTACTCCCCTCAGGGTCCAGCCGGGTACCAAAGTTGTTACACCCTAAGCCAATACGCGAGACTTGAAGATCGCGCGCGAGTTGTCGTAATTCCATGTCATTCCCCTTGTTTTCGCCACTTACGTGAATTCGTCGCCCCGCGAACTCGACGAATGATTGGACGCAAGATCAATTACCCTGCAAGAGCTCTGAGCGGTCGGCAGGCCCTGTGGGACGAACGAACATCTACATTCCATACATCGACAAGGTGGGTCCGCCGACCCACTTCATCGGAGCGATTCAAATCGTGCACGAGCCCGGACCGCAGTAGGAAGTGGTTTTTCCACTCATCGGGATTCCTCTTCTCGGTCATGATGATTCATCGGGCTAGCTATCTCGCGTGGAGACAGGCGGCGCGGTACAACAGTTGGCATTGGTTTGGCCGGATTCTCAGTCATCTCTCAACGATGTGCACCCGCTCCACCGAGTCACCCGCTTGTAGATGTCCTCGCTTCTCGGAGAGTTTTCTTCAGCCGCGTCTGTCGGCCGGCGCTGCGCGTAGGTGAACCCGCTCGCCTTGTTTTCCGAAGAGGCTGATCGCCTCGGCCGGCCGTCCGTCGGCAGCACTGATGCGGTGCGGGATGTGCGTGTCGAACTCGGCGGCCTCGCCTGCCCCCATGATGAAATCCCGGTCGCCGAGTTGGAGTCGGATGCGCCCGGACAGAACGTAGACCCACTCGTAGCCCTCGTGGGATCCCGGTTCGCGATCGTCGTCGGTGGGCGAGATGATCATCTTGTAGGCCTGCAGATTGCCGGGTTGACTGGTCAGCGGAATGACCGTCATACATCCGACCGTTCGAGGTTCTTCTCGAACGCGGGGGTCCTTGATCTTGCTGTTCACCAGGTCGTCCAACGGGACGCCGTGTGCCTTGGCAATCGGCAGCAGAAGCTCCAAGTTGGCTCGGCGAGTACCGGATTCGAGTCTCGACAGTGTGCTGACGCTGATGTCGGTGGCCTCCGACAAATTGGCCAGGGTCATCTCGGACTGTTGGCGCAACGCACGTAGGCGAGGGCCGATGCCGGCTAGTACGGCTTCGAACGATGGTTCGGTCATGCACTCATTTTGCCAAAGTGGCAACAGTGTTTGTCAAGACTGCGTTCTCTTGTCATTCTGGATTCATGACGCAGAACTCATTCGACGTAGCAGTAATCGGAGCCGGTGCGGCAGGCCTCAACGCCGCACTCATTCTCGGTCAGGCACGCAGGTCCGTGATCGTCTTCGACAACGGATCGCCACGGAACGCGGCCGCCGACCACATGAACGGATTCCTCTCCCGTGACGGCATGAACCCGGCAGAATTGTTGACCATCGGCCGAGGTGAGGTCCGCAAATTCGGCGGCGAGTTCCATGACGGCACCGTTGTCTCCGTGACACGGGACGGCGAGAAATTCTCGGTAGAACTGGCTGGCGGCAGCAAGATTCAGGTGCGCAAGGTGCTTGTTTCGACGGGTCTGACGGACCGCCTACCGGTAGAACTCGAAGTCTTCGGCGAGCGTTGGGGCCGCGATGTGTTGCACTGCCCGTACTGCCACGGGTACGGCGTGCGTGATCAGCCGCTCGGCGTGATCGCCAAGAGCGCGGAATTTGCGATGCACCAGGCGCTCATGGTTCGCCAGTGGTCCGATGACGTGGTTCTCTTCCTTCATCGCATCACCGAACTGAGTTCCGAAGATCGGGAAAAGCTTGCGGCTCGCGGTATTTCGATCGTCGAGGGTGAGGTTGCCGGTCCCGTCGTCGAGGATGATCGGTTGGTGGGCGTGCGGTTGGCCGACGGCAGTGTGGTCGCGCGTTCGGCGGTCTTTGTCGGTGGCGCCCTCACGATGGACCCCAACGATGCGATCTTGCGCGCATTCGGTGCGCAGCGCGCCGAGACGATGATGGGCGATTTCGTCACAGTCGACATGATGGGGGCCACAAGCGTGCCCGGCGTGTTCGCCGCGGGCAATGTCGTGGACCCGGGTGCCCAGGTCATCATGGCCGCAGCCGCCGGGGCGAAGGCCGGAGCGGGGATCAACATGATGTTGACCAACGACGACCTCGGGGTTGCACTCGCGCTTCGCAGTTGAATTGTGCGTAGCGTGGGGTGATGGACGCAGTGAGAGTGTTGATCACGGGTGCGACCGGATACATCGGCGGACGTCTTGCCCCTCGCCTGGTCGAAGAGGGCCATCGAGTTCGAGTGGTGGTGCGCAGCCCGGAGAAACTACGCGATGTTCCCTGGCACGATTCCGTGGAGATCAAGCGCGGAGATCTGACCGACAGTGCCACCCTCTCAGGTGTTTTCGACGATATCGACGTGGTCTACTACCTCGTTCACGCCATGGGTGGGGGAGGGTCGTTCTCGGATATCGACAAGCGAAGCGCGGAGAACGTCGCCGCCGCTGCCCGCGATGCGGGGGTGCGACGGATCGTCTACCTGGGCGGGCTTCATCCCTCCGACCGAGAGTTGTCGACTCACTTGCAGTCCCGGCTCGAAGTCGGTCGGATCCTGCTCGACTCCGAGGTTCCGACGGTTGTGTTCCAAGCTGGAGTGGTGATCGGATCGGGTTCGGCGTCCTTCGAAATGGTGCGCCACTTGACCAATCGGCTTCCGGTGATGACCACACCCAAGTGGGTGCACAACAACATTCAGCCGATCGCGGTGCGTGACGTACTCCACTATTTGATTGCAGCCGCGGCGACGACGCCGGAGGTCAACCGCGCCTTCGACATCGGTGGGCCGGATGTCATGCAGTACGGCGAAATGATGAACACCTACGCCGACGTCGCTGGATTGGTACGCCGACGCATCCTCGTCCTGCCCGTCCTCACCCCGCGTCTGGCAGGTCACTGGGTGGGATTGGTCACGCCGATCCCACGAGGTTTGGCGATGCCCCTGATCGAATCCCTGCAGAACGACGCGGTGATGCACAATCACGACATCGACGGCTTCATCCCGCCTCCCGCCGAGGGCCTCACGCCGTATCGAGAAGCGGTGCGACTGGCACTTCGAAAGATCGACACCGGTGAGGTGGAGACGGCGTGGTCCGGTGCAACGATCGCGGGCGCTCCATCCGATCCTCTTCCATCCGACCCGGATTGGGCCGGCGAAGCGGTCTACGTCGATCATCGCGAACGTGACTGCGCGGCGGATCCGAAAACCCTCTGGTCGGTGGTCGAGTCGATCGGCGGCGAGAACGGTTGGTATTCATTCCCTTTGGCGTGGGCCATTCGGGGGTGGATGGACCGCGCGGTCGGTGGTGTCGGACTGCGCCGGGGCAGGCGGGATCCACGCCGGCTCAACACGGGCGAAGCCCTGGACTTTTGGAGGGTCGAAGAAATCGATCGAGGCAAGTTGCTCCGATTGCGCGCCGAGATGAAGGTCCCGGGCGGAGCATGGTTGGAGTTGCGAGTATCAGAAGGCCCAGCCGGTGCCGACGGACGGCCGGTGGGTTCCCACCTCGATCAACGCGCGGTCTTCTTCCCTCGCGGGCTCGCGGGTCGGGCGTACTGGTATTCGATCCTGCCTTTCCACGGAGTCGTCTTCCAGGGGATGATCACCAACATCACCGGTGCCGCCGAGCGTGAGATGGCTGCGGTGCAGGAAACGGGTGCAGTGCAGGAAGCGGGTGCAGTGCAGGAAACGGCTGGGCCGAAGGACACGGAAAGTGCCGCCGATTAATTGGTATGACTTCCGAACTTCGGCGCGTTATAGTGAATAGCCCCACGAAAGACGCGGGGCACACACGGGGCTGAACGGTTTCGACTGCGTGTGTTGAGTTAGGGGAAGCGTGTCGGTGCAGGCAAGAGACCACCGTAAGCGTCGCTGCAAACCTATAAGCGCCGATTCCAATCAGCGCGACTACGCTCTCGCTGCCTAAGTAGCGAAGCGTGTCTGTCAGCCCGGGGTTGCCCTCGACCCGGTTCCTGGCATCAGCTAGAGGGCTTTACTGTTCGGCTCGGTCACGGAGTCGAATGGGACATCAAACAGTGACTGGGATCGTCATCCTGGCTTGTTCGCGAGACTGGGAGATCCAAGTAGAGACTTAGCGAACTGCACACGGAGAAGCCCTAGCGATTCAACGTAGGACCCGGGTTCAATTCCCGGCAGCTCCACAACAGGTCGGGCCGGAGAGCACACGCTCTCCGGCCCGACCTTTTTGCTGCCTTTTTGCTGCCTTTTTGCTGCTGTCTTGCTGCGGCACTCTGCTGTGTGCCCGGGCCTTCTTGCGATCAGGAGCCGAAGAATCCCAGGTCGACCGAGCCGACGAAGCCGGGAGCTTCCTTGGCCAGCGGCTTGCCGTCCAGATCGGCAGGCAATGCAACGCCCAGGCTCTTGAGGATTGTCGGGGTGATGTCGGCGATCGTGTACGAGTCTGTGTTCTTACCGGCCGCGTATCCCGCGCCGCGTGCTATGACGAATGTCGTTGCTTCCGCGGGTGTCTGACCGCCGTGCCCACCGGCGGGCTTGTGCCCGTGATCCGCAGTGACCAGTACAGTCCACTTCTCGCCGGTCTTTGCTGCGCGCTGATCGACGGCATCGACAATCTTGCCCACCTGAGCATCGACCGAGGCGATCGACTCTTCGTACGCAGCGCCGTTGGTGCCGCCGCTATGTCCCGCGCCGTCCACCTGATCGAGTTGGGTGAAGATCAGGTCAGGTCCCTTGTCTGTGATGTCGCGGGCGACGGCGTCTGCCGTCGCAGCGTCGGTGGCCGCTCCGGAACCTGCATCGGCCGTGGTGACGACAACGTCGGCTTTCGGTGTCCCACTGGAGGCGATGTTGTCGATGCCGCCCCAGGTGGAGATCGATTCGGTGAGGAGGGAGGGCTTTGCTGTTTCCAGTCGGGTGAAGACGCTCGGGTAGAGGTCGAAGCGGGCGCCCGCGTACGTGTTGTCCTTGACTCCGTGCTTGGTATCCCAGACTCCGGTCAGGATGGTCGACCACGACGGTCCGGAGATGGTGGTGTGGCCGAGGATGGAAGATTCTCCGCTGGTTCCTTCGGCGATCAGCTTCTGGAGACGGGGAGCGTCGGCGGTCTTGATGTGGCTGAGCATGGTGCCGTCGAGGCCGATGACAACTGTCTTCTCGGCGGCCGACGGATTGAGGTCGGATGATCCGGGAATTGCTGCAGCGGTTGCAGTTCCGGCTGCTACCGCGCCGGCGAGGAGGAGTGTGATGGCGGCTGAGGTGCGTGCGATTTTCTTGGTCACGCTAAGCATCTTGCGATAGGACTAGACCAATTGCACTACCTGGATGTGAGGGTTGTCCTGTTGTTCACGGCAGGTTCAGATTGGACTAGACCAATGTTTCCTCAGGCGGCCCAACCGTCGAGGATGACGCTGACCGCGTGATCGAGGTGAAGGGGCTCGCCGTCCCATCTTGGGATGATCGCGTCGTCGGGTATGTCTCCGCGCAGTAGGCCATCAGCGAATCCCTCGGTCGGTGGTGCTGGGTCGATGACGTCACCATTGGCGTAAAGGAACTCGAACTTCTGCTCGCCGAGAGCAGTGATCGTGAACTGGCCGTCATGCAGCGCGCGGTGGCAGGTGCCGCACAGCATGATCAGATTGTCCAAGTCCGTATTTCCGCCGCGTCCCCAGAATTTCACGTGATGTGCGTGTAAGAAGCGAGTCCGCCCGCAACCCGGTGTGCGGCAACATCCGTCGCGGTAATTCAATGCCAGCATTTGTTTGGCGCTGACGACGCGGGTCCTTCGGCCCAGATTCAAAACGCATCCCTCCTTTGTCGTTCCCAGGCGAAGTTTCGCGTTGCAGAGCACTTCCTCGGCGGCACTTTGGGGGAGTGCGGGTCCACTCGGTACACGGACGGTGTTCGCTTCGTGGAAGAACACAACTTCGTTCGCGGCGGCCTTGGACGTGCGGTCTGTGACTGCGGCGGTGGCGAGCTCTGCCATCGCGACGAGTCCTGGTCCGATATTTCCGGCCGGGTTCTTTGTGGCCTTCTCGTCGACAGGGCGGATGGCAGCGGTTCGGGTGCGTTCACGTTCCGCCGCCGCCAATGCTGCGAGGATTCGGGCGCCGTCCTGCGCGGGCAGGCGTCCTTTGATGACAAACTCGCCCGTATCCGAGTCCCAATGCCAGCGGACCTGAAGATGTTCGGGCGCTTTGCTTTTGCCAGATTCATTGTCGGTTGCTTTACGCAGACCTGCGGCGAGACGATCGATCTGGGCTGCGGGCGCCTCGCATCCGAACCGAACCATCTGCTTTTCGTTTGACGGCGTGGTGACCCGGGTGAGTGCGCGAACCTTCGAGTAGGACAGCCGGCCTTGCTCGAAAGCCTTCCGCATCTCGGGCAAAGGGCGGAGCGCTTTGGCGACGCGAACATATTCCCTGCCGGTGTGCAGGCTCATTCCACATTTCCACGACAGCCAGTGGGCGCATGAATGCAGTCCAGGGCCGGCCCAGCCGCGGTCTTCGTCGAACTTCGACAGGAGGGTGAGGAATCGAGCCGTGGCCGCCGCGATCTGGCCGGCGAGAGCGCAGATTTCGGAGCCGAGTTGCTCTACGTCGCTTCGGGTGGAACCCTGCGTTTCTTCATTGATCAGTGCTGCGGTATCGGTCAGTTCTGCGGTATCGGTCAGTGCTGCGTTCATCGTTGCCCCCCGGCGCGTGTCCGACAATGTTTCGAATGTACGTTCGATAATAGATGCCAGTACCGACACACATCCGTGGATGAGGACGGAAAGCGTCCCCGCGGGGACGTCTAACCGCTGCCGATCGAGTACTCGGCGTAGGTACCGACATCCTCGAAGCCGACGTTTCGATAGAGCTGTGCGCCGTCGCTGGACGCCTGAAGTACAGCGGTTCGGGCACCTCGCTCGCGGGCGATGTCGAGTGCGGCAAGGGTGACCGCCGAGCCGAATCCGCGTCGGCGCGCCGTTTCGAGTGTGACGACCCCATACAGTCCGGCGACGTCGGCGGCAAAATGGACCTCGGCTCCGGCGACAGGCTGGGAGTTCGCGTATCCCACGACAAACGAACTCCGCGAGCGCTCATCGAGGATGTCATCGGCGGTGTCTTCGAAGAAACGTATTACTGCGGTTGAGGGCGGCGACCAATTGGCGGCCATCACGGCGGCGTAGTCGGCGAGCTGCGAACGAGTCGTCACTCGCTGAACGCACAGTTCTGAGACAGGCGTTGGGCGTGGGACGACGTTCAAGTCTGCCGTCATCGCTCTTTCTTCCTCGGAGCGCACGCAGCCGACGGCTGACAAGCGAGCGCCGAGGTCAGAGGGCTTGTCGCGCGGACCTGTCCACCAGGAGAACGGACGACCGGTTGCTCGAAGCCACGCGAGTACGTCGAGTAGTCGTCGGTCTTCTTCCGGGCCTTCAGCAGCAGGTACAGCGAAGCGCGCACCAGCGATGATGTTGAAAGTGTCGTCGGTGAGGCCGCTGTCTGCGACGACAACATCTGCAGAGACCGATCCCGTCGGCAAGTGTTCATGCAGGTGGCAGGCATGGGATACCAAGTTGGCGTCCATGGCGTCGAGGACATCGCCGACGAGTGCTTCACGATTCACAAAAGAAATTCTACGAACCCCATCCAAATGGTTTTCGGCTCCGAATACCGTGTATGACGCCCAACCGACGGCAACAGCAGGACGGTGACCAGCACCTGGTGGTGCTAGTGCTGCCTGGAGGAAAGGTATCGAGCCATCGCCCGGCTCGCGCCTGGCATCTGTCCAACCTTCGGATGTGCCCGTTCACCGCTCAGCTTCGCCTCTCCCGTGTCAAAGCGGTGCAGGCTCGCTATCGAGTTCGAGGTTGGAACGGTGCCGAGCGCAGTCCGGTCGCCGACGCCCGCGCCGCACTCGACGCGATAACGAAACGTAATTCACAAGCTCAGGTGATCCTGCTGGGGCACTCGATGGGCGGACGGGTCGCCGCCGAACTATGTGGCGATCCGGCGGTGGTCGGTGTGGTCGCGCTGGCGCCGTGGTGGCCCGATGGAACGTCGGTGAATCTGCGTTCGGACACACCACTGTCAGTCCTTCACGGCACGGCTGACTCCTGGACCGATCCGGAGGTGTCGCGGCGAAAGGTCGACGAACTGCAGGCGTCGGGTAAGAGCGCTGAATGGATCGGCATCGACGGCGCAGGCCACTTCATGCTCCGTCGGGCGGCGACTTGGCATCGCCTCGTCGCGGATGCAATCGCAGGAATGAGTCGCGGGGTAGCCGCAACAAAGATGGGAGAACGACGATGAGTTCCGACAAGCGCAAGGTGGCCGTCGTCGGTAGTGGTGTCGCAGGTCTGACAGCGGCGTGGGTGCTCAGTAAGGACAGTGACGTCACCCTCTACGAAGCGGATTCACGGCTCGGCGGGCACGCGGACACCCATTCGGTGACCGACCCGGAAGGGCGAAGCCTCGCCATCGACACGGGGTTCATCGTCCACAACGATCGCACCTATCCGACATTGTTGCGATTGTTCGCAGAACTCGATGTGCCTACGCAGGAATCCGATATGAGCATGTCGGTCAGGTGTGGGGGGTGCGGGCTCGAGTACTCGGGAGGCCAAGGGTTGCGCGGCGTTCTCCCGACGCCGGGGCTGCTGGTGAACGGCAGTTTTCTGTCGATGTTGATGGAGGTCAAGCGCTTCCATCGCCGTGCCCGCGCATTGCTCGACAACACGGATCCGTCGGCACCTGACCAGACGCTGGGAGTGTTTCTGCGCAGCGGCCGGTTCTCCGACTACTTCACCGCTCATTTCATGACTCCGCTCGTGTCGGCAGTCTGGTCGTGTGATCCCGGCTCGGCCCTGAAATATCCCGCGCGGTACCTGTTCTCGTTCCTCGATCACCACGGAATGCTGAGCGTCACTGGATCGCCCACCTGGCGAACAGTCACCGGTGGATCGGGCGAATACGTTCGTCTCGTCGCCAAAAGTATCGGGGATATCCGCCTCAACACGCCGGTGCGCGCAATCCACCGGTTCGATGATCGCGTCGACATTCGTGACGGCGACGACCAGATCCAGACCTTCGACGCAGCCGTGGTCGCAACGCATCCGCAGCAAGCGCTGAAGATTTTGGCGGATCCGACGCCTGTCGAATCCCAGGTCCTCGGCGCAATGCCGTACTCCGTCAACCACACCCAGCTTCACACCGACGAGAATGTGCTGCCCGGCAACACCAATGCGCGCGCGTCGTGGAACTACTACATCCCTGAATGCAACGCGAAGCCGGATCACGTTCTGGTCAGCTACGACATGACGAGGTTGCAGCGGCTCCCGGAGACCGGCCGGCGCTACCTGGTGACCTTGGGGGGAGGCGAAATGGTGTCCCCGGACTCGGTGATCGATCAGATGACCTACGAGCATCCGCAGTACACACCCACCTCCGTCGCCGCTCAAGCGCGGCTTCCCGAGTTGGACTCGGACGTGCTCGCGTTTGCCGGTGCGTACCACGGATGGGGCTTCCACGAGGACGGTGCACTCTCTGGCCTGCGCGCCGCCGAACGCGTCGGAGGTCGGTGGCCGTGACCGCACCCATCACGCCGTCCATCGTTCATACGAGCATTCGGCACGTTCGAACGGAGCCGTTGCACAACGAGTTCGAGTACCGAAGCTACAGTTGGCTCGTCGACGTCGACGATTTGCCCGAGCTTCCGAAGGCTTTGCGGCCCTTGGCGAAGTTCGACGCCGGGGATCACCTCGGCGACCCCACTCGATCGATTCGTGCCAACGTCGAGACTTTTCTGGCAACCAACGGATTGGAGTTCGCCGGCGGTCGCATCCTCATGCTTGCGAACGCGCGTGTGTTCGGCCATGTGTTCAACCCGCTGAGTGTGTTCTGGTGTCTGAACGACGACGGCAGTCAGCGGTGCGTCGTTGCCGAGGTTCACAACACCTACGGCGAGCGGCACTGCTACCTGCTCGAAACCGACGAACGTGGCGCGGTTCGCACGTCCAAAGAGTTCTACGTATCTCCGTTCAACGATCTGGACGGCGAGTACCGGATGCGACTTCCGCTACCCGACACCGCGCTCGCGCTCTCGATAGTTCTGGCCCGTGACGGCAAGGCGCCCTTCGTGGCCACGGTGTCCGGTCGTTGTGTGCCGGCGACGACGCGCGAGATCGTGCGCAGTGCGCTCGCCATCCCGCTGGCTCCGCTCCGAGTCGCCGCGCAGATCCGATTTCAAGGAATCCGGCTGTGGGCCAGGCGCTTACCCATCGTTCCCCGACCGCAACATCACCCGCAGGAGGCAGTGCAATGACCACAACCACTCTCGGCACCGAACCTTCCGCTCACGCGATCGAAACCGAGCGGTGGCCGGGCGTCGCCACCGTGCCGAGTGGGCTCAAAGTGCGGGTTGCATCACCGGTTGCCCGCGCCCTGTTCCACAAGGCGGTCGCACGTTTGCCGCTGCGCGTCCAGATGCCCAACGGTGAGTTCTCCGGTGGCGGTAGCCCCGATTCGCCGTTGATGGTCATTCACCGCCCAGACGACTTCGCTGCTCGTGTGGGTGACAGTGGTTTGATCGGATTCGGGGAGTCGTACATGGCGGGCGATTGGGAAGCATCCGACCTCACTGCGGTCCTGGAAGTCTTCGCCTCCCGCGTGGCGACGCTCATTCCCGACTTCCTGCAGCGGCTACGAGGCCTCTACATTCCGAAGCAGCCTCGCAGTGAGCGGAATTCGACGCAGAACACGCGCTCGAACATCTCCCGGCACTACGACCTCTCGAACGAGATGTTCGAACTGTTCCTCGACGACACCATGACGTATTCCAGTGCTCTCTTCGAGGATCTGTCGGTAGGAGCGACCCCGTCGTGGGACGTGTTCGCAGCGGCGCAGCATCGGAAGATCGATCGACTGCTGGATGGCGCAGGTGTCGGACCCGGTTCGCGAGTGCTCGAAATCGGCACAGGCTGGGGAGAATTGGCGATCCGAGCTGCCCAACGGGGAGCGACCGTGCGCTCGGTGACACTTTCGGTCGAACAGCAGGAATTGGCAGCGAAGCGGATAAGCGCTGCGGGACTGGCAGATCGCGTTCAGGTCGACCTTCTCGACTATCGGCAGGTACAGGGGGAGTACGACGCCGTTGTGTCGGTCGAGATGATCGAGGCCGTCGGCCACCAGTACTGGGGAAGCTACTTCCAGACGATCGACGCCCTGCTGGCGCCGGGTGGGCGCGCGGCGGTCCAAGCCATCACGATGCCGCACGATCGAATGCTCGCGACCCGCAACACCTACACCTGGGTGCACAAGTACATCTTCCCCGGCGGATTTCTCCCGTCGGTGCGGGCGATCGAGGACGTCACCGAGCGCATGACAACCCTGCGGGTGCGTGAGCGGATGTCGATGGGCGATCACTACGCGCAGACGTTGCGACTGTGGGACGAGCGATTCAGCGCTCGCACCGACGAGGCGTCCGCGCTCGGGTTCGACGCAGTGTTCGCGCGCATGTGGCATTTCTATCTCTGCTACTCCGAGGCGGGGTTTCGGTCGGGGTATCTCGACGTCCAGCAAATTGTTCTCGATCGGAGGAACCAGCGATGACTGCCACAATGGATCGAACGACACAAGGTACCGGCGTTGCGGGTCGTCTCTCGGACATCCTCAGTCCACTTGTCGGCGGCGAACTTCCGGTGCGGTTGACTGCATGGGACGGCAGCACAGCAGGTCCGGAAGATGCTCCGAAGGTGACGCTTTACAGCCCGAACGTTTTGCGACGCTTGCTCTGGAATCCCGGCGAGTTGGGGGCTGCGCAGGCGTATGTTCTCGGTGAACTCGACGTCGAGGGCGATCTAGGCGACGCACTCACACACGTGTGGAAGGTGTCTGCCGAGCGGGGGCTCGGGTCGATTACCCCGACACCGTCGCTCGTCTTGGCCGCGGTCAAGGCTGCGCGATCCTTCGGTGCTTTCGGGAGACCTTTGGCTCCGCCGGCGTCGCAGGCTCAGGTGAAGGGGCGCCTGCACAGCCTCGCCCGCGACCGCGAGGCGATCGGGCACCACTACGATTTGTCGAACGATTTCTACCAATTGATCCTCGATGAGAACATGGCGTACTCCTCGGGCTATTGGACTTCCGATGCACCGGACTACACGCTCGAAGACTCACAGACAGACAAGCTGGACCTGGTGTGCCGCAAGGTCGGTCTCGATCGAGCGCGAGGCTTGCGGTTTCTCGATGTCGGCTGTGGTTGGGGCTCGCTCAGCCTGCATGCAGCGCGGGAGTACGGCGCCAGGGTTGTCGGAATCACGATCTCGGCGGAGCAGAAGGCTTTTGTCGACGCGAAGGTCCGCGCGCTCGGTTTGGAAGACTGGGTCGAGATTCGCCTCCAAGATTATCGAGAGATTCCAGACGGTCCCTTCGATGCGGTCGCTTCCATCGAGATGGGTGAGCATGTCGGTGAGGACAACTATCCGACCTACGTGAAAGCGCTCCACGACAATGTTATTGCCGGTGGCCGAGTGCTGATTCAGCAGATGTCCCGCACTGGCCCGCACCCCGGGGGAGGTCCGTTCATCGAGTCGTTCATCGCGCCGGACATGTACATGCGGCCCGTCGGTCGCACTGTTGCGATGATCGAGGAAGGTGGACTCGAAGTGCGGGACGTCCACGCCCTGCGTGAGCACTACGTGCGGACCGTCGACGCGTGGATCGAGACCTTCGAATCGAACTGGGATCGCGTCGTGGAACTCGTAGGTGTCGAAGTCGCCCGGGTGTGGCGTCTCTACCTCGTCGGCGGAGGAATGGCATTTCGGGACGGCAGGATGGGCGTCGATCAGATTCTCTCGGTCCGGCCGCACGGTGATGGTCGATCGGGTATGGAACCGGTACGGCCGCAGTGGGTGTCGCGGCGATGAACGGATTCGACTGGGGCGCGTTCGGAGTGGTCACACTCACGAGTCTGCTGGCGATCGCCGTCGGAATGGCGGTGACAGCCACGATCGGTGTACGGATCGGGCGCCACAACGTTGTCGACGTGTCGTGGGGCGCCGGCTTCGTTCTGATCGCGCTCGTGTCCGCGATAGTGGGAACCGGCGACCTCTGGCGCCGGTTGCTGATGCTTGCGCTCGTGGCGATCTGGGGTCTGCGGTTGGCGACGCACATGGCGATTCGATCGCGTGGCAAAGGTGAAGACCCGCGGTACGAAGAAATGCTCGGACGAGCGACGGGTAATCGAACGCTGTATGCGATCCGCAAGATCTATCTCACGCAGGGGATTTCGTTGTGGTTCGTCTCCCTGCCGATCCAGGTCGCAGCAGTGTCGAACGGCAGCTTCGGACTTCTTGTCGTACTCGGAATCGCGCTGTGGATTGTCGGCGTCACGTTCGAGACGGTCGGCGACCGACAGATGGAGGAGTTCAAATCCGATCCGGGCAGCCGTGGCCACATCATGGATCAAGGTTTGTGGGCATGGACGCGGCATCCCAACTATTTCGGCGACGCGTGTGTCTGGTGGGGGATCTTCCTCGTCTCGGCGTCCGTGTGGCCGGGGGTGTTGACCGTCCTCTCACCGATCGCCATGACGTACTTCCTGGTCTTCGCCACCGGAGCGCGGTTGCTCGAGCGACACATGGAACAGCGTCCGGGCTATCGCGAGTATCAGCAGCGGACAAGTTACTTCATTCCTCGCCCGCCGAAAGCCCGCTCTGGGACGTAGGCTCTTTCGGGTGAGGCCAGAGCATGGGTGATCTGAAACTGCCGGCTGCGGTATGCGCGGTTGCCGTCGGCGGAGGGTTGGGCGCGCTCAGCCGCTACGGTCTGGGGGAGCTCTTTCCCCACATCTGGACGACTCTGGTCATCAACGTCGTCGGCTCGTTCGTTCTCGGTGTTCTCGCGGCCCTGCTCGTGCACAACAAGGTTGGGTACCTCTTTCTCGGCACGGGCTTCTGCGGCGGCTTCACCACCTTCTCGTCCTTCGCGGTTCACGCCGTGACGGAGAGTCCGTGGCGATCGATTCTCTATGTTCTCGGGACGTTGATTCCCGCGATCCTCGCTGCAGCACTGGGCAAAGGGCTCGGTGAACGCTGGATCCGCGCGCGGGACGGAGCGTCGGCATGACAGTTCTCCTGGTGGCGCTCGGCGGCGGCGCTGGTGCGAGTGGCCGGTACCTGTTGGCGCGGTATGTGCCCGCGTACAAGGGATTTCCGGCTGCGACGTTCGCCGCGAACGTGATCGGCTGCTTCCTCCTTGGATTGTTCACCGGGGCAGCTCTTTCCACCGAGATGGCCGCACTTCTGGCGACCGGCTTCTGCGGCGGCTTGTCCACCTATTCGACCTTCGCGACCGAGAACGTCGGGATGATCGAGAGGCGCCAGACGGCGCTTTCTCTGATCTACATCGTCCTCAGTCTGATCGTGGGACTGTCCGCTGCGTGGTTGGGAATCCAGATCACGGATTGACGGATCCGGCGCCGAGCGTGCACGCCACGCGGCCAGGGTAGACAATTGTCCACAGTCGCGTCGACACAGTGGTCGACCACCGGGCCGAGGGGGATTCGTGGCGCACGAACGAGCAGGACAAGTGGCTCTGCCAGAGGATCTGATCAATGTTCCTCATCTGGTCACCGCGTATTACACGCGCACTCCGGATCCCGAGAACCCGATGCAGCAGGTACTTTTCGGCACTTCAGGACATCGCGGTTCCAGTCTCGACTCGGCGTTCAACGAAGCTCATATCCTGGCGACAACCCAGGCGATCGTCGAGTACCGCGCTTCGCAGGGAATCGACGGCCCGCTGTTCATCGGCCGGGACACACATGCGCTCTCGGAGCCTGCCTGGCTGTCGGCCTTGGAGGTCCTGGTCGCCAACGACGTCGTCGTCCTCGTCGATTCACGCGACGCCTACACTCCCACCCCGGCTGTCAGTCACGCGATCTTGCGATACAACTCGACGGGTCCGGAGGCCAAAGCCGACGGCATCGTCGTGACACCGTCACACAATCCGCCTCGTGACGGTGGCTTCAAATACAACCCGCCGCACGGCGGGCCCGCGGACACGGATGCGACGTCGGTTATCGCCGATCGAGCGAACGAGCTACTGCGCAAGGGGCTTTCCGGGGTACGGCGTGTGACGGCGGCACAAGCGCTGGACCGCGTCGAACGCTACGACTTCCTCCGCTACTACGTCGAAGACCTCCCCAGTGTCCTCAACCTCGACGCGATCCGCGATGCCGGAATCACGATCGGTGCAGACCCCCTCGGCGGGGCAAGCGTCGACTACTGGGGCGCGATTGCCGAAACTCACCGACTCGACCTCGAAGTGGTGAATCCTCTCGTCGATCCGACCTGGCGGTTCATGACGCTCGATACGGACGGCAAGATCCGCATGGACTGCTCGTCGCCCGACGCGATGGCGTCGCTGATCGGGATTCGGGATCGGTACGACATCGCGACCGGAAACGATGCGGACTCCGACCGCCACGGCATCGTCACTCCCGACGGCGGTTTGATGAACCCGAATCACTATCTCGCCGTTGCCATCGAGTACCTGTTCGCGAACCGGCCAGGTTGGGGCGCAGATACCAAGGTCGGCAAGACACTCGTGAGTTCCTCGATGATCGACCGTGTCGTGAGCAGCCTGGGCCGCGAATTGCTCGAGGTTCCGGTCGGGTTCAAGTGGTTCGTTCCAGGATTGCTCGACGGGTCCGTGGGATTCGGCGGCGAGGAAAGCGCCGGCGCGTCCTTCCTCCGACACGACGGTTCCGTCTGGACGACGGACAAGGACGGCATCATCCTTGCGTTGCTCGCGTCGGAAATCACCGCGGTGACGGGAAAGTCTCCGTCAGCGCACTACGCCGCGTTGGCCGAGAAGTTCGGGAGCCCGGCGTACGCACGTATCGATGCGCCCGCGACGCGCGCACAGAAGGCAGTCTTGGCAAAACTGTCTCCCGACCAGGTGAGTGCGACCGAGTTGGCGGGTGAACCGATCACCGCGACACTGACTGCCGCGCCCGGAAACGGCGCGGCGATCGGTGGTCTCAAGGTGACGACGGAGAACGCGTGGTTTGCAGCGAGGCCGTCCGGCACGGAGGACGTGTACAAGATCTATGCCGAGTCGATGAAGGGCGCCGATCATCTGGCTCAGGTTCAGGCAGCGGCCAAGGACTTGGTGTCCAGCGTCTTGAAGGCGAACTAGCCCGCGGACCGCTCATGTCGCCCGGCTAGAATTCCGGGCGACATGAAAACTCGTGCAGCCAAGCTGCCACAGGAAATTTGGGTACTGGTCGCCGCCAGCTTCGTCATCGCCCTCGGATTCGGGTTGGTCGCCCCGGCACTACCTCAGTTCGCGCGCAGCTTCGACGTATCGGTCACCGCCGCCACGATCGTGATCTCGTCTTTCGCTTTCATGCGGTTGGTGTTCGCGCCGATGAGCGGCACTTTGGTACAGAAACTCGGTGAGCGGCCGGTCTACATCGTCGGCCTTCTCATCGTCGCGGTCTCGACCGGTGCGTGCGCTTTCGCGGGGGAGTACTGGCAACTTCTGCTGTTCCGGTCGTTGGGCGGCATCGGGTCGACCATGTTCACGGTGTCGGCCCTCGGGCTGATCATTCGCATGTCACCGCCGGACAGTCGCGGCCGCGTGTCGGGTCTGTACGCGACAAGCTTTCTCATGGGATCGATCGGCGGCCCGCTGGTCGGCGGAGCGCTGTTGCAGTTCGGTCTGCGGATGCCGTTCATCATCTACGCAATTGCGTTGGTGATCGCCGCGCTCGTTGTCTTCGTGAGCCTGCGTGGATCTCATTTGGCGTCACCGGACAAGGCTGTCGATGTGAAGTCGATGACTCTCACAGAAGGCCTCCAGTCTCCGGTGTACCGGGCAGCGCTCGGATCGAATCTCGCCTTCGGCGGCGTGATCTTCGGAGTTCGCGTTGCCATGGTTCCCCTGTTCGTCGTCGAGTTCCTCGGCCGAGACCCCTCGATTGCGGCCTACGCCCTGACGATCTTCGCCGTCGGCAATGCGTTGGTGTTGATCGTCTCCGGACGACTCTCCGACCGCTTCGGACGCAAGCCCTTTGTCGTGAGCGGTCTGCTCATCTGTGGTCTGGGAACCATCGCAATGGGATTCACCGACAACCTCGTGGTGTTCTTCGCCATCGCCGCAGTGACTGGTGTCGGCTCCGGGCTCATGAGTCCGGCCCAGCAGGCCGCGGTTGCCGATGTTGTCGGATCGACGGCCCGAGGCGGACCCGTTCTGGCGGTATTCCAGATGATGTCCGACATCGGTGGGGTAGTGGCGCCGATTTGTGCCGGGCTGATCGCCCAACATGTTTCGTACTCGGCGGCCTTCGCAGTGATGGGAGCCGTCGTTGTCGTGTCGGCGACGGGGTGGCTGTTCGTCCCGTCGCGAACGAAGCCTGTCGAATCCGTTGTAGAAGATCTGACTGATGTGACGGTGCTAACGGATACTCCTGCGCGGACAAACCTGGACTGACCGGGCATTCTGTACTCTCGATCGGGTGGCAATTCGCATCGTGAGTCTTGTGGCCCGATTGGGTTTGGCGGCCGTCTGGCTGATTTCCGGGGGACTCAAGTTCTTTGATCCCGTTCAGACGAAGATCGCGGTGCGCGCCTATCAACTATTGCCCGAGTCACTGGTGGGTCCGGTGGCGACGGCTCTTCCCCTGGTCGAAATAGTCCTGGGCCTGCTGATCCTCGTCGGGTTGGCGGTGCGAGCATCCGCTGCAGTCTCGGTGGTCATCCTCACGGTTCTCATTGCGGTGATCATTTCGGTGTGGGCCAGGGGATTGTCCATCGACTGCGGATGTTTCGGCGGCGGAGGTGCAGCCGACGTCGGCGCTTGGGACTATTCGAAGGAGATTCTCCGCGACCTGGGCTTCTTGGCACTTGCCGTCTGGCTGCTCGTGTTCCCGCGTTCGCCACTCGCATTGGGGCCCGGATCACGCGCGGCGTTCTCAGTGGATACTCAGTCTTCAGTGGCAAGGTAAGCAATCGGTAAATCGTTTCGACGCACGAAGGACTGCATCAGCGTGAGCACCAAGAGCAGCAAGAACAAATACTCGCCGGAACCGGTCTCGAGCCGCTCCACCTACATCATCGGTGGCCTCGCGGTGCTCGTGATCGCGGCCCTCGTCATCGGCGGTGTCTTGTGGACGAACAGCAAGAACAAGCCCCAGAACGACGGCTACGGCTCCGTGCAGAGTTCCGAAGTTGCCGTCACGGTGCAGGACAACGGAGTGGTGCTGCTCGGCAAGCCCTCCGCCGCGACAACCATTGATCTCTTCGAGGATCCGCTGTGCCCCGCCTGTGCCGCTCTCGAACACCTCAGTGGCCAGGCTCTCGCGGCCGCTGTCGACAACGGTGACGTCGCCGTGCGATACCACATGCTGAACTTCCTCAACCAGGCGTCGGGCAGCGGTGACTACTCCACACGGGCCGGCGCTGCGCTCCTGTGCGTTGCTCAGGGCGGCGACGCGATCGCGTACTCCGCATTCCACAACAAGCTTTTCGCGACCGACACGCAGCCGGCCGAGGGCGGCAGCAGCGACCACACCAACGACGACCTCGCCCAGATCGCTCGTGATGCGGGCGCATCCGAGGACGTGGCAACCTGCATCTCTTCCGGTACCAACGTCGAAGCCGCCGCGGCCAATGCCGCAGCCGCCAGCCAGGCGCTCAAGGATGTCGGGTCGAACGGGACGCCCACGGTTGTGGCGAACGGCAAGATCGTTGACACAGGCAGCAGCGACTGGGTTTCCAAGCTCTCCTCTTGAGCTGGAGCGGCCGCTTCGACAAGGAGCGGCCGCTTCGCTCTGACCAGGCGATTTGTTGCCCACGAGTCAAGTGGTGTAACTTTCTTCCAGCAAGCGGAAAGCAGAACAGCCGCTGCGAGTTCGACTGTTAGAGCGAACTGAATACGGGGCTATGGCGCAGCTGGTAGCGCACCACACTGGCAGTGTGGGGGTCAGGGGTTCGAGTCCCCTTAGCTCCACCCGAACAAATGCTCTGCACCAATCGGTGCAGAGCATTTGTTGTTTTCGTGCGCAATACTGTCCGCTGTGAGGCCTGATCGGCCCGTGCATCTCGGTACGGAGACCAGCGGCGGAATGGGGAATCGTGCGCGCACACGTGGTGGTGATCAGTGCAGGATATGCGGGCGCCATGGCAGCGAAGCGGCTCCATCAGATGATCGCGGCTGGCTACGACGCGACGGTCTCGTTCGACAGGGCGCTACCGCGTGCGGCACACCGAGTCTTCGGAGAGGTGACGACGATCGAGGCGGGGCTCGGCAGGCTTACCCTCGACGACGGCAGTGTGCTCGACTACGACTATCTGGTCTACGCAGTCGGAAGTGGGCAGTTACCCAGCACTATCGGCGGGGCGGCGGAGCACGGGTTCAGCGTCTCCGAGTTCGAGGACGCGGTTCGCCTCGAATCCAGAATGGCGACACTCGACGGGAAGGCTACGGTCTGCGTTGTCGGCGGCGGTCTCACCGGAATCGAGACTGCCGCAGAATTGGCTGAGCAGCGAAGCAGCCGAATCACTTTGGTGACCGGAGGAATCGTGGCCCCGGATCTGTCAGAGCGTGCGCGATCTGCAATTCTCAGAACATTGACCGATCTTGGGGTCGACATCGTCACCGAATCCCGGGTGACGCGGATCGACGGTTCGTCCTGCGAGCTTGCGGGAGGCGCACGGGTGGAGGCAGATTGCACGATTCTCGCGACAGAATTCGGGGTCCCCGATCTGGCGCGCCGAAGTGGCCTTCCCGTCGACGGTCTCGGTCGTCTGAAGGTCGACGACCGACTCGAATGCTCGTCCCACCCCAACACCGTCGGTGCGGGTGATGCGGTCGCAGTCGGTGATCTTTTACTGAGGATGAGTTGTCAGGCCGCGATTCCCTTGGGAGTCCATGCGGCCGAGACGATCCTGCATCGACTCGAAGGTTCCGCGCCGCGCCCGGTGGCTCCGAAGTTCGCAGGCCGGTGCATCAGTCTCGGGAGGCGGCGAGGTGTGTTCCAGCGGACCACTCGTGTCGACAACGCAACGGGCATGTTCGTCGCAGGCAGGGCGGGTGCGTTCGTCAAGGAACGAGTGTGTTCGTCGACGACCGACTGGGCCCTCACTCCGCGCCGCTCTTTCTTCTACAGCTGGACATGAGGAGCGCTGGTCACGCTCGATCACAGACTCGATCGATGATCGCCGCAGTCTTGCGGACGTACGGTTGGCGGACGACGTCTTCGTGGCACGCGTCGACGTCGTCGAAATCCAGTGAGCCCGTGGCAATGAGTGACCAGATCTCGCGTCCACGGTTGTTGGTGGCCCCACGGATCACGGTGACGGGCGCGGCGCATGCTCGTATCCGATGCTTCCGGAGCGCCTGGCCTCCTATGTAGAGGAACACGGTCCACTGGGTGGCCGGCGGGTACTGCAGAATGCCGGCGAACAGCGTGCGGATCCACATGGCCGCGACGGTGCGTCTGGTCGGCTTCCAGCGGGCATTGGTGGATGGTTGTGGTGCAAGGTCGACGATCGACGGATCCAAAGTGATGCCCGCTCGACCAGCCAGTCGTGCGGCAGCCTCGGTGGAGATTCTGGTGTCGAGAACGGTGACGTGTTCGACAGTGTCACCTGACTCGGACAGCTGTGTCGCCATTTCCAGCGCCACGTAGCCGCCGTACGAGTATCCGGCGAGGAGGTATGGCCCGGTGGGCTGAATCTTCTTGATTTCGAAAATGAAACGGCGGGCGCTTGCTTTCACCGACCGGTCGGGTAGTCCGCGAGATTCGAAGCCATGTGGCTGAAGTGCGTAAACCGGCCGATCGGTGTGCAGCGCTTTCGACAAGGCGGACAGCGTCGTCGATGGGCACCCCGCTCCGTTCATGATGAACAGCGGTCGCCCGGACCCTTCGAGCTTCAGCGGAACCATCGTGTTGTGACAGACGCGATCATCGGGATCGATTCTGCGCCGATCCACCAGCGCTGCAAGGTCTTTGACGGTACTGGCGGCCGCGAACTCCGCCGCCGTGATCCGGATCCGGAACATGTCGTGAATCTTTGCCACCACTTCGGTTGAAGCAAGCGAGTCGCCGCCGAGTTCGAAGAAGTCGTCCTCACGGTCGATGGAGTCGATGCCGAGAATCGACTCCCAGATCGAGGACAACCACAATTCGGCGGGCCCGGCGAGAGCCGGTGGAGTGGACCGCACCTCGACGGAGGGCAGCGCTGTTCGATCGACCTTTCCTCTTTCGTTGCGGGGCAACGCCGGCATCAGAAGAAAATGTCGGGGGAGCATCCAGGCCGGCAGATATGTCGCCAGTTCGCGCCGCATCTCGGCGCCCGACCGTGCCATCACGGTGTTGGTCAGGACCACGTAGGCGACGATCTCCGGTCGATCGTTCTCGAGGACGACGGCCACGAAAACATCGGCGACGCCGGGAATTCGACGAATATGCGCCTCGACTTCCATCGGTTCCACCAGGTAGCCCCGAATCTTGACGGCGTCGTCGACGCGTCCCCGCAGTTGCAGTTCTCCGCGTTCGTCGATGCGGCCCCGGTCACCGGTCCGGTAGATGCTCACTCCGTCGGCCAGGCGCGTGAATCGTGTTGCAGTTCGATCCGGGTCGCCGTGGTATCCGTCGGCAAGATCACTGGAGACAACCTGAATCTCTCCGATCTCTCCGTCGGGGAGAGGCACGCCGTTCACATCGACGATCTGTACGTCCTTGCCGTCGCGAGCACGTCCGGCCGGTACCACTCCGACGGGTAGTTCGGAATGTGGTGGGAACGCGTTGTACGCGACGACACCGGTCTCGGTGGTGGCCAGCCAGTTGACGTACGTGACGCGAGCGAAGCCGTGACTGCGATGGCGCGCGTAGTCCTCGCCGTGAACTGCTTCCCCGTACGTTACGACGACGCGTAGGGAACCGATCGAATCATCATTTGCTGCATCGCAATCGAGATCCGACCACGCCCGCAGAAAGGACGGCGCACAGTGCGTGGTCGTGATCGAATTCTCGATCAGCCAGTCGTCGATTCCCGAGACGCCGTCGATACGTGGATCCCAGCAGTAGACCGTGACTCCGTTCATAAGCCCCATGATCAGGGCCGTGATTCCGGCTCCGAAACTGACGGGCAACAGGTTCCCGATGTGATCGTCGGGTCGCAGGTCGATTGCTGCGGCGAGTTCGTCGGCCTTGTTCAGGCACATGGAGTGGCTCAACACGACTCCCTTGGGTGCCCCGCTGGTGCCTGACGTGAACGCGATCATTGCAGGGTCGGAACTCGATGGTTCCAACGCGCTGTCGAATCTGAAGCCCGTCGCAGCAGACTCGTCGAGTATCGACTGCAGCGGGACTGCACCCGAGGTGCTCATGATGTGCGCTCGGCGGGCCTCGGGGAGTTGTGGGTCGATCATGACCAAGGGCCGACCGGAAATCAGAGTGGCGAGGATGGCGGGCACCGACTCGGCCGTTGGTTCGAGATCGACCGCAACCGGGCGTGCCCCGTGTGACCCACGTAGGCGAAGTTCGCGGACCAATGCGTCGGTCCGGAGTTCGAGTTCGGCGAAAGTGATCCGGTCGCGCGGAGTCACGACGGCAACGGCGTCGTGCTGCATAGAGGTGACTCGGCGCCACCTCGACTCGATCGTCTCGTCGATGACTGCATAGCGAGTGCGTTCTAGACCTAAGTCGACAACCTTCATCACAGTAGCTCCGTCCGACTTTCAGCTATCTTTTAGCAAAGACTACATAAGGTTTGTGAAGTAGGTCCATAACAAACCAAAAGTAGTTTTACATACCGCCCCATCCTCCAGTCCGTCAGCTCCGAATGTCTTGACGAACCAATGCCGATCGAGCGTTGTACAGACGAGGAGCAGTGACATGAAGTGGTCGGGGCGAAGTGCGATTGCGATTGCGGGAGTGTGCGCCGCAGCGACGATGTTTTCGGGAACCGCGCAGGCGAGCCCACTCTGGGAACCCTTGCAGCCGGTGGCGAACCTGGACGTCGCGCGCTACGTAGGGGAATGGAACCAGGTGGCGGCGATTCCTCAGCCCTTCAACCTCGCGTGCGCGAAGGACACCCGGGCGAGTTACGGGATCGTCGATTCGTCGAACGTGAGCGTGAAGAACACGTGTACGACGTGGACCGGTCAAGCCAACGAGATCGTCGGGAATGCCCGAGTTACCGATCCAGCAACGGGTGCCCAGTTGCATGTGAGCTTCCCCGGGGTGCCCTCACAGGAAAGCTTGGACGGCCCACCCAACTACATCGTCACCTACATTGCCGACGACTATTCGTGGGCACTGGTGGGCGATCCGCTCAGGCTTTCCGGGTTCGTGCTCTCACGGTCGGCGGTCATCGACGCGGCAGGCTGGAGTGAGATCCGCCGGGTCGCCGAATCCCGTGGATACAACGCATGCACGATCCTGACGTCACCGACCACCGAGGGCACGTCGGACATCCGTCCGCTCTGCACGGTGTGAGTCTGCTGTCAGCGTGAACCTTCCGGAGCCACACTCCACTACGATCACTGATCGGTACGTGTGGTTTCGGAAGGTTGTGTGGTGGCGAAGAAGCAGATTCCCGTAATAGTCGTCGCAGGCTTTCTCGGTTCGGGCAAGACGACGCTGCTCAACCATCTTCTGCGTAACAACGACGGTGTACGCATCGGCGTGATCGTCAACGACTTCGGCTCCGTCAACATCGACTCGATGATGGTCGCTGGTCAGGTCGATTCGATGGTCTCTCTCAGCAACGGCTGTTTGTGCTGCGCTGTCGACGTCTCGGACATGGACGAGATGCTGAACAAGTTGGCGCACCGGCAGTCCGGGATCGACGTGATCGTCATCGAGGCCAGCGGGCTTGCCGAGCCGCGGAACATGATTCGACTCGTCCTCGGAAGTGAGAACCCGTCTGTCGTCTACGGCGGCCTGGTGGTCCTGGTCGACGGAGCCAATTTCTCCACCGTTCGCCGCGAACATCCCGAGCTCGATCAACATGTCCGCCTGGCAGACCTGGTGGTAGTCAACAAGATCGACAGCGTTCCGGTCGCCGAACGCGAGCGATTCACGACCGAAATTCGTAAGTTGAATCCGCGAGCGCCGATGGTGGAAACCTCGCACTCGCGGATAGACCCCGCTCTGTTGTTCGATACCGGCGAGGTGACCCCTCCGGCTCCGGGCGATCAACTGAGCCTCGACGAGCTCCTGCGCGACGGGCACGACGACGATCACGAGGACGGCTCGTGTCACCACGATCACCTGCACCACCGCTACGAATCGGTTGATTTCGCATCGGAGACGCCTCTCGATGCCAGGGCCTTGACGCACTTTCTCGAGAATCAGCCGTCGGGTGTTTACCGCATCAAGGGCTTCGTGAACTTCGAGATTCCGGGCTACACAGGAAAATTCGAGATCCAATCGGTGGGTGATCATGTCCGGATCACGCCGCTGCGATGGAAGTCGGGCGAACCTCGAACCACGCAACTGGTCGTGATCGGTACCGGGATGGATTCGGGGGCGGTCGGCAGCGCGCTCCGCGCCTGCGTGCGCGAAGAAACGGTCGAACCGCACCCCGACGCCATGCTGGGATTGCACCGCTATACCGTCGGGGCGTGAGTGAATCAGCTGTATCCGTGTACGAAGCGATTCGGCGACGCCGAGACGTTCGCGCCGAGTTCTCGGGAGAGATCGTCCCCGACGAAACTCTGATGCGCATTCTCGACGCCGCCCATCGCGCGCCGAGCGTGGGAAACACGCAACCGTGGGATTTTGTCGTCGTTCGTAATCCGGAGACGCTCGACACCTTCGCGGCACACGTCGCCGATGCCCGGGTGAAATTCGCGCAGTCTTTGCCCGAGGATCGCCGCTCGACGTTCGACCCCATCAAGATCGAGGGAATCGCCGAGAGCGGTACCGGCATCGTCGTCACTTACGACCCGTCGCGCGGTGGTCCGAACATCCTCGGCCGTCATACCGTCGACGACACCGGACTGTTCTCGGCGGTACTGGCAATTCAGAATTTGTGGCTCGCCGCGGTAGCCGAGGAGATCGGCATCGGCTGGGTTTCGTTCTACGACGAGAAGTACCTCACCGAACTCATGGGCATTCCGTCACCCGTTCGCCCCATTGCGTGGCTGTGCGTCGGGAAGGTGACCGAGTTTCAACAGGTTCCGGATCTCGAACGCTTCGGATGGCGACAGCGCCGGCCACTGGCCGACGCTGTCCATTTCGAAACCTATTGAGTTGTACCGGGCGGCGTTGCGCGCGGGGCGGCGGTGTGGCCTAGCGTGCGGGACGGCCACCGGTGGAGCCTGCGGTGCGAGCGCCGCCGCCGGTGCGGGGACGGCGAGCGCCACCACCGGCATGTTCCTGACGGGCAGCTCCGCCGGTGCGAGCACCGCGTGACTGACCGCCCTGTCCGGAGCGAGCCTGACCCGAACGTGCTGCGCCGCCGCGTCCACCCTGGCCGGCGGGACGCTGTCCGCGTCCACCGTTGGGCTGGGCAGGAGCCTTCGGAGCCGGCGTGACGTGCGGTGCGATGTCGCCGACCAACTTGACGACGTGCTCGGAGTTGGCAGTCGAACGGACCGGGGTCACCTTGATGGCTGCCTTGCGCATGAGGATCGCAAGATCCTTACGCTGCTCGGGCAGAACCACGGTGACCACGTCGCCGGCGCTACCTGCGCGAGCGGTGCGACCACTGCGGTGCAGGTAAGCCTTGTGCTCGGCCGGCGGATCGACGTGGACGACCAACTCGACGTCGTCGACGTGGACGCCACGCGCTGCGACGTCGGTGGCGACGAGGACGCGCGCTTCACCGGCGGAGAATGCCGCCAGGTTACGGTCGCGAGCAGCCTGCGAGAGGTTGCCGTGAAGGTCAACGGACGGGATGCCCGACTCGGTGAGCTGGCGAGCCAACTTGCGAGCCTGGTGCTTGGTGCGCATGAACAGGATGCGACGACCGGTACCGGAAGCGAGCTTCTCGACCAGAGCCTTCTTGGCTTCGACGCCGTCGACGTCGAACACGTGGTGCGTCATTGCGGCGACGGGGGAGTTGGCCTCGTCGACCGAATGCATGACCTCGTTCTTGAGGAAACGCTTGACGAGCTTGTCGACGCCGTTGTCCAGCGTTGCCGAGAACAGTAGACGCTGCCCGTCCTGCGGGGTGGACGAGAGGATGCGGGTGACGACGGGCAGGAAGCCGAGGTCGGCCATGTGGTCGGCCTCGTCGAGCACGGTGATCTCGACGGCGTCGAGACTGACGAACTTCTGCTTCATGAGGTCTTCGAGGCGACCGGGGCAGGCGACGACGATGTCGACTCCGGCCTTGAGAGCCTGAACCTGGCGGTGCTGCGAGACACCGCCGAAGATCGTGGTCACGCGCAAGTCGTATGCGGCGGCCAACGGTTCGAGGGTTGCGGTGATCTGGGTGGCGAGCTCACGCGTCGGTGCGAGCACCAGGCCGAGCGGTCGACCCGGACGACGCTTTCCTCCGGACAGTTCGCCGGCGAGGCGGGAGACCATGGGGATGGAGAACGCGAGGGTCTTGCCGCTTCCGGTCTTTCCGCGGCCCAGTACGTCGCGCCCCGAGAGAGTGTCGGGGAGGGTGTCGATCTGGATCGGGAACGGAGAAGTGATTCCGCCGTCTTCGAGAGCTTTCACCAGCGGTGCGCGCACACCGAGGGCTGCGAAGGTGGTAGCGGGCGTAGAGATGTCAGACAAGTGTGTTCAGAGCCTTTCGGGCACGTGTTCGTGCCCGGATGCCGACACGGGAATTAACCGGTCGAACAATCAAGCACAGTGGTGGCGGCGCTGCCGGTCGGCAGGCTTCTTCGCCGTAAGAAGAGCGGGTGCATTGAGCACTCAGCAAGAAAATTTGCGTTCTACGACGCTGGATGCCCGATTTCAGGCACCTAGTGATCGCAACTCTACCTTCCCGGAGCGTTCGACCTACAACCCGACCCATTCGGAGACGCCGTTCGCGAAGTGTTGCCGCTTCCAGATCGGTACCTCGTGCTTGATGCGCTCCACCAGTTCGGCGCACGCGGCAAACGCCTCCGCTCGATGCGGCGCGGCGACGGCGGCGACCAGTGCGAGATCACCGATCTCGAGGTGACCGACGCGATGGATCGCAGCGACCGGCAGGCCGGTCGAGGCCGCAACCTCTTGGCAGCACGTCTCGAGGAAGCGTTCGGCATCCGGATGCGCTTGGTACTCCAACGCCGAAACCGATTGACCTCCATCGTGATTGCGCACTGTTCCCGTGAACACCACAACAGCGCCGTTCTTCGGACCGGCAACGGCGGCGTCGACGGTGTCTGCGTGAATCGGTTGCTCGGAGATCCGAGCCAGTAGCTCACTCATCGTGCGCTCCTCCGCCTGCGACCTGCGCGAGCAGGTGATCGATGATGGGTTCGAGGACGGCGAGACCGTCCTTCACTCCACCGGGAGAACCCGGAAGATTGACGATGACCGTCGTACTTGTGAGACCTGCCACACCACGGCTCAGCGACGCGTGCGGTGTCTTCTCGAGGCCCTTGGTCCGGATCGCTTCTGCGACGCCGGGCAACTCACGGGTCAAGACTGCCCGGGTAGCTTCCGGGGTGGCATCCGTGGGGGAAGCCCCGGTGCCGCCGGTACTGATGACGAGTGACGGGGAGCCCTCCTTGGCGTCAGCGATGCCCGCCGCGATGTCTGCGTCGGCGTACACAAGCGGTCCACGTACCTCGAAGTCCCGTTCACGTAGCCAGGTCGCGATCGTGGGTCCGGTGGTGTCGGGTCTGGTGCCGTTCGCACCGCCGGTGGAAGCCACGAGGACGGTCGCGGACCGTGCCGAGGTGAAGGTGTGCGCCGGAGCTGTCTGTGCGTTCTGAGTGTCGCGGGTCCAATGTCCGCGTTTACCACCGTCTTTGGTGAGCAGACGAACACCGTTCATGGTAGCTCCGGGGTCCACCGCTTTGACCATGTCGTGCAAGGTCAGGCCGGCTACCGCGACGGCGGTGAGTGCTTCCATCTCGACGCCGGTCTGTCCGCGAGTCTTCGCCGTCGCCTCGACGGTGATCGATGTTTCGGTGAACCCGAATTCCACCTTGACCGACGAGAGCGCGAGTTGATGACACAGCGGGATCAGTTCGGAGGTCTTCTTCGCACCGGCGATTCCGGCGATGCGCGCGGTGGTGAGGACATCAGCCTTGGGCATGCCGTCGGCGCGGACGAGGCGAACTACCTCGGCGGTCGTGACGAGTTCGCCGGCGGCGACGGCGATACGCGTCGTCTCGGCCTTGGCGCTGACGTCGACCATGCGCGCTCGGCCCTCGCTGTCGACGTGTGTCAATTCGGTCATCAGTGTCCTTTGAATCAGATCGAGTGAATCAGATCGAGGAAGTCGAGAGCGGGACGACGTCGACGAGATCGCCCGCGCCGAGCTCGGTCACGGCGGCGGGGATGTCGATCAGGACGTCGGCCCACGCCATGGCTGCAACAAGGTGCGATCCGGGTCCGGCAACGAGTTCGATTCCGTCCGCAGTTCTGCGTGCCCGCAGGAACTGCCGCTTGCCGTCCACCGAACGCAGCGGTGCAGTCAACGGGAGTCGCTCGCGCGGGATCTCGGGCAGGCCCGCGGCCCGGCGCAGTTCGCCCCGTGCGAAGACCTCGAAGGAGACCATCGTGCTCACCGGGTTGCCCGGGAAGCTCAGTACCGGCACTTCGTTCACCACTGCAGTGCCTTGCGGACCGCCCGGCTGCATTGCGACGTGGCCGAAGTGTGCTCCCAGAGGCGTGAGAGTTTCCTTCACCACCTCGAAGTCGCCCATGGACACTCCGCCGGAGGTGAACACCAGATCAGCGACCGAGGTTGCGTACGAGAGCAATTCGCGGAACTCGGCGGGGTCGTCGCTGCTTCGGGCGACGGATACGACATCGGCGCCGTTGGCTTCGGCCAATGTTGCCAAAGCTGGACCGTTGGAATCGTAGATCTCACCGGGTTCGAGAGTTGTTCCGGCACTTTTCAGTTCGGCGCCCGTCGTAATTATCGCGACCCGTGGCTTCGTGTAGGTGTCGAGCGAGGCCAGGCCCACAGCACTCAGCGCGGCGATATGGCGAGGTTCCAAGTGCGTTCCGGCCGTGACCAGTAGCATTCCGGCGGTGATGTCGCTGCCACGTTCGCGTACGAATTCGCCTACCGACCTGCCCCGTTCGATCGTGACGACGTGCTCGGTGACACCCGTTGTGTCCTCGACCGGAACAACGGCGTCGGCACCCTCGGGAAGCGGAGCACCGGTCATGATGCGAAATGCCGATCCTGGAAGGTGTTTCGGTGGTTTTCCGCTTCCAGCGGCGATCACGCCTCGAACCGTCAGTGTGGTCGGAACCGAGGCCACAGAAGCAGCATCGACGGCATACCCGTCCATCTGCGAGTTGCGGAAGAGTGGCAGGTCTACCGGTGATGCGATATCCGAGCAAGTTATGCGCCCCAACGCTTCTGCCGTCGGAACTGCCGTCGGAGAGAGGGTGTGCAGGCCGGTGAGCAATCCGGAGATGTGCGACGCGTGTTCCTCGACCGAACGCGCGCTCATGACAGTAACCTCGACAACCTCGACATGTTTTGATCCTAGGCGGTGTGGTCCGTCCGACACACGGAGTACGGCTTTCGGTCATACTGGAGCAATACGGAAGTTGGTGAAGTGATGACAGTGGTCTCGATGGGAATTCCCACCGTGCGGTTCGACGCTGCCTCCCTCGCCGGTCGTCCCGAGACGGATCTCCTGGTCGACAGGTTCGGGCGTGTTGCCAGAGATCTGCGAGTCTCGATCACCGAGAAGTGTTCACTTCGTTGCACGTATTGCATGCCGGAGGAAGGCTTGCCGGCCATCGCTGCGGAAGATCTTCTGAGTGCCGACGAGATCATTCGAGTGGTCGGAATCGGCGTCGAGCGGGTCGGTATTCGTGAAGTGAGATTCACCGGCGGGGAACCGTTGATGCGTAGTGACCTCGAAAAGATCATCGCGGGGTGTGCCGCTCGCGTGCCAGGAATTCCACTTTCCATGACTACCAACGCCGTTGGGCTCGAACATCGTGCGGCGAAGTTGGCTGCAGCTGGTTTGACTCGCATCAATGTTTCCCTGGATTCGGTTGATCGCGCCCATTTCGCTGAATTGACGCGTCGAGACAGGTTGCCGTCCGTTCTCGCGGGAATTCGAGCGGCAGCTGCGGCCGGGCTCGCGCCACTGAAGATCAATGCGGTGCTGATGCGTGAAACGCTCCACGGCGCGGCGGATCTTTTGCAGTGGTGCCTCGAAGCCGGCGTCGAATTGCGCTTTATCGAGCAAATGCCTCTGGACGCAGACCATGCATGGGCACGCGAGAACATGGTGACCGCGGCTGAATTGTTGTCCGTTTTGGGAAGCCGTTTCGAATTGGAAGCAATCGGCCGTGAAGATCCGTCGGCTCCTGCCGAAGAATGGCGTGTCGACGGGACCACGATGACGGTAGGGATCATCGCTTCCGTGACCCGCTCGTTCTGCAGTGAATGCGATCGGACGCGAATGACCGCAGAGGGAACAATTCGGTCATGTCTGTTCAGTGACCGTGAAGTTGATCTGCGTGCCGCGCTCAGGGCCGGAGCAAGTGACGACGAACTAGCGGATTTGTGGCGCGGTGCGATGTGGAACAAGTGGGCTGGGCACGGCATCGACGCCGCGGACTTCGTTCCGCCGGAAAGAAGTATGGGAGCGATCGGTGGCTGATCCGCATTCGATCTCGGTTCGTTACTTTGCTGCTGCAGCGGATGTATCCGGTTGCCGTAGCGAGGTAGTCGCCATTTCGCCCGACAACACACTTGCCGAGTTGGTGGCGGTGCTGGTCGGGCGATACGGACAGGAGATGGAGCGAGTGCTGTCGGTCTCGGCTTTCCTCGTCGGTGACGAGTTGACCCGCGACGTCTCTCGAGCCTCCGGTAGCGCTGTCGATATTCTTCCGCCTTTCGCTGGAGGCTAGTCCGAGAATTGCCGGCGTAGCTATTTGTGGGCTGCCGACGTATTGTCCTTTTTCGGTTTGCCGGTCCAAATATTTATATCTTGATCACTCCAGCTCAAGTGGCATCTATCTCCGTTTTTTCCATTGTTGGTCAATTGTCCAGCATTGGTCGTTTTGTTTAGTTTCTCCTACTTTTGGGGGAGCGAATGCACTTCGAATTGCCAAGGTGAATTGTCATCTGTTTGGATGACAAAAGAAATAACTTCGCTGTTGGTAATTGTCGACATGTGTTAATTTTGGCGCAATTCCACTCGGGATATGTGAAAGGTATTTCAATGTCGATTAATTCCACGCGCCGTGTCGGAGTCGTCGTAGCACTCCTCGGGGCAGCTGCACTCACCGCTCCGGCAATTGCTACTGCGCTTCCGTCCACCGGTTCTCTCGGCTCTTCTGCGCCGGAAGCCTCCTGCTCGACCCTGTCCACCGAAGCGACGCCGAACGGGTGGGGCATCCCGTTCACCGACGAGAAGGATCAGACCGCGTCGTACTCGGCCGACAACGTTCTCGACAAGGACGGTTCACTGAAGCTGGCCGTTGACGGTACCGGCGATCGTTCGGTTTCCTACCATTCGGCCGGCGGTATCAAGCTGTCCGACGCAGTCGGCAAGGCGATCGGCTTTGCCGAGCGCGCCGCCACGCCGACTGCGGCATTCCAGCTCCGCCTCACCGGAACCACCGGCGGAAAGTTCGAGAACGGATTCACCACCCTGGTGTGGGTCCCGGGACCCGACGCGACGCCGACGGCTGACGGCGGCGTTCACGCGGATCTCCAGAAGGGCGTGTGGTGGAGCACTCAGAACATCGACGGCGCCAAGGACCGCGTGTCAGTGCCTTTGGCTGACATCGTCGCCGCGAACCCGAACGCGGTAGTCGACCACTACGGCGTCAGCGTGGGCACCGGTTCCGCCGCCACGTCGACGCTGGTCGATGCAGTGCAGTTCAACGGATGCACCACCAACTTCGCGAAGAAGGATCCGGCTTCGGGAACGGGTTCGCTGGGCGACGTCTTCGGCAGCCTGTTCGGTAGCTAGTCGCTGGTAAGAGCTCTGGTAGGAGTTACTTCCACCAGTCATCGAGGGGTGTGACCGGCACCGTGCGCTTGTGACGAGTGTTGGTGAACATCTTCTCGAGCTTCTCGGCTACCTCGGAGGAAACGTCCTTTCCTTCGAGGTAGTCGTCTATCTGTGAGTACGTGACGCCGAGGGCAACTTCGTCGGGTAGCGCGGGTCGGTCGTCCTCGAGGTCGGCGGTCGGCACCTTGCGCCACGTGCTCTCGGGTGCGCCCAATTCCTGCAGCAATGCAGCGCCCTGGCGTTTGCTCAAGCCGGTGAGCGGCGTGATGTCGACACCGCCGTCACCGAATTTCGTGAAGAAGCCGGTAATCGCTTCTGCGGCGTGGTCGGTACCGATCACGAGGTAGCCGAGCTGACCGGCAATCGCATACTGAATGACCATTCGTTCGCGCGCCTTGATGTTGCCACGGACGAAGTCGCGTAGTTCGCCGTTCCCCAACGCCTCGGAGGCCTCACGGGCCGTGGCGTCGGCGCCAGGCTTGACGTTGACCGTGAGAGAGCGGTCCGGCTTGATGAAGCCGAGCGCGATCTGAGCGTCGGATTCGTCGGCCTGCGCGCCGTAGGGGAGTCGAACGGCGACGAACTCGGCCTCGTGGCCTTCTTCACGAAGTTCCGTGACCGCGCGTTGGGCGAGGGCTCCGGCGAGCGTGCTGTCCTGACCGCCGCTGATTCCCAGAACGAACCCTTTGGCGGGGGTCGAGCGCACGTAGTCCTTCAGGAACTGGACTCGCGCGCGAACCTCCGCTGCGGCGTCGATTGTCGGCTTTGTGCCGAGTTCTTCGATGATGCTTTCACGCAGTGTGGCCATGAATGGACTCTAGCGATGTGAGCAGGCGCGTGCAGTGCCACCGTATCCGGGGCGGTACGGTCGCGCACATGAGTGCGAACAACGTTCTGGTGGTCAGTGCGACGAAGTCGGAAGCGGCATACGTGCCGCAAGGATACGAACTGCTGATCACGGGGATTGGAAAGGTCAGTGCTGCAACAGCAGTCGCCTCTGCTCTCGCGCGGTACGAGCGGGATGATCTGCCGCTGGTCGTCAACATCGGGACAGCCGGTGCGCTGCACGCGCACCACGGCGGCCTCTATATTCCCGGCGTCGTCATCAATCACGACATCAGCAGCACCGCGATCCGAGCGCTGGGGCACGACGTCGCGGACCGTTTGGAGCTCGCCGGCGGTGACGACTCGGTGTTGGCGACCGGCGACGCATTCATCGCCGACGCTGCAACCCGGGACGCCCTTGCGCAGCGAGCCGATCTGGTCGACATGGAGGGGTTTGCCATCGCATTCGCCGCACAAGCTGCGGGTGCTACCTGCCGACTCGTCAAACATGTCAGCGATCACGCGGACGACTCGGCCTTGGACTGGCCCGCGATGATCGATGCCAGCGCCCGCGAATTGGGGCGCTGGCTGCTCGACAACGTCTGATCGAGCCTGCAGCGTCTGGTCAAGCCTGCGCAGTCAGTATCAATCCGGTGTCGTCGGGCTTGCGCAGGGTCAGCGTGTCGGCGTCGACGGTGTAGCTCACTTCGCCGTCGAGCACCGCCAGGATCTGGCGCTCGATGTCCATGTTCTCCTCGGGGCAAGCCATACGCGTGGTTGCCATCGGCGTGAACGTGACTGTGGTGTCGGACGTCTGGGCGCTTCCGGTCATGCGATTGCATCCGGTGCTCCCGCTGACCGAACCGTCTGCGGCAATCGTCAGTTCGGGAGCTGACGTCTCCAGAGCCAGGCTCGTACTGATCGCATCGGGACTGATGAGGGACGTGACAGTCCACGTCGTGCCCTGCAGCGGTCGATCCGGCGTGACGATTTTCTTGTCCTGCAGGGTGACTGTGGCGTCCTTCGATGTCAGGACGAGGGTGTCGCCGTCGAGGCTCCACGCCGGCGCAGCGGTCAGCAATGTTGTTGTCCAGGAGTCGGATTCGGCGATGCCGGGAGGGCAGCCCATCATGGTCGACGCCATGGTGCCGGTGGTCAGCGTGCCGTCGGTGAACTCGACCGAACCGTTTGCCGTGTTGCATCCGGCGCTCGCGGACACTCGACCGGCCTGGCTGAAGTCGAGAGTCAGCGGGCCGCCGCCGGGAATTTGTGTTCCATCCACGGAGGTCGAGATGAACACACGACCGGAGGGATCCGTCTTGTCTTCGGGGGAGTCGGACGAAGCGGAGCAACCGCTTACCGCGGCGATGGTCAGGAAGCCGATGACGGCAGCAGCGATGCGCATGGGCTCACATTAAGCGGTGGGACGGATCGGGGGAGTCAACATCGAGTAACGCGCCGGGCAAGGTCTTCCCAGCCGGCGGCCAGACGCTCGGTGGTCATCCCGAGATCGCGCACCTGATGAAGGACGAGCGACGCTTCGAGCGGTGCCAACAGTGCTGAAGCGAGCAGATCGAGGTCGCCCTCGACGCCGGCTCCTCGAAGAAGCCCGATGACGTGAGCGATGCCGAGAGCCCGGGCCGGACCGCCAAAGCGGTATTCAGGAGCGTTTTCCGCCGCTCGGAGGACTTCGCCCTGTACTTCCACCATGGCAATCCGGGCTCGTCCGAACGCGATGAGGCGCTCGATCGGCGGCGCGCCCGGACCCAACGGTGGGGGGCCGAACATGAATGCCTGCTGCAGTTCTCGCTCGGTGTGATCGAGCAGTGCCTGCATCAGTCCCGATCGATTGCCGAAGCGCCGAAAAACTGTGCCCTTGCCCACACCGGCCCGGCACGCGACAGCATCCATCGTCACCGCGTCGACACCTCGCTCGGCAACGAGGAGGGCTGCGGCGTCGAGCAGAAGTACGCGGTTACGTGCTGCGTCACCGCGCTCGACCGGCGCGGCGCCGATCTGGGGGAGGGGGATTGCGCTCACGGGATCAGGTTACAGGGCCGGGGAATGTAAGTGGACCGCGGTCCGTTTAGTTGATATAACTTTCAACCGGAGCCACCAACCGCACCACTCTCGAAGGAAACTCGCTATGTCACAGACCAATGTTCTCGTTCTCGTCGGCAGCCTGCGCGCCGGATCCGTCAACCGCCAGCTTGCCGAGACGGCTGTGTCCGCCGCACCCGAGGGTGCCACGCTGACGGTCTTCGAAGGCCTCGCCGACGTCCCCTTCTACAACGAAGACATCGACGTCGAGGGTGCTTCCATCCCCGCTGTCGACGCACTGCGCTCTGCTGCGAGCGACGCGGACGCGTTCCTGCTCGTCACCCCCGAGTACAACGGCACCATTCCCGCAGTTCTGAAGAACGCCATCGACTGGATCTCGCGTCCGTACGGTGTCGGTGCAGTCAAGGACAAGGCTGTCGCAGTCATCAGCGCTTCGCCCAGCGGCAACGGCGCCAAGTGGGCACACGAAGACACCACCAAGGCAGTCCGTATCGCCGGCGGCAAGGTCGTCGAGGACACTGCACTGAGCATCGGTGGAACCGGCGCACTGTTCGGTGAGCTGCACCCGCGTGAGAACGCAGAGGTGCTCGCTCAGGTCTCCAAGGTCGTCTCCGACCTCGTCGACGCCGGCAAGCAGCTCGTCAACGCGTAATTCGTTTCACGAATGAGGGCCATGCCGGAAGGTGTGGTCCTCACTCGTATGCGCGCTAGAGCCCTTCGCGTTCCATCGCGTCGTCGACCGCGTCGCGAACCGACTCGAAATCCTTGCCGGCCATCATCGCTTCGCCCATCGCAGCATCGATACGGTCGGCGACGGCGGCGTACCGACGCTCCCAGTTCTCCTTGTCCTCCCGCCAGTAACCCATCACGTGCATGCGGGTTGCCGGGATTTCCCATGTTCGACGCAGGTGAGTGCGGATGCGTCTGGCGGCCGCGGCCTCGACTGCACACCAGATGTAGCCCTCGCCGGGGGGCAGGGCAGCGTCGGCCAATTCGGCGAGCAGCGAGTCCGATTCCTCGATCCATCGGTAGTGAGCGTCGGCGCGCGTCGTGAACGTCTGCTGTTCGCTCGGCGCGGGTACCTGCGCGATGACGTGGATCGGTAGACCGTCGGGTGCTTCTTCGAGAATTCGCCCGATCGCGGGCAGAGCGGCGTGATCGGCGACCATCAGCAGCCAGTCGCAACCTGCCGGCGGCGTGAACCACCCGCTCGCCGTCGAGAGGTGAACGGTCTCGCCCGGTTGCGCAGTCGCGGCCCAGAGTGCCGCGCCGCCGTGGCCGTGGAGAACGAAGTCGATCTCCAGTTCGTTCTTCGACGGCTGCCAGCGCCGGACCGTGTAACTACGGGCGTGAGGGGGATCGAGGGGGAATCTGACGAGCACCCGTTCGTCGGGGCTCCCGCTCGTCTCGAAGTCGCTCAGGCCCTCCCCACCGAAGGTGATTCTGCGCATCAACGGTGTCACCTGCTGTGTTCTCGTCACGGTTGCCTGGTGGCGTGGAGCCTCGTCCTTCGGGGGTGTTTCCACGACGCTCATGGTAGGTCCGTGGCGCGGCTCCCAGAGGCTGGCGAGCACAAAAAGGAACTGTGACGCGCGACACGCCGACGCGCCGGGAAATGAAGGCGCTGAACTGGGGCGACCTGGGAATTCCAACGATGTGACTCACAACATCTCGCGTTATGTGTTTCTGTCGGCCACTAGGTGTAGTGTCTTGAGCACTGAGAGACCACAACGCGGAACGCCTCGAGCGAGACTCCGGCAATCGGTCGTATCGGTGCTGAACATCACTACATCGGCCTTTGTTGGCTAAGCGAAAGAGGGACTCTCATGAGCATCACCGTCTACACCAAGCCCGCTTGCGTTCAGTGCAATGCCACCTACCGCGCCCTGGACAAGGCCGGTCTCGAATACAACGTCATCGACATCACCGAGGATGCCGAAGCCCGCGACTACGTCATGGCTCTCGGGTACCTCCAGGCACCCATCGTGGTTGCCGGTGAAGATCACTGGTCGGGCTTCCGTCCTGATCGCATCAAGACCCTGACCGTCGCTGCTTGAAGCGCCGCAGTGTCGGCGGTGGACACCTCCGCCGACACATCTGAGTAGTTCCGGGCACCGTACAAGAAAATGGTGACAACCGATGACTTCGCTGGTCTATTTTTCCAGCGTGTCGGAGAACACCCACCGATTCGTTCAACGTCTCGGCCTGCCTGCGACACGTATACCTATCCATGACCGTGACGGCTCATTTCGTGTAGACGAGCCCTATGTGCTGATTCTGCCCACCTATGGTGGCGGGGTCACCGTGACAGGGCGCGACACCAGTTATGTACCGAAGCCGGTCATTCGTTTTTTGAACAATCCACACAACAGGTCGTTGATCAGAGCAGTGATCGCGGCGGGAAACACCAATTTCGGTGAGTCCTTTTGCTATGCAGGAAACATCATTTCCCAGAAATGCCACGTTCCTTTTCTGTACCGGTTCGAACTCATGGGCACTGCCGAGGACGTCGACCGGGTACGAGAAGGCTTGGGGGAGTTCTGGAATCATCTCGAAACAGAGAAGGAGCACGGGCAGTGGCGCCAACCATCACTGACACGATCGCGGCAGGAAGCGTAGAGCGTGATGCGCGCGGCGGCGATTCCACCAACGGTCTCGACTACCACGCACTCAACGCCATGCTCAACCTGTACGGCGCCAACGGTGAGATCCAGTTCGAGATGGATGTCGCTGCAGCCCGTCAGTACTTCTTGCAGCACGTCAACCAGAACACCGTGTTCTTCCACAACCTCGACGAGAAGCTGGACTACCTCGTCGAGGAAAACTATTACGAGCCCGAGGTTCTCGATCAGTACTCACGTACTTTCGTGAAGTTCCTGATCGATCACGCGTACGCCAAGAAGTTCCGCTTCCCGACGTTCCTGGGTGCATTCAAGTACTACACCTCCTACACGCTCAAGACCTTCGACGGTAAGCGCTACCTCGAGCGTTTCGAAGATCGTGTCTGCATGGTTGCGCTCACCCTGGCCGCAGGCAACGAAGACCTGGCCGTCGAACTCGTCGACGAGATCATCGCCGGACGCTTCCAGCCCGCCACCCCGACGTTCCTGAACTCGGGCAAGAAGCAGCGCGGTGAGCCCGTGTCCTGCTTCCTGCTTCGTATCGAAGACAACATGGAGTCCATCGGTCGCTCCATCAACTCGGCACTGCAGTTGTCCAAGCGCGGTGGCGGAGTTGCCTTGCTGCTCACCAACGTTCGTGAGCACGGCGCCCCGATCAAGAAGATCGAGAACCAGAGTTCGGGTGTCATCCCGATCATGAAGCTTCTCGAGGACTCGTTCTCCTACGCCAACCAGTTGGGTGCGCGTCAGGGCGCCGGTGCTGTGTACCTGCATGCGCACCACCCCGACATCTACCGGTTCCTCGACACCAAGCGTGAGAACGCCGACGAGAAAATCCGTATCAAGACGCTCTCACTCGGCGTCGTGATCCCGGACATCACGTTCGAACTGGCGAAGAAGAACGAGGACATGTACCTGTTCTCGCCGTACGACGTCGAGCGCATCTACGGAGTTCCGTTCTCCGACATCAACGTCTCCGAGAAGTACTACGAGATGGTCGACGACAAGCGAATTCGCAAGTCCAAGATCAAAGCTCGCGAGTTCTTCCAGACCGTCGCCGAATTGCAGTTCGAATCGGGCTACCCCTACATCATGTTCGAGGACACGGTGAACCGGGCAAACCCGATCGAGGGCAAGATCACGCACTCGAACCTGTGCTCGGAGATTCTGCAGGTTTCGACGCCTTCACTGTTCAACGACGACCTGTCCTACTCGAAGGTCGGCAAGGACATCTCCTGCAACCTGGGTTCGCTGAACATCGCGAAGACCATGGACTCGCCCGACTTCGCCAAGACCATCGAAGTGTCGATCCGCGGATTGACGGCAGTGTCCGACCAGACGCACATCTACTCGGTGCCGTCGATCGAGCAGGGCAACAACGACTCTCACGCCATCGGCCTCGGTCAGATGAACCTGCACGGATACCTCGCTCGTGAGCGGATCTTCTACGGCAGCGAAGAAGGCATCGACTTCACGAACATCTACTTCTACACCGTGCTGTTCCACGCACTGCGTGCGTCGAACAAGATCGCCATCGAGCGCGGCTCGTACTTCAAGGGTTTCCCGGAGTCGAAGTACGCCTCGGGTGAATTCTTCGACAAGTACACCGATCAGGCTTGGGAGCCGGCAACCGACAAGGTTCGCGGACTCTTCGCCGATGCGAAGCTGCACATCCCCACTCAGGACGACTGGCGTGAGCTGAAGGCTTCGGTTCAGAAGCACGGTATCTACAACCAGAACCTTCAGGCCGTCCCGCCGACCGGCTCGATCTCGTACATCAACTACTCCACCAGCTCCATCCACCCGGTGGCGTCGAAGATCGAGATCCGCAAGGAAGGCAAGATCGGCCGCGTCTACTACCCGGCGCCCTACCTGACCAACGACAACCTGGAGTACTACCAGGATGCCTACGAAATCGGGTACGAGAAGATCGTCGACACCTATGCTGCCGCAACGCAACACGTCGACCAGGGCCTGTCGCTGACGCTGTTCTTCAAGGACACCGCAACCACTCGCGACATCAACAAGGCGCAGATCTACGCGTGGCGTAAGGGCATCAAGACGCTGTACTACATCCGTCTGCGTCAGATGGCACTCGAAGGCACCGAGGTCGAGGGCTGCGTTTCCTGCATGCTGTAAAGGGCTCCGCCCCCGTGCGCCTTTTCGGTAGTGGTTACTACCGAAAAGGCGCACAGGGGTATCAGGCCGGCGGGCGGCCGGGACCGTGCATCTTGCCGGCATTCTTCGGCATACGACCGTGTTCGGTGAGTGCGCGCCGAAGGAGAAACTCGATCTGGGCGTTGGTACTTCGGAGATCGTCGGCGGCCCAGCGGGCAAGCGCGTCGTGTACCGCTGGGTCCAACCGAAGCAGGATCTTCTTACGCTCGGATCGCGGAGCTGGATCCGTGGCCATGTGGCCTTTCCTTTACTGGTAGAGCGAACCGGTGTTGAGCACCGGTTGTGCGTCGCGGTCGCCGCACAGCACGACCAGAAGGTTGCTGATCATCGTCGCCTTGCGTTCCTCGTCGAGTTCGACGACGTGCTTTTCCTCGAGCTGCTTGAGTGCCATGTCGACCATGGACACCGCACCTTCGACGATTTGCTTGCGGGCGGCTATCACAGCACCCGCTTGCTGGCGCCGAAGCATCGCGCTGGCGATCTCCGGTGCATACGAGAGCCTGTTGATGCGTGTCTCGATAACTTCGACACCCGCCGCACGCACGCGGGCGTGAACCTCCTCCGACAAGGTGGTGGTGATGATGTCGGCGTTCTCGCGCAACGAGACTCGGCCTTCGGCGTCGTACGGGTAGCTACCGGCGATATGGCGGACGGCCGCCTCGGTCTGTACGGAGACGAACTCCTCGTAATCGTCCACCTGGAACGAGGCGAGCGCTGTGTCGGCCACCTGCCAGACGACCACCGCCGAGATCTCGATGGGATTGCCGTCGGCGTCGTTCACTTTCGCCTGACCGGTCTCATGGTTTCGGATGCGCGTCGAGATCGATCGACGGACCGTCAGCGGGTTTGTCCATCGCAGTCCCGGCGTGCGCAAGGTGCCGCTGTACGAGCTTCCGAGAAGTTGCAGAACTCGGGCTTGATTAGGTTGCACCAAGGTCAGGCCCATCAGGAGGGGGAGTGACGCGATGAACAGCACCACTCCGACCGGAATCAGGGCGAAGAGTCCCAGAACTCCGCCAACGACGGACAGCGCGATTCCGGCCAGGAAGAGAAGGACGCCGCCGAGGAGCATCCAGCTGCCGGACAGGTCCCAGCCTGGGCGTTCGGCGATCGTTGTGGTGGCGACACCGGTCGGTTTCTCGGCCACGGTGGGTGTGCTGGTCATGCGAGACTCGCTTTCCATCGGTAAGTGATATTTAATTGATATCACATTTTTTGTACTCGTGGAGGGGCGCGTGCGACACATGTTGTTGTGTTGGCATCGCGGACCCGACACAACGGGTAGTGTTCAGGCAAGCCAACATTCGGCAGTATCTCTCTCGCTAGGTAGGAATTATGGTCAAGCTGGTCAGTCGCGTTTCCGCCATCAACTGGAATCGCGTCCAGGACGAGAAGGACGCCGAGGTATGGGATCGCCTCGTCAGCAACTTCTGGCTGCCCGAAAAGGTGCCGGTCTCCAACGACATCCCGTCCTGGGGAACGCTGACCGCGCAGGAGCAGCAGCTCACCATGCGCGTCTTCACGGGCCTGACGCTGCTCGACACCATCCAGGGAACGGTCGGCGCCGTCAGCCTCATCCCGGACGCGATCACTCCCCACGAAGAAGCGGTGTACACCAACATCGCCTTCATGGAATCGGTGCACGCGAAGAGTTACAGCTCGATCTTCTCGACGCTGTGCTCCACCCCCGACATCGACGACGCGTTCCGCTGGTCGGAGGAGAACCCCAACCTGCAGCGCAAGGCGCAGATCGTTCTCGACTACTACAACGGCGAGTCGCCGCTCAAGCGCAAGGTCGCATCGACGCTCCTCGAGAGCTTCCTCTTCTACTCCGGCTTCTACCTGCCGATGTACTGGTCCTCGCGAGCCAAGCTCACCAACACCGCAGACCTCATCCGCCTCATCATCCGCGACGAGGCTGTGCACGGGTACTACATCGGCTACAAGTACCAGAAGGGCCTCGAACAGCTCACCGAGGCCGAGCGTGAAGAGCTCAAGAACTACACGTTCGAGTTGCTCTTCGAGCTCTACGAGAACGAGGTCGACTACACCCAGGACCTCTACGACGGCGTCGGTCTGACCGAGGATGTCAAGAAGTTCCTGCGCTACAACGCCAACAAGGCGCTCAACAATCTCGGCTACGAAGGCCTCTTCCCGAAGGACGAGACGGACGTCAATCCGGCTATCCTGTCGGCACTTTCACCGAATGCGGACGAGAATCACGACTTCTTCTCCGGCTCGGGTAGCTCCTACGTCATCGGCAAAGCCGTCAACACCGAAGACGACGACTGGGACTTCTAGAGCGACCTACACGCCGAAGCCCGACTCCTGCACACGCGGGAATCGGGCTTCGGCCGTGTATTGAGAGCGGGCTAGCGCTGAAACCACGCTTCCGGCTTGTCCTGCAACGCTTTTGCGAGGCGCAGACGCGAGGTTTCCGTCATGTCCGAAGGCAGTTCGCTCGGCGCGAACCACGCGACCTCGAGGTTTTCGTCGTCCGCCACGTGTGCATCTCCGTCGGTCCACCTGGCCAGGAAGCAGACGTCGAGGTACTGAGTCACGTCACCATTGGGGTACGTAATGGGTTCTGTGACATCGATACTCGTGATCCGAACCAATTCGGCGTCGACGCCGGTTTCTTCCTTCGCCTCGCGCACCGCCGCCGCCGACGGTTCCTCCCCAGGCTCGAGAACGCCGGACACGACGGCCCACTGACCGTTGTCGGCGCGGCGGGTGAGCAGGATCCGGCCGTCGTCGTCGCGGATCACGACGCTCACTCCGGACAGCCAGAGCGGCGCATGACCGACCTTCTCGCGCAAAGCGACAATGAATTCCGGGATCGGCATGTCAGAACCCGACCGTCACAGTTGTGGCGAGCCGCTTCGAATGTCGGAGTTGTGGTTCGTTCCAGTCAGCTGGCATATCCGTTCAAGGTTCCCTTCAAGTCCGCCAATACGGCACGGGCAGCAGTCATCCCGTTTCCGCTCCAGATGTCGTCTTCCGCTACGAACACACGTCGGTCGGTGGCAGCGGCGAGGTCCTGCCACTGGTCGCTCTTCATGACCTCGGTGCCGTAGGTACGACCGTTCGGCCCGTCGAAGAGTACGTAGATCAAGTCCCCTTCGGCGGCGCTGAGATCGTCGGCCGGAATCGGTGCCGTGGTCGCATCGGTCAATCGCTGCGCCGGTGGGCGCCGGACGCCGACGTCGCTGAGGATCTGTCCGGCGAAGGATGCGGGGCCCTCGATCTGCAGGTCCTTCGAACCGAACCGAACCACTGATGCCTGCGTCTGCGATGCATTCAATGCGTCGCCGAGCTGCACGACGTCCTGCTGGTAGCGGTCCAGCTCCGTCGCAGCCGCGGACGAACGGCCCAGTGCCTGGCCGGCGAGGGCGAACTGCGCTTTCCAGTACACGGGATCCGAGCCCGCGAACACGGTGGGGGCGATGGCGTCGAGTTGCCCGTACAAGCCGTCGGACGCCGGACTGGACCCGAGGATCAAGTCCGGCGCGGCGGCCTTCACGGCGTTGACGTCAGGTGCGCTCACGGGGCCGACACTCGGAATCTCCGAGATGCCGAAACCCAGGTACGACGGTTGTGGCGAGTCGACACCGGTTGCGGCGCCCACTACCCGCTCCCACAGACCGAGGGCGCACACGGCGTCCATCGAGACACTGTCGAGGACCACGATCCGTTGGGGATCGGAAGGAACCTCGGTTTCACCCGCAGTGTGTACGACTCGACGCTTCACCCCGGGGCCCGCTCCCGGGTCGGCTTGCGTCGGCGTCGGGCACGCGGTGGCGGTGTCGCGTTCGATGCCCATCACGCCGGCACCGGCGATCGACGTAGTGGTCCGGACGATGGTGCTCGCCGGATCGTCCGACGAGTCGGACGAGCAACCACCGAGGACGAGCATCGTGGCGGTGATCCCCAGGATCGAGACACGACGAACGGACGTGCGGGCGGTCGTGCGTGAGAGAACAGACGTGCGTGAGAGAACAGACAAGTCGACGGCTTCCTGTGTGAGCGGGCGCCGTTCAGGTTAGCTGTTCGACTCAGCTGTTCTGCTTGTCCACCTCGAACGTGTCCGAGAGGTCGTCGAGGATCATGTGGGCGCCCTGGATGCTGACCGGCGACATCCACCGTGAATCGTCCACATCGACCTTGCGTCCTCGAAGCGTCTGCCACAGCGGGCTCTCGAGGAACGGCTTCGCGGCTTCGGCGCTCTTGCCCTCGGCGTCCTGCCAGGTGCTGATGAAGATGACGTCCGCGTCGGCTTCGTTGATCAGCTCGGGGCTGATCTTCATCATGATGTTGCCGGCGTCGGCGGGGTCAGGTCCCTGGTTGTCCGGGCGCTTCAATCCGGCGTCCTGAAGAACGATGCCGCTGAACGAGGTGGTGCGGTAGAGACGTGCGGTCGGTTCACCGGCGAACCGGACTACCGAGATGACCGGGTTGTTCGCCTTCTCGTTGATTTCCTTGCCGACGGCAGCCGCGCGAGTTTCGTATTCGGAGATTTTCGCCTCGGCCAGCGATTCCTTGCCCAGCGCTTGACCGACTACGCGGATGTTGTCCTTCCACGTCGGACCGGTTGTCTGGGTGAAGACGGTGGGCGCGATTGCGGAGAGCTGCTCGTAGTTCTTCCCGTCGCGGACCTCGGCGGAGATGATGAGGTCCGGCTGCAGTGCGGCGATCTTCTCGAGGCTTGCACTGCTGACCGTGCCGACCGAGACGGCGTCCGCGGCGAATTCCTCCCGCGAGGATCCGAGGTAGTCGGGCAGACCGGGCTCGCGGTAGTCGACGTAGCCGACGAGCGGGGATTCGAGGAGAAGGACGGCGTCGGTGAAGCTGTTGTCGAGCGCGACGATCCGCTGGGGTGCTGCCGGGATTTCGGTGCTTCCACGGAAGTGTTCGATCGTGCGGGGGAATGCGCCCGACTCGGTCGAGGTGGTGGTTGCAGCGGGCTCGTCGTTACTCGAGCAGGCTGGAACGACCAAGGCGATCGAGGCTGCGACGGCTACCAGCGCGGCGCGGCGGGGAAAGAATTTCACTGAATACTCCTGAGGTGAGTTAGGCGAGGGTGACCTTATCAGTGGAGGAGATGGCCGAAAACGGACACCGGCCGAATTCTTCGACGGGTACGACACGCCGATTCGGATGTGGGTTCGGACTCCCGAGGGAACATAAACCGCAGGTCGTTCGTTTGGTGCCCCCAAAAACGGATGCTCGAGTACGACGCAGGGTAGGACCGGGTCGCGGTGCCTCGGAGTCACGGTCTACGATTCGATGAGCGCAAGCCAGAAGCCGTTGTCCGCAGCCCGGGCGACGGACCCTGCGGGCGCAACCAAGGGCTCTTTGACGGAGTCTGCGGAGCGACCAAAGGCACATTCAGGAGGATCAGTGACTGCCGTAGCGCCCCAGCCAGTCCCCACGATAGCGCCGGCCAGGCCTTACCCGCCGCGGCAGGGACCCAAGGGCTCATTCATTTTCAAGATGATCACGACCACCGATCCCAAGGTGCTCGGAATCATGTACTTGGCGACTTCCATCGCCTTCTTCCTCATCGGTGGCCTCATGGCACTGATGATGCGTGCCGAACTTGCTGTACCCGGCATGCAGTTCCTTTCCAACGAACAGTTCAACCAGCTGTTCACCATGCACGGCACGATCATGCTGCTGCTGTACGCGACCCCGATCGTCTTCGGCTTCGCGAACTACATTCTTCCGCTCCAGATCGGTGCACCCGACGTCGCGTTCCCGCGCCTGAACGCGTTCAGCTACTGGCTGTACCTGTTCGGTGCGATCATCACGACGGCCGGATTCGTCACGCCCGGTGGCGCAGCAGACTTCGGTTGGACGGCATACACGCCGCTGACCAGCGCGCTGCACAGCCCCGGCGTCGGCGCCGACCTGTGGGTCTTGGGTCTGGCCGTCGCCGGCCTCGGCACCATCCTCGGTGGCGTCAACATGGTCACCACCGTGATCTGCCTGCGCGCACCCGGTATGACCATGTTCCGCATGCCGATCTTCACCTGGAACATCTTCATCACCAGCATCCTGATCCTGCTGGCGTTCCCGCTGCTGACCGCTGCATTCATGGGCCTGTTCGTCGACCGCCATCTCGGTGGGCACATCTTCGACCCGGCAACGGGCGGTGTGCTCCTGTGGCAGCACCTGTTCTGGTTCTTCGGTCACCCCGAGGTGTACATCATCGCGCTGCCGTTCTTCGGCATCGTCTCGGAGATCTTCCCGGTCTTCAGCCGTAAGCCGATCTTCGGCTACAGCGGTCTGGTGTACGCAACGTTGGCCATCGCCGCTCTGTCGATCGCGGTGTGGGCTCACCACATGTACGCAACAGGCGCTGTTCTCCTGCCGTACTTCTCGTTCATGACGTTCCTGATCGCCGTGCCGACGGGTGTGAAGATCTTCAACTGGATCGG
>NZ_JBXAFO010000017.1:0-123048 GCF_058793255.1 Rhodococcus sp. MPR-R1B
TTTCCTGTCCGCTCTCGGTCCCACCCACCCCCTTTTCGAGCGAACGTACCTTTCGGCGCCTTCAGTGCGCCGAAAGGCACTTTCGCTCAGCCGGTTTCGTCCAATTTCACCCATCTCGACCTCGCGAACACCTGCGGCCGGGGACGTGACTGCGCCAATCTGTAGTGCGCACGCAGGTCCTCGATCACGCGATCAGGGTCCGTTCGCAGTGCACTGGGCACCGTCGGCAACACGATGATTCCCGCATTCTGCATACGCGTCCGACGCTCCACCGTGCGCTTGTAGTCCGTCGGCGCGGCATGCCATTCCAAGGAGTCGATGTCCCACGCGAAGGCAACCGAATCGATCCATCCGTCCGGAACTGCGATGAAGTCCCCGTTGGCATCCCGGATCTCATGGTTGAACAACATTTCCGGCAGCCCGCTCCGCTGCCACAATTTTCGCGCGTGAACCTCCGGAACCGAGTGGACGTTCGCGTTCACTTCGCGCAACACGACCCGAGGTAGCGCGGAACCCCGACTGCTACCCGCTTCGAGTTCCTTCGCAAGTTCGCGCACCGAGACATCGCCGCGCTGAACAGCCTCAGCGATGAGCGCCCGTGTGGGATCGAGCGCCTTGTACCGCCTCGCAGCGTCGAGTAACGCTCGCGGCAGCGGAGCACAGCGCAGACCGTTCCGAATCTCCGGCTCGGGCAGTCGAACAGTGCGCTCCACCGTGACGAACCCAACCGATTGAACTCGACGGTCGATGGGGATGAGCACCTGCACATCCCCCGAGTGCGTTCGATATCCGTACTCCGACATGGCTGATCGCCCGGTCAGCAGGGAATCGTCACCGCTCAACATGAGCGCAGCGATCGAGCGTTGACGTGGCGTCGGTTGACCGTTTCTGAGCAGAATGACCCCCGGCAATATGCGCTGCCACGGTCCACCTACCCGACACCGGGTGTGCACTGCGGAGTTGGACACGCCCAATCGCGCCAACTCCGCCGTTCGGATCACTCCGCTTCGACTGACGCGGTAAATCGCGTCCAGATCATCGCCCCACGTTCCTCGCCGCATGGTTGCAGCATGACTCGAGCATCAGCGCGGGCCCCGGCGGCGAACTGGGGTTTCGGTGCGCCTGTGGATAACTTTGGGCGAGCGAAAGGTACGTTCAGCGCCTCAGATGCGCTGAACGTGCCGTTCGCTCGAAAAAAGGGGGGTACCGCTCGAAAAAAAAGGGGGTGCCCCGCTCAACCACCCACCGCGGCCGCGAGCTCTCGCACATGGTCGGCGTCGCGGCAGGTCACCAGCAGCATCGTGACTCCGGCTTCCTCCCAACGCTTCACGTCTGCGCGCACCTCGTCGACGTTGCCGATGATCATGGTCTCGGTGACCATCTCGTCGGGGACGACGGCAGCAGCTTCGTCCTTGCGGCCCGACATGAAGAGGCGACCGATCTCGTCGACCTCCTTCTCGTAGCCCATCCGCTTGTAGACCTGCGCGTGAAAGTTCAACTCCGGGGCGCCCATTCCGCCCACGTAGAGGGCGGTCATCGGCTTGAGAGCGGCGATGGCAGCGGCGCGATCGTCAGTCACGATGACCTGGCACGTGGCGGCCACCTCGAAGTCTTCGCGACTGCGACGGGCCCCGGCGCGCGCGAACCCTTCGTCGAGCCACTTGTTGTACATCGGGGCCAGGCGCGGGGTGTAGTAGATCGCCAGCCAGCCGTCGGCGATTTCACCGGCGAGCGCGACGTTCTTCGGCCCTTCGGCGCCGAGCCAGATCGGGATGTCCGCACGCAGCGGGTGCGTAATGGGCTTGAGCGGCTTGCCAAGTCCCGAACTACCCGGTCCCGCATACGGCAGAGGGTAGTGGGGACCGGGACTGGTGACGGGCGCTTCACGGGCGAGGACCTGGCGCACGATCGAGACGTATTCGCGGGTGCGCGCGAGCGGCTTCTCGAACGGCTGGCCGTACCAACCTTCGACGACCTGCGGTCCGGATACGCCGAGCCCGAGGATCGTTCGCCCACCGTTGAGGTGATCGAGAGTGAGCGCGTGCATGGCACAGCTGGTCGGTGTTCGCGCCGAAATCTGTACGACGGAGGTGCCGAGACGGACGTTCTCGGTGCGCGATCCCCACCAGGCGAGCGGGGTGAAAGCGTCCGAGCCCCACGACTCCGCTGCGAAGACCGCGTCGAATCCCGCGCCTTCCGCGGCCTCGATCAGTTCCGGGGCGTTTGCCGGCGGCTGTGCGCCCCAGTATCCGAGTTGCAACCCAAGCTTCATCGCAGGCCTCCACATTGCCGGTGATCAGAAGTGACTCTTGCCACAATCTCTAGAACCTGTTCTACTCGATCTTGTGACCATCGGAAAGAGCGGGGTGGCCGACAAGCCCCTGAGCGCACCATTGAATCTCCATTTCGACTACACCAGATCGACGGGACCGACCATCGGCGCGTTCGTGACTGCCCTGCGTGATCGCAAGGTGATCGGCGCACGCGGGTCGAACGGTCGTGTCTTCGTGCCGCCACCGGAATTCGATCCGGACACGGCCGAACCACTGACCGACTTCGTCGGAGTCTCCGACGGCGGAACGGTCGTGAGTTGGACGTGGATGCCCGAACCCATCGAGGGTCAACCACTGACGAAGCCTTTCGCGTGGGCCCTGATCAAGCTCGACGGCGCGGACACGTCCATGCTCCACGCAGTCGACGTCGACTCCCCCGACGACATCAGCACCGGCCTGCGGGTCCGTGCTCGCTGGGCGTCGGAGCGGATCGGGCAGATCAAGGACATCGAGTGCTTCGAACCAGGTGAGAGCGAAAATGGAATCGCGACAGTCGATTCCACCGCCGATCCTGTCACCATGATCACGACGCCTGTCGACCTGCACTTCATGCATTCCGCTTCGGCCGAGGAGAGTTTCTACCTCCGCGGTCTCGCAGAAGGCAAGCTCATCGGTGGTCGCAGCGGACCCGAAGACAAGATCTACATCCCACCGCGCGGCGCGAATCCCACCAACGGGAAGCCGACGAGCGAGCAGATCGAACTGCCGGACAAGGGAATTGTCACCACCTTCTGCATCGTCAACGTCCCGTTCCTCGGGCAGCGAATCAAACCGCCCTACGTGGCCGCCTACGTGCTTCTCGACGGGGCTGACATTCCGTTCCTGCACTTGATTCTCGAATGTGATGCCGCGGACGTACGGATGGGCATGCGCGTCGAAGCCAAGTGGAAGCCTCGCGAAGAGTGGGGTTACACCCTCGAGAACATCGAATACTTCCGGCCGACAGGTGAACCCGACGCCGAGTACTCCACCTTCCAACACCACCTGTGAGGCTCCTGAAATGACTTCTGCAGACATAGCAGTCGTGGGCTTTGCTCAGGCACCCCACGTCCGCGAAACCAACGGCACCACCAACGGCGTCGAGATGCTCGTCCCGTGCTTCCAGCAGCTCTACAGCGATCTGGGAATCACCAAGTCAGACATCGGCTTCTGGTGCTCCGGATCTTCCGACTACCTGGCCGGACGAGCGTTCTCCTTCATCTCGGCCATCGACTCCATCGGAGCGGTCCCGCCGATCAACGAATCTCACGTCGAGATGGACGCTGCGTGGGCCTTCTACGAAGCGTGGATCAAGATCTTGACCGGTGAGGTCGAGACCGCGCTGGTGTACGGATTCGGCAAGTCCTCCGCCGGGCACCTGCGCAAGATCCTGTCCATGCAGCTCGATCCGTACCTCGTCACTCCGCTGTGGCCGGACTCCGTCTCGATCGCCGGACTTCAAGCCCGACTCGGACTCGACGCGGGTAAGTGGACGCACGAGGACATGGCGGAGGTTGCCGCTCGTAGCCGTCGTCACGCGCTGAGCAATCCGAAGGCTCAGCTCGCAGGCGAGGTCGACATCGAGGCCCTTCTCGCCAGCCCCTTCCTCGCAGATCCGTTGCGCGCACACGATTGTGCGCCCATCACCGACGGCGCGGCAGCAATCGTCCTGGCCTCGGGTAACCGCGCCCGCGATCTCTGCGAGCGGCCGGCGTGGATCACCGGACTCGAGCATCGCATCGACTCCCCCAACCTGGGTGCACGTGACCTGACCACCTCACCGTCCACTACGTCGGCAGCCAAGGCGGCAACGGGCGGCGAGGTCGGCAACATCGACGTCGCCGAACTGCACGCACCGTTCACTCACCAGGAATTGATCTTGAAGGAAGCGATCGGCCTGACCGACGCCACCACGATCAATCCGTCCGGCGGTCCGCTCAGCGGCAACCCACTGTTCGCCGGTGGTCTGGAACGAATCGGCCACGCCGCCAAGGCAATCTTCGACGGCCAGGCGAATCGCGCTCTGGCCCATGCAACAAGCGGCCCTGTGCTGCAGCAGAACCTGGTAGCAGTCTTGGAGGGACGGAACTGATGGCCGGAACGCCTCAACTCGCGGCCGTGCTCGGCACCGGCCAAACTCACTACGTCGCAAAGCGTCACGATGTCTCGATGGCGGGCTTGGTTCGTGAAGCCATCGACGCCGCGATGCTCGACGCCAACGTCGGCTGGGACGACATCGACGCCGTCGTCATCGGAAAGGCCCCCGACCTGTTCGAGGGTTCGATGATGCCCGAACTCGCCATGTCGGATGCTCTGGGCGCAAACGGAAAGCCGTTGCTGCGTGTTCACACTGCCGGATCGGTGGGCGGTTCGACGGCTATCGTCGCCTCCAGCCTGGTCAAATCCGGTGTCCACAAGCGGGTTCTGACGGTTTCCTGGGAGAAGCAGTCCGAGTCGAACGCCATGTGGGCGCTGTCCGTACCGGTTCCGTTCAACATGCCCGTCGGCGCCGGTGCCGGTGGATACTTCGCCCCGCACGTCCGTTCGTACATTCGTCGATCGGGCGCACCGGAGCACATCGGCTACCTCGTCGCGGTGAAGGATCGGCTCAACGGCAGCCTCAATCCGTATGCGCACTTGCGGCAGCCGGATATCACTCTCGAATCGGTACAGGCATCTCAGATGCTCTGGGATCCGATCCGCTACGACGAGACCTGCCCGTCCTCGGACGGCGCGTGCGCTCTGGTGATCGGCAACGAGGAAGCGGCCGCACAGGTCGAGGCCGAGGGTCGTTCGGTCGCGGGGATCCACGCGACGGCGATGCGCACCGAGCCGACCTTCTATGCCGGACGCGATCAGGTCAATCCGCAGGCCGGCCGCGACGCTGCAGCAGCACTGTGGAAGTCAGCGGGAATCACCGATCCGCTCAACGAGATCGACTGCGCCGAAATCTATGTCCCGTTCTCGTGGTTCGAGCCGATGTGGCTCGAGAACCTCGGCTTCGCGGAGGAAGGCCAGGGCTGGAAGCTCACCGAGGCGGGTGAAACCGCGATCGGCGGCAAGCTCCCGGTCAATGCCTCGGGCGGTGTTCTCTCCTCCAACCCGATCGGCGCCTCGGGCATGATCCGTTTTGCCGAGTCGGCGATGCAGGTCATGCACCGCGCCGGCGATCACCAGGTGGCCGATGCTCGCAAGGCGCTCGGCCATGCCTACGGCGGTGGCTCGCAGTACTTCTCGATGTGGGTCGTCGGCTCCGAACGTCCCACCACGTAAGCAGCAGCACACACGCCGATCAGGAAGAGGCCGAAGATGAAGTACACCGTCGGGGTTGCCATGAACCCCTTGGACCAGTTAGCCGGTATCGCCAAAACTGCCGAGGAATGCGGCTTTTCGTCGATCGCTCTCCCCGATTCACTGTTCTTCATGGAAACGCAGGCGGCGGATTACCCGTACACCCCGGACGGGTCTCGGATGTGGAATGCCGAGACCCCCTGGGTCGATCCGCTCATCGCCGCGGCTGCAATGGGCGCGGTGACCGAGAAGATCGAGTTCTACACCCAGGTGCTCAAGCTGGGTAGCCGCAATCCCGTCCTGCTCGCGCGGCAGGTCGGTTCCGTGGCGGCATTGACGAACAACCGTTTCGGCTTCGGCGTCGGAATCGGCTGGGCTCCGGAAGAGTTCGAGTGGTGCGGCGCTCCGTACAAGCGTCGGGGCGCACGTGTGGACGAGATGATCGACGTCCTCAAACTGATCCTCGGCGGCGGCATGGTCGAGTATCACGGTGAGTTCTTCGATTTCGATCGCCTGCAGATGAGCCCGGCCCCCACCAAGCCGGTTCCGTTCTACGTCGGCGGCCACACCGAGGTCGCACTCAAGCGTGCTGCGCGAGTCGGCGACGGTTGGACCTCGGCGATGATCAAGTTCGACGACCTGGTGGGTGTGATCGCACGACTACGCGAACTGCGCGCCGAGTACGGCCGCGAGAACGAGCCATTCGAAATCCAGACGGTGTGCATCGACCGTTTCGGCAAGGACGGTTACGCAGAGCTCGAAGATGCCGGCGTCACGGACATCATCACCGTGCCTTGGGTTTTCGACGGAATCGGATTCGATGCCCCGCTGGAGGCAAAGCAGGATTCGATGCGCAAATTCGCCGAGCAGTACATCAACTGAGGAGTCGCGATGACTGACGAACACCCCGCCCGCGTCGCGGGTAACGCTTCGCGCGCCGCAGCGAGTGGCAAGAACAAGGAAGCCTGGCTGGACCTCTTCGCCGAGGACGGTTGGGTGGAGGATCCGGTCGGGCCTTCGGGCTTCGATCCCGAAGGCAAAGGCCATCACGGGCGCGAAGCGATCTCCAAGTTCTACGACATGACGATCGCGAACGCGGACAAGCTCGAATTTCTGATCGACGATTCACTGGTGTGCGGCAACGAGAACGTCAACATCGGCAAGATCCGGACCACCATCGGCGGCTCGATCATCGACGCCGAGGGCGTGTTCGTCTATCGCGTGAACGACGACGGCAAGATCGCGTCGCTTCGAGCATTCTGGGAAGTGGACCGTGCGATGAAGACGGCACGCAAAGCCTGAGAACCCACAGTACGAGCGCGGGGCCCCGGTCATCGACCGGGGCCGCGCTCGTCGTATTCGAATCAGCCTGTCGTACTTGCACCGAGAACCTCGAAATGGTTTCCTGGTTCCCAACGTCGCGTGTCGATGACGGACTGCGTCAGGCATGGAGGCGTCGTACCGCAAGGGGTCACTCATGACCATTTCGTTCAATCACACCATCATCGCCGCAAAAGACCGACAAGAGTCTGCGTGGTTCTTCACTCACATGTTCGGTCTTCCAGGCCCAGTCGAAGCCGGCTACTTTCTCGGCGTTGAACTCGAGCACGGCGTGACGTTGGACTTCGCACAGGTGGAAGAAGGCGCCGAGGTTGCGTCTCAGCACTATGCCTTCCTCGTCTCCGAGGATGACTTCGACGGCATCTACCAGCGGATACAGGCGTTGAAACTGGATCACTGGGCCGATCCGCGCCAGTCGAGTACCGGCTTCAACACCAACGACGGTGGGCGTGGGGTCTACTTCCTCGACCCGTCGGGACATTTCCTGGAAGCCATCACCAAACCGTACGGCGGCTGAATTGGAGATTGAACTACAAACGGCGGCGCCTACGGGAGATGAGGGATCCCGCAGACGCCGCCGCAGTTCCAGGTTGCCAACAAGTGGCTTCCCGGAACGTCTACTGTAGTTCTGCGTGTTCGAGAGTGCAGAGGCAACTCCCGAAAACCTACACAGAACCTACTCGCCGGTTACCAGGTCAGTATATGTCCGGATCAGTGTTTGACCGGGCAGCCCGATGTCTTGTAATCAACCTGAAACTCTTTGATGCCGTTGAGCCAGCCCGAGCGAAGGCGTCGGGGATCCCCGAGCCTGGTGATGTCGGGTAGGTGATCGGCGATCGCATTGAAGATCAGATCGATTTCCAGACGGGCCAAGTTGGCGCCGATGCAGTAGTGCGCACCGGTGCCGCCGAATCCGAGGTGCGGATTGGGGTCACGCATGATGTCGAACTTCGTCGGGTTCTCGAAGACGTCCTCGTCGAAGTTGGCCGACGCGTACATCATCACGACGCGATCGCCCTTCTTGATCTTCTGTCCGCCGAGTTCGGTGTCTTCGAGCGCGGTGCGCTGGAAGGAAGTCACCGGGGTCGCCCAACGAACGATCTCGTCGGCCGCCGTCTTGGGGCGTTCCTTCTTGTACAGCTCCCACTGGTCGGGATTGTCGAGGAAGGCAACCATGCCGTGTGTGATGGCATTGCGAGTGGTCTCGTTACCCGCGACCGCAAGCAGGATCACGAAGAAGCCGAATTCCTCTGGGGAGAGCTCATTTCCGTCGATGTCAGCTTCGATGAGCTTGGTGACGATGTCATCGGCGGGACACTTCTTGCGCTGATCCGCCATCTGGTACGCGTATCCCAGAATCTCCATCGACGCTGCCTGCGGGTCGATGTCGAACTCGGGATCGTCGTACGACGTCATCTGGTTGGACCAGTCGAAGAGCTTCATTCGATCTTCCTGCGGCACACCGAGAAGCTCGGCGATTGCCTGCAGCGGAAGTTCGGACGCGACCTGAACCACGAAGTCACCGGCACCGCCGGCAGCCGCGGTCGTGACGATCTTTTCGGCACGCTCGGTCAGTTCCTCGCGCAGGCTGTTGATGGCGCGCGGGGTGAATCCACGAGATACCAGCTTGCGCAGCTTGGTGTGCTCCGGAGCGTCCTTGTTGATGAGAATGAATCGCTGCATCTCGACGTTCTCGCGCGGGATGTCGTCGGCGAAGCGAGGAATCGCAGTGTTCTCGTGGGTCGAGAAGATGTCGCTTCGCTGCGAGACCTCCTTGACCTCTTCATGACGGGTGACCACCCAGAAGCCCTCGTCCTGGAATCCACCGATTTCCGGAGGCTGCGGATTCCACCACACGGGGGCCGTCTTCCGGAGTTCGGCGAACTCCTCGAACGGCATGCGTTCCGCGTAGATGTCGGGGTCCGTGAAGTCGATTCCCTCGGGGAATGCGGGCTGTGCCACTGATGTCTCCTGCCCTAAGCCTTTTCATCACAGGGGTGATGGGGATCCGTGATGTGTAACACGTTCTACTCTCATTGAAACACAAGCCTGCTTACTAGGAAAGGAAACGTCGGCAGGTCTTGCTTCCCGCAGAGAACCTGTTCTACTTTTTCATTACAAGGAAAGGAGCCCGCTGTGGGCACACCAGTAATCGTCGAGGCTGTCCGTACACCGATCGGCAAGCGCGGAGGTTGGCTCGCCGGTCTGCACGCCGCCGAGATCCTCGGAGCTGCACAAAAGGGAGTTCTCGACCGGTCGGGAATCGACCCGTTGCTGATCGAGCAGGTGATCGGCGGCTGCGTCACCCAGGCCGGCGCTCAGTCCAACAACATCACGCGCACGGCCTGGCTGCACGCCGGACTTCCGTGGCAGACCGGCGCAACCACCGTGGACTGCCAGTGCGGTTCGGCCCAGCAGGCGAACCATCTGATCGCCGGTCTGATCGCCACCGGCGCCATCGACGCCGGTATCGCCTGCGGCATCGAAGCCATGAGCCAGGTTCCCCTCGGCGCCAACGTCGGCGATCAGGCCGGACCGCGCCGACCCGCGACGTGGGACATCGACATGCCCAACCAGTTCGAAGCTGCAGAACGCATCGCGCGTCGACGCGGACTGACCCGCGACGACGTCGAAGCCCTCGGCGTCCGCTCGCAGGCGCTGGCCAAGCAGGCTTGGGAGGAAGGACGTTTCGACCGCGAGGTTCTCGAACTCTCGGCACCCCAGGTCGACAAGGAAGGAAACCTCACGGGCGAGACCAAGGTCGTCAATCGCGATCAGGGCCTGCGCGATACGACGGCGGAGTCCCTTGCCCGACTGAAGCCCGTCCTCGAAGGCGGGATTCACACGGCCGGAACGTCTTCCCAGATCTCCGACGGCGCGGCCGCAGTCCTGCTCATGGACGAGGACAAGGCTCGCGCGCTCGGATTGAAGCCGCGCGCCCGCATCATCGCCCAGGCGCTGGTCGGCTCGGAACCGGAATTCCACCTCGACGGACCGGTGCAGGCAACCAGCCGTGTCCTGGAGAAGAGCGGAATGAAGATCGGCGACCTCGATCTGTTCGAGATCAACGAAGCATTCGCATCCGTCGCACTGTCCTGGGCTCAGGTTCACGAACCTGACTTCGACAACGTCAATGTCAACGGCGGCGCGCTCGCTCTGGGCCATCCGGTCGGCAGCACGGGATCTCGCCTGATCACCACCGCACTGCACGAACTCGAGCGTCGCAACGGCTCGACTGCTCTGATCACGATGTGCGCCGGCGGCGCACTGGCCACCGGAACCATCATCGAGCGTATCTGAGATGACTACTCCCCCAGCTAAACCCAAGGGACTCGACGCTCCGGCGACGGTCAAGATCATCAAGTGGATGTCGAAGGCAAACGTCGCCATGTATCGCGCCACCGACGGGCGGCTGGGTAGCAAGTGGCGGGTCGGCAGCGCGTTCCCTCGCGGGCTGCCGATCTGCCTGCTGACCACCACCGGTCGCAAATCCGGCGAGGAGCGGATCAGTCCGTTGCTGTTCCTCGAGGACGGCGAGAACGTGATTCTGGTGGCGTCGCAAGGCGGTCTTCCGAAGAACCCGATGTGGTACCTCAACATCAAGGCAGACCCGGTGGTGACGGTGCAGATCAAGTGTCGGATCCGCTCGATGAAAGCCCGCGTCGCGGCCGAGGACGAGCGCGCTCGGCTGTGGCCGATGTTGAGGGCGATGTATCCGGATTTCGACAACTATCAGGCCTGGACCGACCGGGTCATTCCCGTCATCGTGTGCGAGCCACTGAAGAGTTAAACGAACTGTTTACAACAAAATGTTTACATTGACCCGGGTTCGTGCCACCCTGGGTTCATGACCGATGACCAGTTCAGACCGATCGATTCCGGCCGCGAACGCGCACATCGCGAATACGCCGGACTCTTTCGAATCAGCGAGCGCCACGGCGCGACCCCAAGCCAGCGCGCGCGGCAATCTCATCCGGAGATGCTCGAGCCCTACGGCGCGGTGCGCGTCGTGGCTCGTCTTGCGGGTGGCACCGACACACCGCAGCCGAACGAACCCGAGGTCGACGATGCCGACGTCATGGCCGCGTTGACTCTGATCCCCAAGGCCCGAGCCGAAATGGAACAGCTGGAAGCACTGTTCCTCGGGATTGCCCGCGAACGGGGCATGACCTGGCAGGACATCGCTTTCGGGCTGGGACTCGGAAGCACTCAAGCCGCCCGCCAGCGCTACGAACGGCTCGTTCGCCGCACCGGAGGCTGAACGCGTGCCATAACCGGCGAGTTGGAGCACTATTGACTCGTACGGTCCGCACGGCGTTTCGACAGAGCCTCGAACACAGCAAGGAGTCGCATATATGACGACGCATATTCAAGATCAAATCCTGGACCGACGCGAGATCACCTCAGCCCTCGTGCGTGCGCTGGAGCGTCGCCACGAGGTGCTGGACGCAGTGGTCGACAGCAAGGACCACCAGGAGGCACTGACCACCGTCGCGGAACTCCTCGGCACGTCGGAAGCAAATGCCGAAGCAGTTCTGAGCCTCAAGTTCAGCGCACTGACCAAGGCAGCGCGCGATCGCATCCAGGGCGAGCTGGAGAATCTCGACGCCACTCTCGAATGGACGACGCTCGATCGTCCCGCGAGCAGCGGGCAGAACTTCACCCTACGTCCGTTCAGCGACAGCGCAGAAGACAAGGCACTGTTCACGATTCGCTCGGCCGAGCAGCTCGGCGAAGACGGCAAGCCGTGGAGCGAGGATCGGATCGAAGCCGAGCGCGTCGGCGGTCTCGGTCGGATCGACGACGAGAGCGCTGCCTGGTTCGTCGCCGAGGACGTCTCCGGTGACGGCCCGAAGAGCGTCGGCCTGGTATTCGGCGAACTCGACGGCCAAGAGGTGAACGTGGCGATCTGGATCGCGCCGGAATCTCGCAAGAAGGGCTACGGCACCGCCTGCGTGAAGCATTCGCGGCGCGAACTCGCAGCTGAGTTCCCCGGCACCGTGTTGGTGGTTCGGGCGCCCGCGTAGGCGGCACGCCGCCTGTGAGTGGTTGAGGAGTTCCTGCACTCCTTAACCACTCACAGGGCCGGAGGCCCTACGCCCCGTACACCGGCGTCGGAATCTCCGCCTTCTCCAACAGCGTTGCCACGACGGGCCCGATCTCCTTCGGGTCCCAGCGATCTCCCTTGTCCTCGCTCGGGCCGTGACGCCAGCCCTCCGCGACGGTGATCTTTCCGCCCTCTACCTCGAACACCCGGCCCGTGACGTCCTTGGACTCGGCGCTACCGAGCCAGACGACCAGCGGCGAGATGTTCTCGGGAGCCATGGCGTCGAAGCCCTCTTCCGGAGCTGCCATCGCTTCTGCCATCGCCCCGCCCGCGCCGACAGTCATGCGTGTGCGCGCAGCAGGCGCGATCGCGTTGACACTGACTCCGTAATTCTTGAGCTCGGCGGCGGCCTGGATGGTCATCTCGGCGATGCCGGCCTTGGCCGCGGCGTAGTTGCCCTGGCCGATCGAACCCTGCAGTCCTGCACCCGAACTGGTGTTGATGATGCGTGCGTCGACGGTCTTGCCTGCCTTGGCCTCGGCGCGCCAGTAGGCAGCAGCGTGACGGAGCGGCGCGAAGTGCCCCTTGAGGTGCACGCGAATCACCGCGTCCCACTCGCCTTCGCTCATGCCGACCAGCATGCGGTCCCGCAGGAAGCCTGCGTTGTTCACGAGTACGTCCAGGCCACCGAAGGTGTCGATCGCGGTCTTGATCAGATTCTCGGCGCCCGCCCAGTCGGCGACGTCGTCTCCGTTGACCACTGCTTGGCCACCGGCGGCGATGATCTCCGCGACAACCTGCTCGGCCGGACTCTCACCGGTCGCGGAACCGTCGGCACCCGCACCGATGTCGTTGACGACGACCTTGGCGCCCTCGGCAGCAAATGCCAATGCATGCGCACGTCCGATACCGCGGCCAGCCCCGGTGATGATGACTACGCGTCCGTCGACCAATCCACTCATATTTGTCTCCTAATGCACTCTGCTCGGGCTTGTCGGCTCCGCTTGTGTGCTAACTTACCAAGCAATCGCTTGGTTTGGTACACAGACGTAAGGAATCCCGATATGGGCATCAGCACCTCCTCCGACGGAACCGGCATCACCACGGTCACCATCGACTACGCGCCGGTCAATGCAATCCCGTCCAAGGGATGGTTCGAGCTTGCCGACGCCATCCTCGACGCGGGCAAGGATCTCAACACTCACGTAGTGATCCTGCGAGCCGAGGGACGCGGATTCAACGCCGGCGTCGACATCAAGGAGATGCAGGCCACCGAGGGATTCGACGCGCTGGTCGCCGCCAACCGCGGTTGCGCCGCGGCCTTCGCGGCCGTCTACGACTGTGCTGTACCCGTCGTCGTGGCCGTCAACGGATTCTGTGTCGGCGGCGGCATCGGACTTGTCGGCAACGCGGACGTGATCGTCGCTTCCGACGACGCGATCTTCTCCCTCCCCGAGGTCGACCGCGGCGCACTCGGCGCTGCCACACACCTGTCGAGGCTGGTGCCACAGCACATGATGCGCACGCTCTACTACACCGCACAGAGCGTCGACGCGCACACACTCAAGCAGTTCGGCAGCGTCTACGACGTGGTCCCACGCGAGAAGCTCGACGAGTGCGCTCGCGAGATCGCCGCGAAGATCGCCGCCAAGGACACCCGCATCATCCGGTGCGCCAAGGAAGCCATCAACGGCATCGACCCGGTGGACGTCAAGGGCAGCTACCGCCTCGAGCAGGGCTACACCTTCGAACTCAACCTCCTCGGCGTGTCCGACGAACACCGCGACGAGTTCGTCGCCACCGGCAAGCCGCGCGAGAACGCAACCCAGAAGGAAGGCTGAGACAAACATGGCTAGCAAGCGTGACAAGACGAAGTCGCTCGACGAGGTAGTCGGCGAACTCCGCAGCGGAATGACTATCGGCTTGGGCGGCTGGGGATCTCGCCGCAAGCCGATGGCCTTCGTTCGTGCGATTCTGCGTTCGGACATCAAGGACCTGACCGTGGTCACTTACGGCGGACCGGATCTCGGACTGCTGTGCTCGGCCGGCAAGGTCAAGAAGGCGTACTACGGTTTCGTGTCCCTCGACTCCGCGCCGTTCTACGACCCGTGGTTTGCCAAGGCACGCACCGCCGGTGAGATCGAAGTCCGCGAGATGGACGAGGGCATGGTCAAGTGCGGCCTCGAAGCAGCTGCCGCTCGCCTTCCCTTCCTCCCGATCCGCGCCGGCCTGGGTTCGGACGTCCGCAACTTCTGGGGCGACGAACTCAAGACCGTCACCTCCCCGTACCCCGAGGCCGACGGCCGCTCCGAGACCTTGATCGCGATGCCTGCACTCAACCTCGATGCGTCCTTCGTTCACCTCAATCTCGGTGACAAGCACGGCAATGCCGCGTACAACGGTGTCGACCCGTACTTCGACGACCTGTACTGCATGGCCGCCGAAAAGCGTTACGTCTCCGTCGAACGCATTGTCGAGACCGAGGAACTGGTCAAATCCGTTCCACTGCAGAACCTTCTGCTCAACCGCATGATGGTTGACGCCGTCGTCGAGGCACCCAATGGTGCGCACTTCACGTTGGCCGGCGAAAGCTACGGCCGCGACGAGAAGTTCCAGCGTCACTACGCCGAGTCCGCCAAGACCCCCGAGTCGTGGCAGGCGTTCGTCGACACCTTCCTCTCCGGCAGCGAAGAGGACTACCAAGCCGCAGTAAAGAAGTTTGCCGATTCATCAAAGGCAGGGGAGCAGGCAAAATGAGCGAATCCACCGTCACCCGCGCAGAGTACGTTGTTCTCGCTTGCGCTGAAATCTTCTCCGGTGCAGGCGAAATCATGGCCAGCCCGATGTCGACGTCGTCCACCATCGGCGCTCGCCTGGCTCGACTCACCACCGAACCCGACCTGCTGATCACCGATGGTGAAGCCCTCATTCTCGAGGACACTCCGGCCGTCGGAACGAAGGGCCCCGTCGAAGGATGGATGCCGTTCCGCAAGGTGTTCGACGTCGTCGCTTCCGGCCGTCGCCACGTTGTCATGGGCGCCAATCAGCTCGATCGCCACGGCAACCAGAACCTCTCCGCCTTCGGCCCGCTTCAGCAGCCGACGCGTCAGATGTTCGGTGTGCGCGGCGCCCCGGGTAACACCATCAACCACGCGACGAGCTACTTCGTCCCCAAGCACTCCAAGCGAGTGTTCGTCGACAAGGTCGACGTGGTGTGCGGTGTCGGCTACGACCAGATCGATCCCGAGAACCCGGCTTACAAGTACCTGAACATCCCCCGCGTTGTCACCAACCTCGGTGTCTTCGACTTCGGCGGACCAGGAAACACCTTCCGCGCGTTGAGCCTTCACCCCGGCGTCACCGCCGAAGAGGTAGCCGAGAACACCTCGTTCGAGGTTGCCGGACTCGCCGAGGCCGGTATCACCCGTGACCCCACCGCCGAAGAACTTCACCTCATCCGCGAAACCCTCGATCCGCGCAACCTCCGGGACCGTGAGGTCTCGGCATGACCCCCACCCTGAAGACCGCGCTGACCGAACTGGTCGGTGTCGAGTACCCGATCGTGCAGACGGGTATGGGCTGGGTTTCCGGTCCCGCCCTCACGTCGGCAACGGCTAACGCCGGTGGTCTCGGCATCCTGGCTTCGGCCACGATGACGTACGACGAGCTCGAGCACGCGATCAAGAAGACGAAGCAGCTCACGGACAAGCCGTTCGGCGTCAACATGCGTGCCGACGCCACTGACGCCCCGCAACGCGCGGATCTGCTGATCCGTGAAGGCGTCAAGGTCGCGTCGTTTGCGTTGGCTCCCAAGAAGGAACTGATCGCCAAGCTCAAGGACCACGGCATCGTCGTCGTGCCCTCGATCGGTGCCGCGAAGCACGCGGTCAAGGTTGCATCCTGGGGCGCGGACGCCGTCATCGTCCAAGGCGGCGAAGGTGGTGGCCATACCGGCGGTGTGGCCACGACATTGCTTCTCCCCTCGGTTCTCGACGCGGTCGATATTCCGGTCATCGCCGGTGGCGGATTCTTCGACGGCCGCGGGCTGGCTGCCGCACTGGCGTACGGCGCTGCCGGTGTCGCGATGGGAACGCGATTCCTTCTCACCAGCGACTCTTCGGTGCCCGATTCCGTCAAACAGGAGTATCTCAAGCGCGGACTGACGGATACGACTGTCTCCCGCAAGGTCGACGGCATGCCTCATCGTGTGCTCAACACCGACCTGGTCAACAGCCTCGAAGGTTCCAGCTATGCAACCGGTTTGATCGCCGCGGCCAAGAATGCCACGAAGTTCAAGGCCATGACGGGCATGAAGTGGTCGACCCTCGCCAAGGACGGTCTCGCGATGAAGCGGTCGGGTGACCGCACGCTGATGCAGATCATCATGGCAGCCAACACACCGATGTTGCTCAAGGCCGGACTGGTCGAGGGCAATACGGAAGCCGGCGTGCTTGCCTCGGGTCAGGTTGTCGGAATGATCAACGATCTGCCCAGCTGCAAGGAACTGATCGAGAACATCATGGAGGACGCGGCCAAGCGTATCGACGCGCTTGCGGCTCTTCGCTGACGCAGATTCATCCGAGTGCGTCTCCCCCACTGCGCTTTACGCGGAGTCGGAGGAGGCGCGCTCTTTGCGTTTGTCGGACTATCCCGTCTTCTCCTGCTCGAACCCGTCGATCATTCCGAAATACTGCGAGATCGCTGCTGCCGCCATCTGTACGGGAGCGGCGTTCCTCTTGTCTATCGTGCCGCGAATCAAGGGCCCACAAATCGAGAGACCTACTGGCATGTGGTCGAGCACCCCGATTCGCGCGCCGATACAGCCCATCCCGGAATTGCAGATTCCGAACGCAACTGCGTGTTGGCGAACGCCATTGGCGTTGTGCGACGATGCCACCGATCTGTGACCGGCGCTCAACAGTGACTTCCCGATGGTCGACGCTTGCGCTGGGATACGTGAGCCGACGCGAGTCTGAAGGTCGGGGACCATCAGGCTCCCGATCTTCTGGATGTAGCGCACATGGTTTCCTTCCAACACCCCGAGGTGCACGGCGTGTCCAGTCACGAAATGTAATTGCTGAAGTAGGGGCGTAACCACTCGATCCACTTTGTTTCGATACAGCGAGAGCGCGCCCAGATCTCCTAGCTTGTCGCCTATCTCGTACTCGAGTCCTTCGCGGCGTAGCCAGTTCATCCTCACGAGTTTCAGTAGCATCCGGTGCACGGACGATCGCGGAATCCCGGTTCGGCGCGCCACCTCCCCCAATGTCAGCCGAGGCGCGTCACGAAAGCAGTCCACCACCACCGACAGTCTGTCGAGAGTTGACATGGGGATGGACTCTTCGGTGATCGGTCCGATCAACATCGATGTCTCCGTTCCGGTGGCCCGCCGCTTCGGCAGCCAACATTCGTTCCGCCCATCTGAGCTTCCGTGGACACACGACGCCAGTACGTTTCCCACGCAGCGGGAGATGCATCTGCATGGGCTCTCACCAGCACCTATACCGATGATCGGTCATGTTCGTTGAGCCCGAATCCATCCCTCGTCACAGTGATGACCGGAGCCCATCAGATCATGCGGCGCCGAGCAGAACGCTTCAAAATCAGGAGGACACATGAATGCTTCATCCCCGTCGACAGGCGTGATCATCACCGGCGGCGCATCCGGAATCGGATTGGCCTCCGCCCGCGCGCTCGCGGCGATCCGACGACCAGTCGCTCTCTGGGATATCGACGAGGCAAAAGCGGTCGATCAGGCAGCAGTGATCTCCTCCGAATTCGGCATCGACGCCATCGGAGTGGGAATCGATCTCACGAGAGCGGACGACTACGCGGCCGCATTGGCCACAACCCGTTCCTCACTTCCCTCCATCGGCGGACTTGTTCACTCCGCCGGGGTCGTCGATATCGGATCCCTCGAAGGAGTGACGCTCGACGTGTGGGAGACGGGTATCAACACCCATCTACGTCCGCTCATCCTGTTGGTTCAACAGTTGATGCCTGATTTCACGGCCAATCCCGGTTCGGCAATAGTCGGAATCGCTTCGATCAACGCAACTTTGGGCAATGCAATCAACCCTGTCTACTCCGCTGCAAAGGGTGGGATGTTGTCGATGGTCCGATCGCTGGCGGACCGACTGGGCCCGGACGGCATTCGGATCAACTGTGTCTCTCCCGGACAGATTCTGACCCCTCTGCTTCAGCCGACCGTAGACGCATTGGGTGACGGGGCATTCGAACGACGCATCCTCCTCGGCAGGCTCGGTCGCCCGGAGGAAATCGCACACGCTGTCCGCTTCCTGCTGTCCGACGAAGCAAGTTACATCACCGCAACGGAATTGGTTGTCGACGGCGGCAACATCTCGTCGCAACGTATGTGACTTGCCCAGAGATTCACACCCCTTCGACTGTCGTACAACGTCGCTCGGTCCAGCCCACCGGGTGCACTCACGAAAGGAAGAACATGACAATTGCGGATGTCAATGAATCGGAAGAGGTTCGCATCATCGACCAGGGAGAACCTCCCACTCGATTTGCCCGCGGATGGCACTGCCTCGGCCTCGCCAAGGACTACAGCGACGGGAACCCGCATTCCGTCGAAGCTTTCGGTACCAAACTGGTCGTCTTCTCCGACTCGCATGGCGAACTGAAGATCCTCGACGCGTACTGCCGTCACATGGGCGGCGACCTGAGTCAGGGCACGGTCAAGGGCGATTCGATCGCGTGCCCCTTCCACGACTGGAGGTGGGGAGGCAACGGTAAGTGCACCGCGATTCCCTATGCTCGACGTGTCCCCCCGCTTGCCAAGACCCGCGCTTGGACTGCGCTCGAACAAGACGGGCTGCTCTTCGTCTGGCACGACCCCGAAGGCAATCCGCCTCTTGCCGAAGTCGCTATACCGATCATCAAGTCTGCGGAGCACGAGTGGACCGATTGGGTCTGGAAGTCGATAGTCATCGATACGAACTGCCGAGAAATCGTCGACAACGTCGTTGACATGGCTCACTTCTTCTACGTGCACTTCTCGTTCCCCACCTATTTCAAGAACGTCTTCGAAGGACACGTCGCCATCCAGGAGCAGAGCGGCATCAACCGCGACGACATCGTGACCTGGACCGACCCCGACGTACCGAAGTTGGTGTCGAATCTTTCGACAGCGGCCTACCACGGACCGTCGTTCATGATCGACGACTTGCGCTACGTCTACGAGAACTTCACGACCGATTCGGTGCTGATCAACTGCCACTACCCGGTGAGCCCGAACAAATTCGTACTCATGTACGGCATTACCGTCCAGAAGTCCGCAGAGATGCCCGCCGAGTTCGCCGATCAACTGGTCGACGCAATGATCGGGTACATCGGCGTCGGATTCGAACAGGACATCGAGATCTGGAAGAACAAGACCCGTATCGACAATCCACTGCTCTGCACCGAGGACGGCCCGGTCTACCAACTACGCCGTTGGTACGAACAGTTCTACGTGGACGTCGCCGACATCACCCCGGACATGGTCGACCGTTTCGAATTCGAGATGGACACAAGCAAACCCATCGAAGTGTGGAAGCAGGAAGTCGCTGACAACATCGCACGCAGGGCCGCCACAGGAGTAGGGCAATGACCATGGAACCGCTGGACTGCGAGCGGTGCGGAACATACGTCCTCGTGGAGAAGAACAGCTGGCATCACACGTCGACCCAGTGGCGATCAGATTCGCGTACCGCGTGTTTGGAGTACCGCGCGGACCCTGGGACGCCGAGAGTTCGATCCGCAAGTTGTTCCGCATTGAGAGATTCCATCAGCAGGGCCGCAATCGACGGGCGGATAACCGTTCCCGAATGACAATCTCCCTCGCGGCCTTGAAGGCTCACCTCATGGCGGCGGCCAACTGCTGAGACAACGTGCCTTTGTTCTCCACCTCGATGGTGTCGCAGCCCTGCCAATGCGCAGTTCTCCGAAGGAGTTCCGCCAACCGCGGCGCAGTGTCGGCGTCCGCGGTGGGTTCGGCCCACGCCGCGCGGACAAGCAGTCGACGGTTCTGACGGTCGTTCTTCAGATCGACTCGGGCACAGATCTTGTCGTCGATCAAGACCGGAAGCACGTAGTATCCGTGAACTCGCTTGTGCGCCGGAGTGTAGATCTCGATCCGGTAGTGAAAGTCGAAGAGCCGCAACGCTCGATCGCGTGCCCACACTACCGGGTCGAAGGGTGACAACAACGCTTCCGCACGGATGGACCTGGGACGCTTCGCTCGCGGATCGATCCACACCTCCCTTGCCTTGCCTCGACGCTCCCAGCCGTCGACGGACACCCGGCGCACACTGCCGGCATCTTCGAGTTCCTGCAATGCCGTTCGTGCTTCTGCGCTGGGCAGACGAAAGTAGTCGGCGATGTCGTCGAGGGTGCCGAGACCGTGTGCCTTCACACCCCGCAGCACCAGTTCGCGTATCGCCTCCGACCGCTCGACGTGTGCGTCGAGTATCTCGGGTGCAAGCATCTGCTCGGCCAGGCCGTAACGACGCTCGAAACCGGCGCGCCCCGCCGAGACCACCTCGCCCCAACGGAACAGCGTCTCCAGCCCGACCTTCACGTCGGACCACCCCCACCACGGACCGCGCCGTGTGTTCGCCTCGTGTTCGATCTCGCTCGCCGCCATCGGACCGTTGTCGCGCAACTCCTGCCGCAACCAATCGAGGAAGACACTCCGATCGGAAGCCCACCCGTCCTTGTCACTCAACGCTTTGGCGCGAAACTGGTCCATCCGCCAACGGAACAACGGCCACATGTCCACCGGCAAGAACGTTGCTTCGTGGCCCCAGTATTCGAGGTATCCCGAACCGGGGGCGAAGGCAAGCTGATCGAGTCTGGATTTGTCGTAGGCGCCCAATCGCGCATAAACGGGTAGGTAGTGACTGCGTTCGAAGACATTGACCGAGTCGATCTGCAGCACCTGCAGCCGGTCCATCACGCCGACCAGATTGCGACGCGTCACCGTCGTGGGATGCGATTTGCCGAATCCCTGAGCGGCAAGCGCTATGCGACGGGCAACTGCCAGTGACACGACTTCGCTCATAGTGGGCCAGACTACGCACACTCACCGACACGCTTCAGGCGGCCGAAGCCCGACGGCCGAACAGTACTGCCGACATGAACACCTGCAACATGGCCGCGTTCTCTGCGGCAGCGTCGAACTTCATCATGCGGCCGACATCCGGGACCAGGTTGAGCGCAGCGTGAACTACGAACTTCGCCTCTACTGCCGACAGCTCAGGACGAATCTCGCCGAGCACTCGCGCCCATTCGACCACGTAAAGCTTCTGGCGATTCTTCAGATCGCTTCGATGACTCGGCAGAAGGTTGTTCATCTCGGAGAAGTAGACCGACATCAATTCGTGCTGTGCAAACGACAACTCCACGTACATCGCCGACAGTGACCGGAGCACTTGTTCGTGCGAAGTCGCGGAGTCGAAGACCGCTGCCGTCGCCAAGTCCAAGCGATCTGCAGCTCGATAGAACACGGCGCCGAGAAGCTCTGCCTTGCTGGGAAAGTAGCGGTACATACCGGACGCGTTCAAGCCGGCGGCCGCGGCGATCTCTTCGATGCTGACGTCGTGATACCCGCGAGAGTCGAAGAGGCGCACGGCTTCCTGCAAGAGACGTTCACGTTTGTTCGTGGTCACGGTTCGAGGTAACGAGGACTGCTCCAAGCGGCTAGCGGTGATTGCACCCTCACCTTGATCTATCGCCAGACACGCGTCGAGCAGAACCTTCTCCATCGCTCGCTGGGGCATCAACAGGTTATGGACGGTGATACTGCCGATGACGCTGAACATCGCTGCCACGACAAGGGTCTCGTCCCTCGCCGTCATCGCGGGTTCGGAGCGCGAAAGATACCGGGCTACTCGGCGATTGACCGTACTGGCTTGCGCTCGAACGGATTTCCGATCATCGGTGTCGAGAAACCGGCTCTCCCAACGATAGATTCCGGCCGTACGCCGATTGCGGATCGTCGTTCGTATCACTGCAATCAGATCTTCGCGCAACCGCTGCGCATCGGTTGCCGCAGGCGCAACCGAAACGGCATCGAGGGCACTGGCGAGCGCTCCGGTCAACTCCAGTGCCGCGTGGCGGAACATCGCGTACTTGTTCGGAAAGTGCCGATAGAGCGCCGAACCCGAAATACCGACCGCCGACGCGATGTCGTCGACACTGACAGCAGGATATCCGCGCTCACTGAACGCGATTGCCGCTGCAGCCGCGATCTGCGCCTTGCGGTCCTTCGGTCGCCTCTTGACGGAGTCGGACCTCGGCTGCCGAACAATCCCATTCGACGTCTGCGCGTCGACGAACTGATCGTTCAGGCTCACCGTGTACCCCACTCTCCAGCCCTCACGCACAAAGCACTTCGATCCGCCTGCTCATCAGACGAGAATCAGCATAAGCATGATTCTGAAAACTCGTACACCGATTTCAGCACATCGCGCGTCTAGAGTTTCATACATGCAGGTAACGCTGACTTTGATCAGAACACATCACTCGCCCTTCGCCACCTCCCCCGTTGCTTCCACCGAGAATCTTCGTTAACAAAACGTTGCCTGTGGCCACCAGCAGTGGGTAGGGTCACCGCTCGAAGCATCCAGCCCGCATCCACGAAGCAATCCGACTGACAGATTCGGAATATTCGTAAACATACACAGGATGTCGATATGAACAGTTCCGATATCTCCACGTCAATGAAGGAAACTCGGTCAACAGGGCTGACAGTTCGACGAGAATTTCGGTTCACATAATGCTTGCTTGGACACATATATGTGTGAGATGCTTCACAGGCAGTTCGCTCGACCGCCAGCGCTCGAACAGTTCGAACTCCGTGCCGAACACTGTTGATCTGCAAAGGAATTCAATTAGATGACGTACGAGCTGCCAGCCGCGAAGGGCCCGGTGCGAGACGTAGCGTTACAGGGGGGCTATCTGATCGGATTCTCGGTTCAGGCACTCTTCGGCCTGTTCACGGCAATCCTGCGCAGACGACTCTCATTGCACGAGACGGTTACTCAGACCCTGTTCATCGGTCGCGTCAGCACCGGCCCGTCGCTGCTTCTCATGATTCCGATCGGTGTATTCATCGCCGTCTCGGTCGGTGAACTGGCCGGCCGGATCGGAGCCGGTGGATATTCCGGAGCTGTCGTAGCTTTCATCATCGTCGGTCAGGCCGCGGCGCTGGTGTGCGCGTTGATGATGGCCGGTGTCGCAGGATCGGCGATCTGCACGGATTTGGGTTCACGAAAGATCCGGGAAGAGATCGACGCGATGGAAGTGATGGGCATCGACGTGATCGAGCGCCTCGTCGCACCGAGATTGGTTGCGGCAGTGATCGTCTCCCTTGCACTGTGTTCGATGGTCACCTTCGGCGGTGTGATCGCGTGCTACCTGTACCACATCTACGTCCAGCATCTTCCGGCCGGAACGTTCATGGCAACGTTCAGTCAGTACGGGCGATCTTCCGACTTCGTCATGGCTTTGGTGAAGGCTGCGGTCTTCGGCATCGCTTCGACTTTGGTCGCCACCTTCAAAGGTCTACATGCAAAAGGTGGCCCACGCGGCGTTGCCGACGCAGTCAACGAAGCCGTGGTCATCGCGTTCGCGCTCGTCTTCATCGTGAACACAGTGTTGTCCGCGCTCTACACCGTAATCGTCCCGGCAGTCGGTGAATTCTGATGTCGCTCGTCGATCTCCGTGTTCGAGCACGTCAAGCGAGCAGACCCCTGCGAACCGCGGGCGACGGCCTCGTCTCCCTCGGTCAACACGTCACTTTTTACGTCCGCACTATCGCATCGATCCCCTTTGCGCTCACCAAGTACCGCAAGCATGTACTCGGTCAGATCAGCGAGGTCAGCTTCGGCACGAACTCCTTGTTGTCCGGCGGCGGCACCATCGGGATCGTCTTCGCGATGTCGCTGGCCGCGGCGATGATGTTGGGCGTCGAGACCCACCGGGGCCTCGAGCTTGTCGGGATGACCTCGCTCTCCGGCATGCTGTCCGCGGTTGCCAACACCCGTGAACTGGCCCCTGTTGTCGTCGCGATCGCGTTGGCCGCCAAGGTCGGAACGGGTTTCACCGCCCAGATCGGGGCCATGCGTATCTCCGACGAAATCGACGCGCTGGACTCGATGGCGATCCGATCGATCCCCTTCCTCGCGGGTACCCGGGTGATCGCTGCCATGATCTGTGTCATCCCGATCTACATGATCGGACTCCTGGCCAGTTACCTCTCGACCCGACTGGTCGTCGTGTTCTTCAACGGCGCATCGGCAGGTACTTACGACTACTTCTTCCATCTGGCGATCTCTCCGCAGGATCTCCTGTACTCGGGTCTCAAGGCCGTGGTGTTCGCCGCTGTTGTCGCGCTGGTTCACTGCGCGTACGGCTACTATGCCTCCGGTGGTCCGGCCGGCGTCGGGCAAGCGGCCGGGCGCGCGCTCCGGACTGCGATCCTCGCGATCGGAATCCTCGACGTACTGATGACTTTCGCGCTGTGGGGCCTCGTGCCCCAGATCCCGGGAATGGGGGTCTGAGCCGTGGACAGACTCACTACACGCACGAAGATCGTGTACGCCCTTCGCGGCGCGATCGCCATAGTCGTAGCCGTCGCCGCCGCCGTGACAATGGTTCTACGCGGTTCGGGAAATCTCGAGCAGAGCACCGACATCTTCGTCGCTGTTCCAGCCACAGCCGGTCTCATCAGCGGTGAAGCTCCGGTTCGGTACCACGGCGTCAACGTCGGCCGAATCGGCGAAATCGAATCAGGAACCGCCGAATCCGTTGTGCAGTTGCAGATTCAGACCGATGACGCGTCGAAGATTCCCGCTGACGTGGTGGCTCGCGTTGTTCCACGCACGTTCTTCGGCGACATCTACATGCAGCTCGTGGACAGTCCGAATGAGCAGGGCCAGACGACTCTGGCGGACGGAGACGAGATCCACATGGACGACGGTCCCGAAGCCGTTGCGCTCTACGACGTGTACACCAAGTTGGTGGGCGTCCTCACTGCGATGCAGCCCGAGAAGTTGCAGACAGCCCTGACTGCGCTGGGCCAGGCACTCGACGGAAACGGAGCCGAGATCGGTACCACGATAGACAATCTCAGTGCCGCGTCCGGCGTACTGACACCCGCCGCACACCAATTCCTCGAATCGACACCCGAATTCAAGTCGGTCGTCGACGCGTTGGACCGTGCGACCCCCGACATTCTCGATACCTTGGCAGCCGCCACAACTGTCTCGAACGACATGGTCGCCAACAGAGCGAATCTCGAGTCCTCGATCGGCGCGGCCGCAGTCTTCGCCGCTACCGTCGACGATTTTGTCGGGGCGAACAACCGAAACATCATCACTGTGATCGATTCCGCCGGAAAGATACTCGCAACCACCGCGGCCAATCCCGGAGGACTGCGTTCCACCCTCGCCAATGCCAGTACGTTCGGCGCCGCGGGCGCTCGAGTCTTCGCCACCGGAAAGTTCGACATCACAGCAGTTGCCACGTTCGCCGAACCGCTCCCATACACGGGTGATGATTGCCCGCAGTACGGTGACTCGCGCGGAGCACAGTGTTCGGGCTCCAACCTGACGCCTGAACAACCCGTCAGTGCCCCGGTCGTGGGCGGCGTAGCCGAAGCGGCCCCCCTGCGGTACCTCGAAGATCAACTACTGGGCGGATCGCCGGAACCCTCGGATACCCCCAACCCGGCAACAACACTGATGTTGGGGCCGATGGTCAGAGGTAACGAGGTGACCGTCCCGTGAAGGTCCGTCCTGGCCAGGTAATTCGGTTGTCACTCTTCTGTCTCACCGGCGTCGCCTGCGCGTCGTTCGTGGCGAACACGTTGTCGGTCCCGGTTCGCGGAAGCACCGATTCGTACTCGTTCGAGTTCACCGACGTCGAAGGACTCAACCCGGGCAACCCGGTCACCATGTCGGGTGTGCGTATCGGCCGCGTGGACTCGGTTGCGTTCGCCGACAACGGAGGCGGGACGAGCAAGGCGATCGTCGACGTCGAAATCGAGTCGCGATATTCCCTCGAGTCGGATGTCCGTGCCGCCGTGCGCTACGGCGACATGCTCGGTGCTCGATATCTGGCACTGACGCAGGACGACAGCGCAACAACGGTATCCGCACGACAGCTCGAACCAGGTGACACGATACCGCTGGCGCAGACAACACCGCCGATCAACTTGACGGCCCTGATGAACGGGTTCAAACCGTTGTTCGCCGCGCTGCAGCCCGAGCAGGTCAACACGCTCACGCGAAGTTTTGTCGAAACCTTCAACGGCCAGGGCCAGGCAATGACCACCCTGCTCGACCAGATCGCGACCATGAGTTCCGGCCTGGTCGACCGTCAGGACGTCTTCGCGCAACTACTCACGAACATGAACACTCTTCTCACCTCCGTCGACGAGCGTCAACCCGAATTGGTCGGTCTGTTGGACGGTTTGAACGATCTGAGTACTTCCGTCGTCGGGCAGAACGATCAACTGGTCTCGCTCTTGGATCAGGGAAACCGCACTGTCTCGTCGTTGGCTCAGATCATGGCCGGGTCGAACGGTGCATTCGGTCAGACCGTGCAACAACTCGAAAGTGTCACCGGGAGTTGGATTGCGAGCACCGACGAGTTCAACAGACTTCTCGTCAACCTTCCCCAGTTCGCCGACGCCGCCAACCGGATCGGAAGTTACGGAAGTTTCATCAGCCTGTATCTGTGCAATTTCACTCTGAAGGCAGGCGACATGGAAGCCAACATCTTCGGTCCGACACACTCGCCGGTGTGCTCATGATGTTCCTGGTCAAGCTGATCGACGTGTTCGTCGGCATCATGCTCTTCCTGTTCAAAGGGGATCGCCGTCGCAGCGGTAGCGGCACCGCTCTCGCCCTGGGCAGTCTCGGAATCTTCGTTCTGGTGGTGGGACTCGGCGCCGCCTTGGGCATTCCGAAGCTCTGGTACAACGTACGCACGTCGGCATACACAGCCGAGTTAGCCAATGCCAGCGGGCTTTCCGACACCGATCCGGTTTACGTGGCCGGGGTTCCCGCGGGCCGAGTGGATTCGATCGACCTTGCCGGCGACCACGTCGTCGTCAACTTCCGCTTGGACAAGGACCAGCCTTTGGGAAACCAGAGCACGGCGACGGTCAGGCTCAAGACGGTCCTCGGCAAGCGCTACCTGGAGATCGTGCCGGCCGGAGTGGTCGACGACTCCGAGGCGCGGGTCATCCCGCTCTCCCGCACAACCGTGCCGTACAGCCTCGACGACGTCAGCAGTGATGCCACCACTGCGGCAACAGGCGTCGACCTACAGGCGATGGAGTCCATGATGAACACCCTTTCGCAGGTGATTCCCACTGATTCCGATCAGGTGGGCCGGGCTCTGGCCGGAATCAGCGGCGCCTCGGCGGCTTTCGCGCAGAACAGTGAACAGATCGACCAGATTCTCATCATGTCTCGTGAGCTGTCGGACATGGCTGCGGCACAAACCGATTCGATCGTCGGTACTGCGGCCAATGCTCAGACGATCGTTCGAACTCTTGCGATGCGCAAGGACGCACTGACTCAGCTGGTCGACAACCTGACAATCATCATCTCGAAGCTCTCCACCACTTTCGTCGATCGTCAGGACGAGTTCGGAGCCATGACCGACAACCTCGTCGCGGTCACCACCACGCTGAAGAACGACGCAGATCAGATCGACCTGCTGTTGACTCGTCTTCCTTCCGCGCTGCGTTCGGTCACCGATTCAACCGGCACCGGCAATTGGACCGACGTCAACGCGCCGGCGGCCGTGATCCCGGACAATCTGCTCTGCGCGCTCGGCATCATGGAGGGCTGCAAGTGAATACACGAAAAGCCGTCACGGCCATGCTGGTAGTGACCTTGGCGATCGCCCTGCCCGGTTGGTACATATTCGGACGAACAGATCAGTCCAAGACCGTCTACGCCGATTTCAGCTACGTCGGCGGAATCTACGAGGGAAGCAAGGTCACCGTCCTCGGAGTCGGCGTCGGGACGGTCACGTCGGTGGAACCTCGCGGAACTTCTGTTCGAGTAGCGATGTCGATGCCCGACTCCGTGGACCTGCCCGCCGACGCCTCGGCCTATGTCCTCAATCCATCGGTGATCAGCGATCGACACATCGAACTCGGCCCGGCGTACACCGGCGGAGAGACACTGAAAGACGGCGACCAGATTCCGGTCGAACGTGCCCACTCCCCCATAGATTTCGACGGCTTGATGGGAAGCGTCAGCACTTTGGCCGACGCATTTGCCGGGGATGGGGGCAATCTCGGCGATCTCGTGAGCCGCGGCGCCGCCGGGTGGCAGGGCCAGGGCGATCAATTCAACACCGCAATTCGCAACCTCAGCACAGCAACCGGAGTTGTCGGCGCTCGGTCGGAAGACATCGGTGCCCTTGTCGACAATCTCAACACTTTGATGAATGCTCTGGACGCACGGCAGGTCAGCCTCGACGAACTTGTCGGCGACCTCGGCGTCCTGGGTGATCAATGGGCGAGCCAGAACATGGACATCTCACAGCCTCTGCAGGATCTGCAGGTGGTCTTCGACCAGTTGAACAGTTTCATGACAACTCACGGCGATGATGTCGGTGCCATAGCCGACAACGTGCGAGTTCTCGGTGACACTCTGGCTGCCAAAGAACCCGGCCTCGCCGAGTTCATGGACCTGGTGCCGTTGATGATGCAGAACCTCTCCCAGACAATCGGTCCTGATCAGCGCGGGCGCATTCGGCTCAACGTCTCGACTGCATTGACTCAGTTCGCGGTGGCGAAACCGCTGTGCGACACCTACAAGTTGCCGATCTGCACCGGAGCCGGGTTCACGAATCCGATTTCCTTCCCCCTCAGCACTTCTGATCCGCTCGGCATCGCCTCCGCGATTTCCGGCGGAGCCGTCCCCGGAGGTGGCAATTGACGCGGCAATCAGTTCGAATAATCGCCGGTATCGCGATCATCGGTGTGGGTTCTGCGGCCGTGTTCGCCTTCGGCGGCTGTAGCGCAGGCATTCAAGACCTACCCCTCGGTCGTTCGGCCGACGGTGACGCGTACAACGTGGCGCTGCAGCTGGCCGGCGCCGACGGCCTGGTGTTGGGAGCAGACGTCCGCAGCGGCCAGAAAGTCATCGGTAGAGTATCCGCGCTGTCAGCCGATGTCGTCGGAGCCGATGTGACTCTGAGTCTGGACGCCGCGACGCCATTGCCCGACAACGTCGAAGCTTCCGTCGAACTCCCGTCCGCACTTGGCAATCCGTTCATCAGACTCTTGGTGCCGGAAGTTCCGTCCGGCTCCACGCTCAGCGACGGAGACACAATTCCGGAGTCTCGCACCGAGATCGGTCCGCAGGTCGAAAGTGCGCTTGCCACCCTCGGCACGGTTCTGACCGGAAGCGGCATCGACCAACTCGATACCGTGGTGCGCGAGCTGAACACCGCGTTTTCCGGGCGCTCCGGTGAAGTTCGTTCTCTGACCGAGACCCTCACCTCGCTCATGGCAGAGGCAAGCAGTCACCGCAGCGAGTTCGACGAGGCCGTCGACCTCGCTGCCCGGGTCTCCTCCCAACTGGCCGGCCAACGCGTAGTTGTCGACAACTACCTCGATTCCGTTCCACAGGTGGTGTCGATTCTCGTGGGACAGAAGGATCAGATTGCGAGCCTGTTGAACTCGACCGTTCAGCTCGCCACCAACGCAAACACCATTCTCGACTCGTCTCCCAACGGCCTCGACGCGATGCTGCACGATGCGTCGACCGTTGTCGGGACTCTGGATTCGTTCAACTCGGAGATCGGCCAGACGCTGACGAACATGAACGGGTTGCTCGAAAACTTCACCGGTGCAGTGCAGGGTGACTACCTCGTTTTCGACGGCGCCCTGGATATTCCGGGAACGATCGACAAGCTCTGGAGCGGCGGTATGGCCGGTCAATCGATCGCACCAGCGGGAACTCTCACCGATCTACTTCAGGGAGGTCCGCGTTGAGTCGCCTTGCGCTTGTTCAACTTGTCCTGTTCGCTCTGATCGCTGCTGTGGTCATCCCTTTCGGGATCGTCTACGTGGTCGGCCCTCAGGGTTTCGGGGGTCAAATCCGGCTGCACGCCAACATGTCCGACGCCTTCGGACTGACCAAGGGCACGGTCGTCACGTATCGCGGCGTACAGGTGGGGAAAGTGAGTGAAGTCGAACTCGACGCAGGCACCCGCACGGCTCGGGTGGAACTCTCACTCAACGACAACACCGAGATACCTACCGACAGCGTCGCCAAGGTGACGATGGGGACCGCAGCCGGAATTCAGAATGTCGACATCTACCCCAACACAGACCACGGCCCGTATCTTAGGGACGGCGACGAGATCCCCATGCCCGCGGATCAGCAACCGGTCCAGATGAGCCAGTTGATGCTTCAGGCGTCCGGTGTCTTGGAAGGGATTGATCCACAAGCGATCAGCGACATCGGGACCGAGCTGGGGAATTCGTTCAACGGGCTCGGCCCGAGCTTGGCGACGATGATCGACAACGGTGGGACCATGTCGGCGCAGTTGAACGACCAGTCGGCCGAACTCGCTGCGCTGCTGTCGCGAACCTCCACGTTGGTGGACTCCATGGCGACACAATCGGATTCGTTCGTCCGGGGAATGGCAGCTGCCAAGAACTTCACCGAACAACTCGAATCCAATGCGCCGGTGCTGATCTACCTCACCGATCATTCGCCCGCCGCCCTGAACAGCGCTCAACAGTTGTTCGACAAGTACCACAACACTTTCGGAGCGGTCCTGGCCAATCTCGTCACTGTCGCACCGATCATCTCCGACCGCACAGAGGCCCTGGAAACCGGACTTGTCACGATTCCTGAAGGTCTCGCCAAACTGGCATCCATCGTCAAAGGCGATCGCGCCGACTTTGCCTTGGTTGCGACCCAGGGGCCGGTCTGCAACTACGACACCCCTCGGCGTGAGGTCGGCGATCTGTCTCCCACCAGTCCGAGTCTGGCGATGTACTGTCCCCCCGCCGACGACCTCGTCCAACGCGGAGCACAGAATGCTCCGCGTCCGAACGACCTCGGTTTGCAGAACTCGACCATCCCGGGCACTCCGATCGGACCGCCCGTCGTCGCAGATCCGATTCTCGTCCCGACCGGAGTCGACGCCCTGAACTACTGGAGATTGATGTTGGAAGGACTGGGAAATGGCACACGGTGACAACGCACTACTCGACGAGACAGAAGCCGAGGTGGCCGAACATCCGACTTCTCCGTCGCTACTTCACCGCCTGAAGGAGCCACGCAACGCATTGATCTCACTAATGGCGGTAGCGCTGGTCGCAGCATTGGCGGTGCTCGGATTCCAGATGTACTCGGCGAATCAGGAAGACACGCTGCGGCAGGAGGCTTTGGACACCGCACGGGATTACTCGACCATCATGTCCTCCTTCGATTATCAGAACCTCGATGTCAACAAGGACACCATCGCCTCGATGTCGACCGACGAGTTTGCCGGCACCTACCGAACGATGGTGGATTCCCTGAGGGAAGTCGTTGCCGGGGGCCAAGGCCAGGCGAGCGCGACGGCGACAGACGTCGGCATCGGATCACTGGACGATTCGTCGGCCAAGGTGCTCGTGTTCGTCGACCAACAAGCCAAGAATGTCGCAGCGCCAGAGGGAAACACACAGAAGTACCGCATGGTCGTGTCCCTGGTCCGCTCGGACGACCGGTGGCTCGTGAGCAACGTCGAGACCAAGTAACTCACCACACGCGGAGGAAGATCCATGCCCACTCACTACCTGGATTCGGAAAAGTCCGAGTCGTCGCTTCGCACCGATCAGACACGCATCACCATCACGGCCGAGCGTAGACGGTGGGCACGTAAGCCCGCACACATCACCGACGCACTCGATTTCTGGTCGTTCGCCGGAGCCGCTGCCAACGTCATCCTGCAACTCGGTTGGCCCGAGGTGGCGTACGGCGTCATGGAGAGCAAGGTCGAATCGGGTGCTCTGACAGCGCATCCGTGGAAGCGCGCACGAACCACGACGCAGTACCTGACGGTCGCAATCCTGGGCAACGCGGAAGAGCGAAAGGCCTACCGCGAGGCCGTGAACTCGGTGCACCGACATGTGAAGTCGGATGCGAACAGCCCGGTCAAGTACAACGCCTTCGATCGCGAACTCCAATTATGGGTTGCTGCATGCCTGTTCATCGGTTTCGAAGACAGTCATCAGTTGCTGCACGGCAAGATGTCCGAAGAACAGGCGGAGTCGTTCTACAAGTCCGCGTCAACTTTGGGAACGACGCTGCAGGTCACCGAAGAGATGTGGCCGGCCACACGTGCAGACTTCGAGCGCTACTGGAACCTCGGTTGCGAACGCGTCGTCATCGACGAACGCACCAAGCAGTACCTGATCGACTTGGTCAACCTACAGATGATCGCGTGGCCGATACGCCTGGTGTTCCGAAACTTGTTGCGGTTCCTGACGGTCGGATTCCTTCCACCGATCTACCGCGACCAACTCGATCTCGAGTGGACCGAAGACGACCGCCGCCGGTTCGAACACCTCTTCATTTTCGTGTCGTTCGTCAACAGGTTCATCCCACGCTCCGTTCGTCAGGCCGGCAACACCATTCAGATGCGCGACATTCGCCGCCGGATCAAGGCGAGCAAGAATCTCGTCTGAGCCAGCGGCGCGTTATTCGTTGTCAATTCTGCTGCCCTACAGGCAAATCGGGCCGGTCGGTCGACAACAGATCACGGCTGGACATGGGTTCCAGCACGACTGAAACCGGGTCGAAAAGCCGACAAACCGGGCTTATCGAGTGTCACATCCGCCGCATATCGACGCCGTCGAGGCGCGTTTCAGGTGACTTGCATCACATTTTATCTCGTTTATGTAACGCCGGGAGAGGTGGCATATCGCCACGCGACCTGGGAAAACACTCTTTGATGCATTTCTGTTGCACAAACATGTGTCGACACGCCGACCCGTGACCAATCCGTAATCATCTCTTATGGTTGGTGACAGCCCGATCAACCGGGCATTACCGAATCGCCACCGCCCGTCCCACCCCGCGGTTCGGACTCGACAACATTCCTAGTGGTGGGAGCGGAGCTGAGACGGTCACCGTCCTCCGTCGGCGGGACTCGAGAGGATTTACCGAAAATGACCAAGACCACCGTTACCCGTGCACTTGCCTCTGTCGCCGCAGCCGGAGCCCTCGCAGCCGGAGCCCTCGGACTGAGCGCAGGCACCGCATCCGCAGCCACCCACGACTGGTCGGGTGTCGCAGAATGCGAATCTTCGGGCAACTGGGCCGCGAACACCGGAAACGGCTACTACGGCGGACTCCAGTTCAGCCAGAGCACGTGGGAGGCCTACGGCGGAGCGGGCAGCGCCGCCAACGCCAGCCAGGCAGAACAGGTCCGCGTTGCTGAAAACGTCCTTGCCGGTCAGGGCGCCGGCGCGTGGCCGGTGTGCGGACAGTACCTCCGCTGACCCCAGTTCGAGTAGTGCGTCACTGCCCGGTGTTCGTCGAGAATTCGACGGGCCCCGGGCAGCGTCGCACTAGCGACCTTCATGCCCCGCCTGATCCGGCCCCTCCGCCGCTGCTGTTGAAAGACATTACGGCGGTACGTGATCCGTCGGGATGACGCGGAGCGAGCGAGGTGTACCGACTCGCCTTCCGATCACGCATCAGCCCTCGGAGAGCCATCCACAATTTTTGGGCCGTCCTTGCCAACCGGTTGTGAGAACTGACCGGCGCAGCCGTAGAAGCGTACGGGATGGGGTCCTTACGCACGTAGTGCTCCATAACCCCAGCGTAGCCGTGTTTCGATGCCGAAATGTTCGTTTTCAATCGCTACCTCGCATCCCTCACGGCGACCGAACAAATCGATCCGGCGCACTCGATGGCCCATCCTTGACCAGGCGTGCAAATCGTTCGGGTAAATCGCGTGGCCCGAACACTTCTCGACCATTGTGTGACAGAAGGCGGTCAACACTCCACCACTCGAAGTGCTCGACCAGCTCGGCGGCCAGCGCTTCGCGCCCCAACGACCCGCAGGGCTCGAATGCGGTCGCCACCGGCACGAGGAAGTAGTCGTTGATCGCACCACCCCAACCCGGCAATATCGCCGGATCACGGATCTCCTCATGCCACACATGGGTGGCTGCGCCGTAGTCGCGCAAGCCGATCTCCTCGTCCAATTCGCGCGCGAGCGCCTCGGACGGGGTTTCGTCTCCTTCCAAGCCTCCGCCCGGAGGACACCAGACCGTCAGCCCGCCCCCGGGCGCGATGAGTCGGTAAAGCAGAAGACGGGACTGGTCGTCAACGACCAACCCCCTGGCCGAATGCCTCAGACGCATGAGTGCCACTGTAAGTCAGCAGGTCAGGCCATAACGGCCAACTCCGGCAGTCCGGCAACCACAACCGCGAGGTTGTATCCCGACATCCGCAGTTCTCCGTTGTCCCCTGTCCTCGCGTACTCCGCATGCCCGAACGCCCGCTCGTGTTTCACTCCATCCGGGGTGATCCCCTCGGCCGTGGACAACCGATGGAACTCGGTGCGCGTCGGATCGCCACCGAAACGGCCGAACCCCGCGATACTGTCGCCTTCCGCTTTCATGACGTAGACGTGCCGGTCGGCGATACCGAGGTCCGACTCCACCTTGGCTCGCACCCCGGGTGAACCGTAGAACACCACGTCGTCGACCGCTGCGCTTGCCCCGCGTTGCAGCGCAAGAGAAGTCGCGAGGGATCCGTAGGAGTGGCCCAACGCGGTGATATGGACTCCGTCGTTGACCGACGCGGCACGAAGACCGTGAAAGAAGCTACCCAATGCGTCGGCGGCTATGCCTGCTTTGGACGATCGACTGACGTCGAAGCTGGCCCGACCGATGTCGAACTTTCCCGGCCCGATCACCTGTGGCGCGTCATATCCGATCCAGGCGATGGTGGCCACGCTTTCCTTTCGGCCGGCCAGTTCGAGTTGCCGCATCGCCTCGGCTCGTAATCGCGTTGCCTCTCCGACCATTCCGCGCATCGAGTCCTTGACGTTGGTGTTCAGTCCGGGAATCGTCACGGAGATGTGATCCGCTGTGTCCGGATCACCGATCGCAATTGCAGCGAAGCCGCGTTCGCCCGAGCGCATGTCCATGAGCAGTAACCGTCGATCAGGTTCGGCGCGAAACAACTCGTCGAGCGCGTCCAGATCCTCGAGTTTGCGTTCGGCGTACCACTGGCCCGCCCCGGTGTTACTCAGTCTGCCGCCGAAGAACTCGCGGTGAAGTTCTTGCGAGATTCGGACTGAATCATCTTGCAGCCGTGCTCGTTCCGATTGAATTCGATCGAGATTGGCCGGGCTGCGAATCGCAGCAGGAATGCCGTCGAGGTTGGCGATCAGGCCTGGTGCATGACGCAACATCTGACGCTGCCGATCAGGGCTGAACGCTCGCCACTCCTCCCCCACACGCACAGCTTTGTCACGGAGGTCGGTGCCGACCTGAGACCGCAGAGACAACGCATGATGAAGATCCGCGCTGACCAGCAGTGCCTCACCGATCAGTTCTCGAACTGCGACCTCGAGCAACTGGGCGTGCACGTGGAGCGGGTGACCGTCGGCGATGGGCGCAACAGCAGAGACGGTCCCATCCTGACGAATATGCAAGTCGTCGGCGACGGCCTCTTTGCGCAGCGTATCCAGCCGTCGACGGATGTCTCGAACGCGGTGAGCGACCAGAACGCCTTCCAACCCAGCAGACAGTTGATCCAAGGCTTCGACGTCCCATACGTCGATATCTGTGAGATCCACTCGGGTCAGGACGAACGAGCAGCGATCCGGGCCTGTACTTCCGGGCGACGCAACGGAGGGACGGTCTGAGGTGGCTGTCTGCGAGGCGGCAACGCACTGAGCAGGCGCGTCGTCGTTTCGGTCACCTCACGCACCGCCTGTTCGAAGGCGTCTCGGTTCGCGTCGGACACCTTGGCTATTCCGCTCACCTTACGTACGTATTGGCGAGAGGCCGCCTCGATCTCCTCCGGCGTAGCAGCGGGCTCGAGTCCACGAAGTTCAGTGATGTTTCGGCACATAATTCGACGATAACCCTGCTCACCGACGCCGTCACGGTTCGATACATCAATGTATCCAAACTGCCACGCAGATCCGGGCATCACGGTAGTTTCAGTGAAATTCCCCCAGTGACTGGAAGTAGCCACTAACTCATGGACTCTGCACTCACCTCCGTCGGCCTACCCGCCGCACTCGCCATCATCATGTTCGGCCTCGGGCTTTCCTTGACGGTCGGAGATTTTGCCCGCGTGGCAAAAGCGCCGAAAGCCGTCTCGATTGCCCTGATCTGTCAGTTGTTGTTGCTCCCGGCCGCGGCCTTCGGTCTGGTCACGTTGTTCGACCTCGACCCACTGCTCGCCGTCGGCATGATGCTCCTCGCCGCATCACCGGGCGGCACCACGGCAAACCTGTTCAGCCATCTGTTCCGCGGCGATGTCGCTCTCAATGTGACACTCACTGCGGTCAATTCGGTGATAGCGGTGGTCACCCTTCCGCTCATCACCAACTTCGCGTTGGGCTACTTCGAACCCGGGGACGCGGACGGCACCCTCGGACTGCAGTTCACGAAGGTACTTCAGGTCTTTGCCGTCGTACTGATTCCTGTCGCCCTCGGAATGTGGGTTCGATTGCGCTCGAGCGCCTTTGCCGAGCGCATGGACAAGCCCGTCCGCATCGGATCCGCGGTGGTTCTGGCACTGGTGATCGTCGGAACGGTTGTTTCCGAGCGCGAGAACATCGCGGACTATCTCGTCGACATCGGCGTCGTCGCTGCCTTGTTCTGCCTACTGAGCCTCTCGATCGGTTACGTCGTTCCCCGGATATTCGGCATCGAGGATCGTCAGGCCATCGCCAGTTCCATGGAAATCGGCATCCACAACAGCACGTTGGCGATCACCATCGCCGTCAGTCTCCTCGACAACGTGCAATTGGCAGTGCCGGCCGCGGTGTACGGCGTTCTGATGTTCCCGCTCGCTGCAGCCTTCGGCGCCGCCATCACCCGAAAGTCACGGACCATGGCCGAAATCGACTAATATCAGGCGGTTTTCGATATAGGTGATCTGGTATCGCCAACCCTACGATCGATACGGACTCAGACCGAAGGGTATCGAAAAAATGCTGACCAACACACCTACCGTGCCGGACGAACGCGTCTGGCAAGAGCTAGTCGACGCACTTACCCGTCGTCAATTCGGCATCGGAGCCGGGATGGCAGCAGTCGCAACTATTCTGTCGTCCTGCAGTTCCAGCGACGGTTCAGGTACCGATGATGACGCTCAAATGCGCACCGTCACCACGCCGTTGGGGACCTACGACATACCTACCAACCCGAAGCGGGTCTTGGCCGTCGACGCCCGAACCGACCTCGAGCTCGCCATTGCCCTGGAACTACCGGTGTTCGGATACAACATCTCGCCCGTCACCAAGTGGGTTCCCGCCGACGGCTCGGCCGAATACCTCAGCGACAAGCCCAATCTGGAGCAGATCCTCGGACTCGCACCCGATCTCATCATCTGCGTCAACGCCGACAACGAGTACTGGCCCGCTGCAAAGCTCCAAGCCATCGCTCCTGTCCTGACGACCGAATCGAAGCAGACGTGGCGGGAGAACCTGACCCGGCTCTCCGATTGGCTGGGCCGAACACCCACTATGGATCGCCTGATCACCGATTACGACGCTCTGATCACCGACATTCGCACTCGACACGCTTCGGCGATCGCGGGCAAAACCGTCGCAAGCTTGTCCTACAGTCCGGACAAGGCCACGATCTACATCGACAGCCTGCCCGTGTCGGAGGAAACGGGTAAGAAGAATCGTCAACCCACCGACATGACGCTCGCCGATATCGGCGGAAGAACATTGAGCACAACCGGTTTCGACAATCAGGGACGACTGAGCATCGAAGAGATGGATCGCTTGCAAGACTGCGACGCGTTCATGGTTTCTGTCACCGACAGCAGTGACACCACCTTCGATCAACTCTCGGACAACAAGTTGTGGCAACGACTTCCGGCTGTGCAGGCCGGGAACGTCACCGTTCTGCAAGGAAGTACGTACTACGGGTCCATCTACACCAACATGTACGTCGCCAAGGGCTGGGACGATCTCTATTCGACGCTCGACTGATCAGCCTTGTCCGTGGAAATGCCGGCCGCTCCCGCGCGGTCGGCTTTTCACGTTTCGAGGTCGATGCCCAACGCTCCGGAGAGGGTCCGCAGACAGATCACTCTCAACTCTTCCTGCGGTATGGAAGGTTGATCGAGCCAGTCGAGGCAGACAGCTCGGACGAACGCGATCCATCCCCGAACTGCAACGGCAGCGAGCTGTCTTCTTTCGCCCTCGAATCCCAGTGCATCGAGGATTCGAATCTGCTGCTGTTCGAGTTCGCGCTCGACAATCGCCCGGATACCGGCCTCGGCCGAGAGCGTCCCGACGTTGATGGCGCGCACTCCCCTGCTGTGCGACTTCACGTACGCGAAGTAGGCGTCCAACCCGGCTGCCACCTGTTCGCGCACCGGTAGCGTCGCGTCGGGTGCGGTCACCTCGAGCAGGTGCTGCGATTCGCGCTCGACGATTGCGGCGAAGAAGTCTCGCTTGGTCGGAAAATAGTGGTACATCAACCCGCGCGAGACGCCCGCAATCTCGGCGACCTCTTCGATCCACACATCCTCGTACGAGCGATCGGCAAAAAGTTGCGCGCCGATATCGAGCAACTGCGTGCGCCGCTGCTCTCGGTCCAGGCGTTTTCGTGGTGCGACCATAGGCAAGTCAGATTACTACTTGACACCGATTCAGTAAGGCGTACTTTGCGTACTAGACATCAATTCAGTAAGCGATCTCACCCCGGGGGACACACAATGAGCGTCGACACCACTCCAGAGGCGACGACCGATGCTCGGATCCCGCATCCGGCCTGGCGCCTGCCGGTCCTCGGGGACGTTCTCGGGATCAATATCCGGACACCGCTGCAGAACTCCGTGAGCATCGGCCGCGAACTCGGCCCGATCTTCGAGAGAAATGTCCTGGGAAATCGCTTCGTCTTCACCTCGGGCGCGGACATGGTGGCAGAACTGTCCGACGAGTCCCGGTTCGCGAAGCACCTTGCACCTGGAGTCAAAGCACTCCGCGGAATCGGCGGCGACGGCCTGTTCACGGCGTACAACCACGAACCCAACTGGGGCAAGGCGCACAATCTCCTGGCACCGGCGTTCAGCCAGACTGCGATGCGCTCGTACCACCGCACCATGCTCGACGTGGCCGGCGAGTTGGTCGACCATTGGGACAGTCGTGAAAGTGACTCCCCCATCGACGTCTCCGCAGACATGACCAAGCTGACGCTGGAGACCATCGGACGCACTGGATTCAGCTACTCGTTCGACTCCTTCGAACGTGAAGAACAGCATCCGTTCGTCAAGGCAATGGTCGGCGCACTCTCCCATTCGCAGCGCACGACGTTCCTGAAGTCGACCGCCCTCGGGCGAGTGCTCGCACGTCGCGCCGATCAACGTGACGAGGTCCGCAAGGCGTACATGGCCGAGGTTGTGGACGAAGTGATCCGTGCCCGGCGGACAAGTACCGAACCGGGGCCCGAAGATCTTCTCGAACTGATGCTGCGGGCGGCACGCGAGAACGATCCCAACCGTATCGACGAACTGAACATCCGCCATCAGGTCGTGACCTTCCTCGTCGCCGGACACGAAACGACCTCCGGCGCATTGTCGTTCGCGCTGTACTACCTGTCACGAAACCCTGACGTGCTGGCCAAGGCGCAAGCCGAGGTCGACAAGGTATGGGAGGGCGAGGAGCCCGCCTTCGAGAAGATCGCGAAACTTCGATACGTACGACGCGTCCTCGACGAATCATTGCGTCTGTGGCCGACCGCTCCCGCCTACGGGCGCGCGGCGCTCGAAGACACGACGCTCGTCGGCAAGTATCCGATGAAGAAGGGCGATTGGATGCTCGTGCTCATCCCCTCACTTCATCGTGATCCGGTGTGGGGCAACGATCCCGAGGCGTTCGATCCGGATCGCTTCCTGCCCGCCAACATCAAAGCCAGGCCGGCGCACGTGTACAAGCCGTTCGGAACAGGTGAACGCGCCTGCATCGGAAGACAATTCGCTATTCACGAAGCGGTCCTCGTGTTGGGCACCATCTTGCAGAAATACACGATCGAGGCCGATCCGGACTACGAGTTGAAGGTAGCCGAACGGCTCACCCTGATGCCCGAAGGCTTCAACTTGACGGTCCGCCGACGCTGACCTCGCAAAACTGCGTCGCGCAACTCGGTTGAAACAGTCCCGAATGCGGTAATCCCTGAGGTGGCAGCAGCGAGCACCGGCGCACCCTGGGAGTTCACATGACAAAGAGGCCTGCAGTGGGAATCGTCTTACTCTCGGCGGCATTGGCCACGGGAGCTTGCTCGGCAAGCGTCGGGACGCCGCAAGTGGACAAGTCCGAAGTCGCAAGTCAGATCTCCACTCAACTAGCCGAGAAGATCGGCGAGCCACCCGACGACGTGACGTGTCCGGAGAACCTCGACGCCGAAGTCGGCGCATCGATCACGTGCATCCTGACCGAGCAGGGCACCGAATACGACGTCACAGCTACCGTGACCAGCGTTGACGGTGAAAGTGCGAACTTCGACATCAAGGTTGCGGATGTGCCGAACAACTAACTGCTGTGCGCCTTTATTAACCGCCGGCGGTTAATAAAGGCGCACAGCAAGGCGTCAGAGCCGCTCGATAATCGTCGCGTTCGCGGTGCCGCCACCTTCACAGATGGTCAGCAGGCCGTAACGACCGCCGGTGCGCTCGAGTTCGTTGAGCAGGGTTGCCATCAGCTTGGTGCCGGTCGCGCCGAGCGGGTGACCGAGTGCGATCGCGCCGCCGTTGACGTTGACCTTGGCCGGATCTGCGCCGATTTCCTTGATCCAGGCCAGGACGACCGGGGCGAAAGCTTCGTTGATCTCGACGATGTCGATGTCGTCGATGCTCAGGCCGGCCTTCGCGAGAGCATGCTTCGTGGCCGGGATCGGCGCACTGAGCATGAAGATCGGGTCGTCGCCGCGTGCGCTGAGGTGATGAATCCGGGCGCGGGGCTTGAGGTTGTACTTCTCCACCGCTTCCGCCGACGCCAGCAGCAGCGCACTCGCACCGTCGGAGATCTGGCTGGCCACTGCCGCGGTCATGCGTCCGTCTTCGACGAGAACCTTGAGCGTCGCCATCTTCTCGAGGCTGGTCTCGCGGGGTCCTTCGTCGACGGTCGCGTCGCCCATGGCAACGATCTCGTTGTCGAAGCGACCCGCGGCGATTGCAGCCTTGGCGCGCTCATGGCTCTGCAGGGCCCACTTCTCGAGCTCTTCGCGGCTGATGTCCCACTTCTCGGCGATCATTTCGGCGCCCTTGAACTGCGAGACTTCCTGGTCACCGTAGCGCTCGGTCCAACCGACCGAACCCGAAGTCGGCGTGTCGAATCCGTACTGCTGACCGACGATCATCGCTGCCGAGATCGGAATCTGGCTCATGTTCTGAACGCCGCCGGCAACGATCAGATCCGCAGTGCCCGACAGGATGGCCTGAGCGCCGAAGTGCACTGCCTGCTGGCTCGAACCGCACTGACGGTCAACGGTCACCCCGGGAACGTGCTCCGGGAATCCCGCTGCGAGCCAGGACATACGGGCGATGTTGCCGGCCTGGCCGCCGATGGCGTCGACGCAACCGAAGATCACGTCGTCGACGTCACTGGGGTCGATACCGGTGCGCTCGACCAGTGCCTTGACGACGTGCGCACCGAGATCGATGGGGTGCACGCCGGACAGCGCGCCGCCCCTCTTGCCGATCGGTGTGCGAATGGCGTCGACGATGTAAACCTCGGACATAGCGTTAGCTCCTAGTTTCGTTGTGCAGCAATAGTTCTTGAAGTTGATTCAGCAATAGCGTCTGAAGTTGTGGCCGGATCGGAGAGCCCGTCGAGCACGATCGCGAGATATTGAGCCGCGACGGCGTGCGCCGAGAGGGATCCACCCGGGCGGTACCAGCGAACCGCGACCCACACGGTGTCGCGCATGAAGCGGAAGACCAATTCGACGTCGATGTCGGAGCGGAAGGTCCCGTCCGCGACGCCGGCTTCGAGGACGCCGACCCACAGGTCCCGGAATTCGGTGTTGCGCTCGGCCAGGTAAGCGAAGCGCTCGTTCCCGACGAGGTGCTTGACCTCGTCCTGGTAGATCGCCACAGCCGAATGTGAGGCGTCGATGGCCTCGTACGACGTCACGACCAGTGCTTCGAGCGTCGCGCGACTGTCCAACCCCGCCGCGACGATCTCGCGGTATTTTCCGAAGAGTTCGTCGAGGAACTGGTGCAGGATCTCGTCGACCATCGACTCCTTGGAATCGAAATGGTGATACAGGCTGCCGGACAGGATCCCGGCGGCGTCGGCGATGTCGCGGACGGTCGTCGCGCGCACTCCGCGATCGGCGAAGAGCCCCGCCGCGATCTCGAGCAGCTCGTCGCGGCGCCCGGACTTGCCGTTTGATTCGTCGGAATTTCGAGGTGGCGTCATGTATTCAATCCTATCCAGGGCCTTCCCCTGTGCGCGGTCAGCGAGTCCAGGGACTCCTTAACCGCGCACGGGGACGCTAGGCCCTCTGCGAAGAAACGGAGACGATCTCGCCGGTCATGTAAGTGGAGTAATCGCTGGCGAGCATCGCGATGACCGTTGCGATCTCCCAGACCTCCGCGGCGCGGCCGTAGGCCTCACCGGAAGCCAACTGGTCGAGCAGTTCCTCACTGGTGACCTTCGCCAGGAACGCGTGACGCGCAATGGAAGGCGAGACCGCGTTGATACGGACTCCGTACTCCGCTGCTTCGATGGCGCTGCACCGAGTCAGCGCCATGACGCCGGCCTTGGCTGCGGCGTAGTGCGCCTGGGAATGCTGCGCGCGCCAACCGAGAACGGACGCGTTGTTCACCAGAACACCGCCGTGGGGAACGCTCTTGAAGTACCGCAGGGCGGCGCGCGTCGAACGGAAGGTGCTGTTGAGTGTGATGTCGAGAACGCGATCCCACTGATCGTCCGTCATGTCGACGACGGGCGTCTCGCCGCCAAGGCCCGCGTTGTTGACGACGATGTCGATACGTCCCAACTTCTCGGCGGCGCCGACGAACAACGCGTCGACCTGCTCGGTGCTCGATACATCGCAGATGATCGATTCGACTTGCTGACCGGGGAATTCGGCCTTCAGCTTCTCCACCGTCTCGCCGAGTCGACGCTCGTGGAAGTCGGAGACGAGAACGTCGCCGCCCTCGAGAAGCACCCTGCGCGCAGTGGAGAAACCGATGCCGGTTCCGGCTGCGGCGGTGATGATCGCCTTCTTGCCCGCGAGCAGTCCGTGGCCCGGGGTTTCCTCCGGCGCAACGGAAAGCGGGGACGCGGCTTTGGTGTCAGACATTAACGGGCCTCTCGGGGAAGACCGAGCACGCGCTCGGAAATGATGTTGCGCTGAATTTCGTTGGAGCCGCCGTAGATCGTGTCGGCGCGGGTGAAGAGGAAGAGGCGTTGCCATTCGTCGAGCTCGAGGTGCTCGGGATCGGTAATGTCCGAGGCATTGCCTTCGGAATCCGCCCACGGTGCAACCAACGACGACGCACCCTGCACGTCCATCGCCAGCTGTCCCAGATCACGATGCCAGTTGGCCCACAACAGTTTTGCGACGGACGCTTCTCCGCCACCGGTTCCGGCGTCGACCGCGTCGAGAGTGCGCATCGCGTGGGCGCGCATCACGCGCAGTCCGACCCACGCGCGGGCGATCTTTTCGCGAATGTGCGGATCCTGGTCACTGCCATTGGCTTTCGCCAGGTCGACGACGCCTTGGAGCTCGCGGGCAAATCCGATCTGCTGTCCGAGCGTGGATACACCGCGCTCGAAGGTGAGCAGCCCCATCGCGATCTTCCAGCCCTCGCCGGGTTCCCCGACCACCAGATCGGCATCGGTGACGGCGTCGTCGAAGAAGACCTCGTTGAACTCCGATGTGCCGGTGAGCTGCTGAATGGGCCGAACTGTCACACCGGGCTGATCCAACGGGACAAGCAGGAAGCTCAACCCCTGGTGACGCTTGGAGCCCACCTCGGTGCGGCAGACCACGAAGCACCACTGCGCGACGTGAGCCAGTGAGGTCCACACCTTCTGGCCGTTGATGATCCACTTGCCGTCTTCGAGGCGTGCGGTCGTGGAGACGTTCGCGAGGTCGGAACCGGCGCCGGGCTCGGAGTAGCCCTGCGACCACAGTTCACTGACCGTGTTGATGCCAGGAAGGAATCGGCGCTTCTGCTCGTCGGTGCCGTACGCGATCAGCGTCGGGCCGAGCAGCTCTTCACCGATGTGGCTGACGCGAGCGGGCGCACCGGCCTTCGCGTACTCCTGATGGAAGATGACCTGCTGGGAGATGCTTGCTCCCCGCCCGCCGAACTCCTTCGGCCACCCGAGGCACGTCCACCCCGACGCTGCGAGGTGCTTGTCCCACTCGAGTCGTTGCTCGAAGAACTCGTGCTCACTGCCGGGGCCGCCCTTACCCTTGAGCTGGGCGAATTTGCCCGTCAAGTTCTCGGCCAACCACTGCGCGACCGTGGCCGCAAACTCGTCGTCCGTCATCTGCCCGTCCGGGCTCTCGCTCTGGTCCACATATGTAAGATAACCTACCAAGCACTTGCTAGGTAGCGTGTCAGGTAGGAGTCCAGTGACCGAACAACCGAGAACCATCCCATCAGCCCTCATCCGGGCCGCCGAGGAGTTCGGTGAGCGCGCGGCTATCGCCGATGGCGACACCCGACTGACCTTCGCACAGCTACATCAGCGCGTCCGCGATTTCGCCGGCGCACTGATCAACCGTGGGGTGAAGGCAGGCGACCGCGTCGTCATCTGGGCGCCCAACACGTACCACTGGGTGATCGCCCTGCTCGGCGCTCAGTACGCCGGCGCAGCCATCATCCCGATCAACACGCGCTACACCGGCACCGAAGCACTCGACATCATCGAGCGCGTCGACGCAGCTGCCCTGGTGGTCGTCGGCACGTTCCTCAAGGCCGACCGGTACCAGCAGTTGCTCGACGCCAATCCGGACCTGAGGATCCCCACCGTCATCCAGGTACCGATCGACGGGGACGACGACCGTGACGGCGTCATCGAGTTCGAGGACTTCCTCGCGCTCGCCACCGACGCCGCCCGCACCGAAGCCGACGCGCGTGCTGCGAAGGTGCAGCCAGACGACGTCAGCGACATCCTCTTCACCTCCGGCACCACGGGGCGCAGCAAGGGCGCGATCACCGCGCATCGTCAGTCCATCGCTGTCGCCAAGTCGTGGGGTGAATGCGCCGAGGTCACCGCCGACGACAACTTCCTCATCATCAGCCCGTTCTTCCACACCTTCGGGTACAAGGCCGGAATCCTGGTCTGCCTGTTGAACGGTGCGACGATCGTGCCGGTGTCCGTCTTCAACATCGACGACACCCTCGCATTGGTCAGCAGCGAGAAGATCAGCATCCTGCCTGGCGCCCCGACGATCTACCAGACCATCCTCGATCATCCCCGCCGCAGCGAATACGACCTGTCCTCGCTCCGCATCGCGATCACGGGCGCAGCACCCGTGCCGGTTGCTCTCGTCGAGCGCATGCAAGCAGAGCTTTTCGACGCCGTCCTCACGGCATACGGTTTGACCGAGGCAGTGGTCGCGACCATGTGCCGCACCGACGACGACCCGGTCACCGTCTCCACCAGTTCCGGCCGCGCGACAGCCGATTTCGAGGTCAAGATCGGCGACCAGGGTGAGATCCTGCTTCGTGGACCGAACGTCATGCTCGGATACCTCGACGACCCCGAATCCACCGCCAAGGCAATCGACGCCGACGGCTGGCTGCACACCGGAGACGTCGGAACCCTCGACGAGCGTGGCTATCTCGACATCACCGACCGTCTGAAAGACATGTACGTCAGCGGCGGATTCAACGTCTACCCCGCCGAGATCGAGGGCATGTTGGCTCGCCTGCCCGGCGTCCACGAGTCTGCTGCCATCGGCATCCCCGATCACCGGATGGGAGAGGTGGGCCGCGTCTACATCGCCCAACTCGACGGTGCCGGCCTCACCGAAGAGTCGGTGATCGCTTTCCTCAAGGAGAAGATCGCAGGCTTCAAGGTGCCCCGCGAGGTGCGCTTCGTAGATCATCTGCCCCGTAACCCTTCGGGCAAGGTCCTCAAAACGGTTCTGCGCGAGGAACAATCATGACCGTTCCCTTCGAAGCCGACGTCGTGACCTACGAGGTTCGTGACTCGGTCGCCGTCGTGACCTTGAATCGACCCGACTACCGCAACGCCCAGAACTCGGTGGTCACGTACGCCCTCGACGCGGCATTCCAGCGCGCCGTCGAGGACGACGACGTGAAGGTGATCGTCCTGGCAGGCAACGGACCTCACTTCAGCGCCGGACACGACCTGGGAACTCCGGGACGCGACCATCACGTCGAGTACGAGAACAAGGCCACCATGTGGTGGGATCACGTCGACAAGCCAGGCGGTGACCAGCGTTTCGCCCGCGAGATGGAGGTCTACCTGGGCATGTGCCGCCGTTGGCGGGAGATCCCCAAGCCCACCATCGCGATGGTCCAAGGCGCCTGCATTGCCGGTGGGCTCATGCTCGCCTGGGTCTGCGACATGATCGTCGCGGCCGACGACGCCTTCTTCTCCGATCCCGTTGTCCGCATGGGCATCCCCGGCGTCGAATACTTCGCGCACCCGTGGATGGTCGGTTCACGATTCGCCAAGGAAATGCTCTTCACCGGCGATCGGTTCACCGCGCAACGTGCATACGAAATCGGCATGGTGAACCGCGTCGTCGCCCGCAAGCATCTCGAGAAGGAGACGTTCGAGCTCGCCGGACGTATCGCCGAGATGCCGCGCTTCGGACTGGCTTTGACCAAGAAGGCCGTCAATCAGTGCGAGGATCAGATGGGGATGCGCAACGGCATCGACTCCGTCTTCGGTCTGCATCACTTCGCTCACGCTCACAACGCCGAAGTCGGCAAAGACTCGCTTGGTGGTCTCGACGCCAAAGCTATGGCTGCCAGTGCTCGCGCACCGCAGGAAGGAACAAACTAGTGGATCTCGTATTCGACGACGCCACAACCGCATTCCGTGACGAGGTTCGCTCGTTCCTGGAAGCGAATGTGCCCGCGACTCCCCTGAAGTCGATGGATACCGCCGAAGGCTTCGAAGAGCACCGTCAGTGGGAGCACACACTCGCCGATGCCGGCTACGCCGTCGTCTCCTGGCCCAAGGAACTCGGCGGACGCGATGCGTCCCTGCTCGAATGGGTCATCTTCGAGGAGGAGTACTACCGCTCGGGCGCGCCCGGCCGCGTAAGCCAGAACGGCATCTTCTTGTTGGCTCCCACACTGTTCGAGCATGCAAATGCCGAGCAGTTGGCTCGCATCATGCCGCGCATGGCTCGTGCCGACGACATCTGGGCCCAGGCCTGGTCCGAGCCCGAATCCGGTTCCGACCTCGCTAGCCTGCGTTCGAGTGCGAAGAAGGTCGACGGCGGCTGGCTGCTCAACGGGCAGAAGACGTGGAGCTCGCGTGCCAGCTACGCCGACTGGGGCTTCGGCTTGTTCCGCTCCGATCCGGATGCGCAGCGCCACAAGGGCATCACGTATTTCATGTTCGACCTCCGGTCGAAGGGTGTCACCGTTCGCCCGATCGATCAGCTCGACGGTGAGCCCGGCTTCGCCGAGATCTTCCTCGAAGACGTCTTCGTTCCGGACGACCCGGCCAACCCAGGTGAGTCGGGTGTGATCGGCAACGTCAACGAAGGTTGGCGCGTCGCGATGAGCACCGCGAGCAACGAGCGCGGCCTCTCGCTGCGCAGCCCCGGCCGCTTCCTCGCCACCGTCGACCGCCTGCTCGAGCTGTACAAGTCCAGCGGACGCACCGACGACAGCGCTCTGCGCAACCAGGTCGCCGACGCCTGGATCGGCGCTCGCGCTTACCAACTCAACACATTCGGCACCGTCACCCGTCTGGCCGACGGTGGACAGCTCGGCGCCGAATCCTCGATCAACAAGGTCTTCTGGTCCGAGTGGGATATCGCCACCCACGAGACTGCTCTCGAACTTCAGGGCCCTGAAGCTGAGTTGGCCGACAACTGGATGGACGGATACCTGTTCTCCCTGTCCGGCCCGATCTACGCAGGCACCAACGAGATTCAGAAAAACGTCATCGCTGAGCGTCTGCTCGGCCTACCGAAGGCGGACCGATGAGATTCGCGCTCGACTCCTCCCACCAGGACTTCGCTGCAAGCATCGATGCACTGCTGACCAAGTCCGACATGCCCGCCGTCATCCGTTCGTGGAACGACGGTGACACCGAGCCGGGCAAGAAGCTCTGGCAGCGCCTCGCCGAGACCGGCGTCAACGGTCTCGTCATCTCCGAAGAGCACGACGGACTCGGCGCCGACGCCGTCGACCTGGTCGTTGCGCTCGAACAGCTCGGTCGGCACGCAGTACCCGGACCGGTCGTCGAAACGATCGCCGTGGCGCCGACGCTCCTGGCTTCCGTTGCACCGGAACGTCTCTCTGCTCTCGCCGAGGGTTCGCTGGCAACCGTCGCAGCTCCCCCGCGCACACCGTTCGCGCTCGACGCCGATGCTGTGGATCTGGTTCTGCTCGCGCAGGACGGTGCCGTATCACTCGGCGTCCCTGGCGAAGCCAAGGCATCGGTGGATCTCTCCCGCAAGCTCTACGAGGTTTCCGCCGGCGAATCACTGGGCTCCGCCGACTTCTCGGCCGCCTTCGACATGGGCGCTCTTGCCACTGCCGCGCAGTTGCAGGGCCTGGGACAGACACTGCTCGAGGTCACCACCGAATACGCGAAGCAGCGCAAGCAGTTCGGCAAGGTCATCGGACAGTTCCAGGCCATGAAGCACCACCTGGCCGAGGTTGCCGTCTCCCTCGAGATGGCTCGCCCCCTGCTGCACGGCGCCGCCCTGTCGGTTCGCGATCAGTCGGCCGACGCCTCGCGTGACATCTCTGCGGCCAAGGTCGCGTGCGGGGATGCTGCGTACAAGGCCGCTCGCGTCGGACTCCAGGTTCACGGCGCCATCGGCTACACGATGGAACACGATCTCTCCTTGTGGCTCACCAAGGTACGGGCGCTGCTCACCGCGTGGGGCACACCGTCCGAGCATCGCGGACGCGTCGTCGAAGCGCTGGTTGCATCATGAGCATCGACACCGAAGACCAGGCAGCATTGCGCGCATCGGTACGCGATCTCCTGAGCAAGCATTCCGACTCCGCTGCCGTCCGCGCCGCCATCACCACCGAGATCGGCTACGACGCCGCTTTGTGGAGCAAGCTGTGCGAGCAGATCGGCGTCGCCGCGTTGGCGATTCCGGAGGAGTTCGACGGCGTCGGAGCAGGTTTGGGCGAAGTACACGTGGTCCAGGAGGAATTGGGCCGCACGCTGACCCCGTCACCGATGCTGGGTTCGGCGATTCTTGCCGCACAGGCACTGCTGCTTTCCGGTGACAACGACGCATGCTCGCGACTGCTGCCCGGTGTCGCGTCCGGCGAGAGCACGCTCGCTCTGTGCTGGGCAGGTGCCGCGGGTTGGAGCACCTTCGGCGTCGAGGCAACCGAAGACGCGTTGACCGGCACGGCGTCGTACGTCCTCGACGGACACGTCGCAGACACCCTGCTCGTTCTCACGGCCGACGGGTTCTACGAAGTGGATCCAGCGGCCGAAGGCGTCTCCCGCCGACGCGTCCCCACCATGGATCCGACGCGAACGCTGGCGGAGGTCACGTTCTCCGGTGTTCGTGGTCGGCCACTGGAGTGGTCCGAAGATCTGGTCGATCGGATCCGAACCGTCGTTCTGATCGCCTTGTCTGCTGAACAGGTCGGAGCGGCCGCAGCGATCGTCGAGCAGACCGTCGAATACACCAAGTCGCGCAAGCAGTTCGGTCGCGCGATCGGTTCTTTCCAGGCCCTCAAGCACCGGATGGCCGACATGTACACGTTGGTCGAGACGGCGAGGTCGATGACGTACGCCGCCGTGGCGACGCAGTCGGCGGACGACGCGGCAGTGGCGAAGGTCTACTGCTCGGAAGCCTTGCAGCAGATCACCTCCGAAGCGGTTCAGTTGCACGGCGGAATCGCAATCACCTGGGAGCACGACGCTCAGCTGTACTTCAAGCGTGCACACGGCAGCGCTCAGCTCTTCGGTCAGCCGAGCACCTACCTGCCGAGCCTCGCGCGGGCAGCGGGCCTCTAGGAGACGTCGGTGCTTGTTCGCTCGGGATTGCGAGCGGACAAGCACCACTGGTGCCCAGTCAGTGGAATGCCCAGCAGATTAATAGCTCTGGATCGCGCAGAATCGGTCACCAGACAGCTGTCCATCCCACAGACCGGAGTTTTCTCGTGAATCGATTCGACGACAAGCGCGTCCTCATCAGCGGCGCTGGATCCGGAATCGGCCAGGCCACCGTTGCCCGCATCCTGGCAGAAGGTGGCACCGTCGTCGCCGCCGACATTTCCGAGACCGGCCTCGAACAGACGCTGAACACCGCGAAGGACGCAGGACACTCCGATCGCCTGACCACGGTGAAGGTCGACATCTCCAGCGAAGAGTCTGTTCGCGAACAGGTCGGCGCTGCGATCAAGGCTCTGGGCGGGCTCGACGTGCTGGTCAATGCGGCGGGCATTCTGCGCTCCGCGCACACCCACGAGATGACACTCGATTTCTGGAACACCGTCATCGGGGTCAACCTCACCGGAACATTCCTCATGACGAGGGAGTCCCTGCCGGCACTGCTCGAAAGCGGAGCAGGCGTCGTGGTCAACTTCAGTTCCACATCGGCGACCTTCGCCCACCCGTACATGACGGCATATGCGGCGTCGAAGGGTGGAATCCAATCCTTCACGCACGCACTTGCACTCGAGTACAGCAAGCAGGGCCTTCGCGCCGTGGCCGTCGCACCCGGCAGCATCGCTTCGGGCATGACCTCCGATCCCGGCTTCCCGGCCGACATCGACTTCACGCTGCTCGGCAAGCTGGCCCCGGCAATCGGTGAGGGTTTCGCTCCCCCGTCCGCGGTCGCCGGCGTGATCGCGATGCTCGCTTCCGAGGACGGCTCGTTTGTCACCGGAACGGAAATCCGCATCGACGGCGGCACGCATATGTGACCACTTGCTGTGCGCCTTTATTAACCCCCGGCGGTTAACAAAGGCGCACAGCAGCGAGGCGGCATACTTAACTGGCCGCCGGGAACCCGTCCGGCGGTACGACGTGCGGTGGGGAGCCAGCGGTGAGCGAGTCAACAGGCACTACGAACCTCGAGCCCGTGCTGATCAGTCCCGTCGTCGGCGGAATGATTCGCACCTGGTCCGAGGACGAGACCCGCTTGTGGAGCGTCGACGATCCCGCGGCGCTCGGCGCACTGTTGGGACGCGGTCTCGTAGCCCGTACGACCCTGCCGGACAACAAGTTCCGAGAGGTTGCGTTTCTGGATACCCAGACCCAGGCCCTCACTGTGCAGCCGCGCTTCGCTTCCCCTGACAGCACTGCACTTGCCGCACCGTTCAAGCTCACCGACGCGTCCTCCCCGACCGGCGACGCTTGGGAAGATCTCGAATCGGTACTCGCGTCCATAGCGATCTCCGCTGCTGGACGCGGCGAATTCTGGCTCGCGGAACTCGGCGGGTGGGATTCCCCCCACGAGCCGAACTGCCTCTTCACTACCGTCGACGAATCGGGACTGGCCAACGCGGTCATGGAGGCCACCCCCGCGCCCGCCGGAACCGGCGTCTGGCCGGAGGTTCCGAGCGGACAAACCGGCGTTTCCGTTTCGGCACCAGCCTCACAGGACACCATCGAGGCTGCCGGAATCTTCGCGGTATCAGCGATCGAGACGTGGGGCGTCACACCGTGGGACATCAACCTCACTTTCGGCAAACTGGTCGATTTCGCCTGATCAGCGGCGCCGACACGCGGCGGTGAGTTGTACGTCTCCCCTCAGCCGACGGCTCACGGTTCGTCACAACACGCCCGATGGCGACGACATCGGGCCCCGCGGTGGGCATACTGAGGGAACTGGGGTTACTCCCGGTCACAAATACCCGTGGATCCGCGTCGGGGCGGGTGCGGTCCGACAACACGCGAGCAGCCACAGACACTGGCGGCTCCGAAAGGTTCAATCATGGCAACCGACCAATTGCAGACGGTTGTATTGCACGGCGACCAGCTCAAGTACGTCGACCAAGGCAGTGGCCCCGTTGTGGTGCTCATTCACGGCCTACTGGGCGCGCACTCCAATTGGGAGCCGCAGATCGAGACACTCTCGCGCCACTACCGTGTCATCGCTCCTGACCTCTTCGGACACGGTGCGTCGGACAAGCCTGCCGGCGACTACTCACTCAGCGCTCACGCCGCCACTGTGCGTGACCTCCTCGAGGCCCTCGACATTCCGTCGGCCACCCTCGTCGGCCACTCCCTCGGTGGTGGGATCGCGATGCAGACACTGTATCTCTTCCCCGAGCGTGTGGAGCGGCTGTGCCTGGTAGCCAGCGGCGGACTCGGCCCCGAGGTGAGCCCACTCCTGCGTGCAGCAACTCTGCCCGGCAGCGAACTGGTACTTCCCGTCCTCGCGTCCCGGACGCTGACCGACGTGACAGACAAAGCGCTCGGACTTTTCAACAAGATCGGCCTGTTCAAGCTCGGTGCCAGCGCGAGTGAGGCCCGTAAGAGCTTTGCTTCGGTGTCGGACGCGTCGACGCGTCAGGCATTTCTGGCGACGGCACGATCGGTCATCAATTACAACGGTCAAACCGTCAATGCCACTCCGCATTTCGCCAACTTCAAGAATCTGCAGGCACTACTGGTGTGGGGTGAGGAAGACACCATCATCCCCAACGCCCACACCGAGAACGCTCGCGCCGAACTACCGCTGGGGCGGGTGGAGATCTTCAAGCGCGCCGGACATTTCCCGCACCTTGACTACCCGGATCGCTTCGACCGTGTCTTCTCCGAATTCATGACGGACTGCGGAGTCGGTATCGGCACCGGACCCAAGGCCGTCAGCAGCTGAACTAGCGCCCCGCAACCAACTCTTCGAGGTAGCTCGCCACGCCGTCCTCGTCGTTCGTGGGCAAAATTCGGTCGGCGAGCTCGATGACCTCGGTTCTGGCGTTGGCCGGCGCCAGAGCTGTTCCGGCCCAGGTCAGCATCGCAACGTCGTTGAAGGCGTCACCGGCTGCGGCCACTTCCGACGCGTCGATGCCGTCGATCGCGCACAACTGCGCGAGAGCGCTGGCCTTCGAGACGCCCGCTGCAGCCATTTCCATGTACGGAGCCCCGGAGTGGGTCAACTCCACACCCTCGATGCCCGCAGCGACCGCAGTTCGGTACAGGTCGGCGCTGGGAACCTCGGCATGCCGGGCCACGATCTTGACCATCGGCTCCACGTCCAGCGGCAGCGTATCGGCGAGCACCATCTCGTGCAGGTGCCGGTGATGGTCCGCGAACTCGCACAGAGCGGCATACTCCGGCTCGGCAAAGAACTGCGTGGGTCCGACGTTCGCGAACACGACGCCAGGAATCAGAGCACGAACCTGCTCCATAGCTGTTGCAGCCAAAGATGTTTCGATCGAAACGGTGTCGACGATCTCCGGAGTCCCGTCCGCCAGGTCGAGAATGACAGCTCCGTTGGCACACACAGCTTTACCGCGAAATCCGCACGAGCTCGCCAACGTGTGTACCGAATGCCTGGCCCGGGCCGTCGCCCACACAACTTCGATCCCCGCGAGCCGCGCGTTCTCCATGGCCTGCGCGGTGCGCGCCGAAATCGTTCGGTCGGAGCGCAGCAGGGTGCCGTCGAGGTCGGTTGCGAACATACGAATACGGGTCACCAGACAATGATGGCAGTCCGTTCGCAGCCCTCACCAACTACGTGACATGGGCCGTTGCTCTGTCAATTACTTGCTTGGGCCTCGAGAAGGTGCCGACGCATCTCACCGAAGACCACACCCAGCCGCTCGACATCTCGCGGGCTCAGCAGGTCGAACATGCTCTCCCGTACAGCGGCCACGTGCGCCGGGCTTGCCGACGCCAATTTCTCGGCACCCGAGTCGGTCAGCTCCGCATTAGCGCCCCTCTTGTCGTCGACACACTCGACCCGGCGCACCCACCCGGCACCGACCAATCGATTTACGGCCCTGGTCACACCACTTCGGGTAGCCATCACAGCGTCGGCGAGCTCACTCATGCGCAGTTGCCGGCCGGGCGCTTCGGCGAGAGCGACCAGCAGTTCGAAATCGGTGAAGGAAATGTCGGAGTCTCGCACCAACTGCTGATCGAGCACACGCTGCAGCAGTCGCGTCGAGTCCAGATACGCCCGCCAGGCCGTTTGCTCCGAGTCGCTCAACCACCGCGTCGATTCCATGACACCAGCATATCCGAAGTAGTTGACAACGAAATCAAATGATCTATTCTCAATGTAGTTGATCAGTCAACTACCTGTTCGAAGAGAAGGTTCAACCGAGAGGCGGGCGCTATGAGCGACAACAACGCAGTGCAGTTCGAGGAACGCCGGGCCGAGATCAGGGATCGACATCTGCTCCCCGCCGACAAACGACCCGCATCGACCGCACGCGGCCTGCACCATACGGCCCTGATCAGCAGCGACGTCGAACGAACCGTGAAGTTCTATCAAGATCTCCTCGGCTTCCCTCTCACCGAGCTGATCGAGAACCGCGACTATCCCGGGTCTTCGCACTTCTTCTTCGACATCGGCAACGGGAACCTCCTGGCCTTCTTCGATTTCCCGGGACTCGACGTGGGCCCGTACCAAGAAGTACTCGGCGGCCTCCACCACATCGCGATCAGCGTCGAACCTGCCAAGTGGGCGAAGCTACGTACCAGACTGACCGAGGCCGGCGTCGAACTGATCGAGCACAGTGAGGTTTCGCTGTACTTCCGCGATCCCGACGGCGCTCGACTCGAACTGATCGCAGACCCACTCGGTGAGATGTACGGCAATCACGTCCTCTGAAAACTTGCTCTCCCCCATACCATTCGGAAGGCACACCATGACCTCCACTCTGTCTCAGCCGAACCTCGATATCCGTCGATCCGGGGATCGCTTCAAGTCCAATGCCGGCTGGCTGGACTCGAAGCACTCGTTCTCGTTCAGCAATCACTACGACCCGAAGAACACTCACCACGGTCTTCTCCTGGTCAACAACGACGACATCGTCACGCCCGGAATGGGATTCGACACCCACCCGCACCAGGACATGGAGATCGTCACCTGGGTACTGAGAGGTTCTCTCGTACATCAGGATTCGATGGGGCATTCGGGCGTCATCTACCCCGGTCTCGCCCAGCGGATGAGCGCTGGAACGGGAATCCTGCATTCGGAGAAGAACGATTCGTGGCGACTCGGTGACGTGGCGGGTGCGCATTCCGACAAGCACAGCGACCCGGTTCACTTCATCCAGATGTGGGTCGTCCCCGACGAGGCCGGAATCACGCCCGGATACGAGCAGTTGGAGATCGACGCCGAATTGCTTGCCGGTGGACTGGTTCCCGTCGCGTCGGGCATGGACGCGTACGCCGATCACTCGGCAATCCGGATCAAGAACAAGTACGCCGCGATGCACGTTGCGCGTCTGCAACCCGGACAGCCCGTGACCCTGCCCGACGCACCGTTCCTGCACGTTTTTGTCGCCGACGGTCAGGCCGCCATGGAAGGCGTCGGAGTGCTCGAACAAGGTGACGCGGTACGCGTGTCCGGCGGCGGAGGTCAGCAGCTCAGCTCCGATACCGGGGCAGAGGTCATCGTCTGGGAAATGCACGCCACCGTTTCGCAGGGATGACATGAAGCCCTTCTCGTACGACGCTTCACCGGCTCGAATCGTCTTCGGCCAAGGGATGATCGATACGATCGCCGAAGAAGTGCGGCGGCTCGGCCGTAGCCGAGTGATGGTGCTGGCAAGTCGTCGACTCGACGCGGTTGCCGCCGCCGTGACCGAATCTCTCGGCGACATGGCGGTGGTCCGCTTCGACGGCGCTGTGATGCATACTCCGATCGAAGTCACGACAGCCGCGCTGAGACTTGCCGAGAACCATCACGTCGACACGGTCGTCGCGATCGGCGGCGGTTCGGCAACCGGGTTGTCCAAGGCACTGGCACTACGAGCGGGGTTCGATCAGATCGTCGTTCCGACAACGTACGCGGGATCAGAAGTCACTCCGGTGTTGGGTGAAACAGAGAACGGACGCAAGACAACTCGCTCCTCTCCCCACATCAGACCCGAAACCGTCGTATACGATGTCGACCTCACTCTCGATCTGCCGCTGGACACCACGGTCACCAGTGCCGTCAACGCGATGGCGCATGCGGTTGAAGCGTTGTACTCCACCGAGTCCAACCCGATCACGGACTTGATGGCAATCGAGGCACTCTCCGGAATCGCCCGGGCATTGCCGATCATCGTCGGCGATCCGAGAAATGTGGAAGGCCGGGCAGATCTGCTGCAATCGGCCTGGTTGGCCGGAACCTGCTTGGGCACAGTCGGTATGGGACTTCATCACAAGTTGTGCCACACCCTCGGTGGCAGCTTCGGTTTGCCGCACGCTCCCACCCACGCCGTTGTCCTCCCACACGCGATGGCATTCAACGCGCCTGCTGTCCCGGATGTGATGTCTCGAATAGCGACTGCCTTGGGTGTATCCGACGCCGCCACCGGCGTTTTCGACCTCGTCACCTCGTGCGGCGGACCGACCTCCCTGAGAGAGGTGGGAATGAGTCACGATCAGATCGGCCGTGCAGTCGAACTCGCGAACGCCGCCGCTTATCCGAACCCGCGTGAGATCACCCCGGCAGGCCTGAGCGAACTCCTCGAGAACGCCTGGTCCGGGCGTCGACCCGCCATCAGGTGAGAACGAATCAGGCAGTACCGCCTCGCGGCCTGACATGTTCGAAGATCAGAATCGTCTCGGTCGCAGCAACCGCCGGATGCGCCGAGAGATTGTTGACGACGAAGTCACGCAACTGCGCCGAATCCGTCGTTGCGACGTGCAGCATGTAGTCGTCGACACCGGCCACGAAATACACGTTGAGCACGGAGTCCAGCTTGGCGAAGTCGTCACCGAGCCGGTTGAGGTGCGACCGCGCGTTGGCCTGCAGTCGAACTGCGATCATCGCCTGCAGATCCATTCCTAGAGCGGCGGGGTCGATGTCCGCATGGAATCCCCTGATCACACCGCTGTCCACCAAGGCGCGCACACGTCCGAGGCATGTCGACGGCGCAATTCCCGCGATCGCGGCCAGCGCATTGTTCGGAATCCTCGCGTCTTTCGCCAGCTCTTCGAGCAGAACCCGGTCGACCTCGTCCAACTTCACGGCAGCCCGAACATGCTTCGGCGAGGCAGCCGTCTGAATACCGATTTTTGAACTTTCACGCACCATGCATACAGCGTAGAGAATTATCTTCACTTCTCTTCACTATCTGGCGACGAAACTTCATGCTTGGCACCTGCCATTCGAAGAAACAACAGACTCAGTTCGGAGCCGTGTCATGAAGGTCGGAATCCCCCGCGAGATCAAAAACCACGAGTACCGCGTGGCCATCAGCCCAGCAGGCGTCCACGAACTGGTCGGCCGAGGGCACGAGGTCGTCATCGAAACGGGTGCAGGCGTCGGCTCCTCGTTCAGTGACGAGGATTTCAAGGCCGCGGGCGCGCAGATCCTCGGATCTGCCGATCAGGTCTGGACGGACGCAGATCTACTCCTGAAGGTCAAAGAACCTATTGCAGAAGAGTATTCACGACTCCGTAAGGATCAGGTGCTCTTCACCTACCTGCACCTGGCGGCGTCGAAGGAATGCACCGACGCGCTCCTGACGTCGAAGACCACCTCCATCGCCTACGAAACAGTTGTCGGTTCCGACGGTTCACTGCCCCTCCTCGCCCCGATGAGTGAAGTAGCCGGACGCCTGGCACCGCAGGCGGGCGCCTATCACTTGATGCGTCACGGCGGCGGACGCGGAGTTCTGATGGGCGGCGTCCCCGGAGTGCGCCCCGCCAAGGTCGTGGTGATCGGTGCGGGAGTCTCCGGCAAGAACGCCATCGCCGTGGCCTACGGCATGCAGGCCGACGTCACCGTTCTCGATCTGTCGATCGCGCGCCTGCGGGAAATCGACGAACTGTACCACGGCCAGGTCAAGACCATCACGTCCAACAGCCTCGAACTCGAACAGGCAGTACTCGACGCCGACCTGGTCATCGGCGCAGTGCTGGTCCCCGGGGCGAAGGCGCCGACTCTCGTCTCCAACAGCCTGGTGGCGCGTATGAAGCCGGGTTCTGTCCTGGTCGACATCGCCATCGACCAGGGCGGCTGCTTCGAGGATTCACACGCGACCACGCACGCCGATCCGACGTACCAGGTTCACGGTTCGGTCTTCTACTGCGTTGCGAACATGCCCGGAGCGGTCCCCCGTACGTCCACCTACGCACTCACCAACGCGACGCTTCCGTACGTCGTCGCCTTGGCCGACAAGGGGTGGAAGGACGCGGTCGCGACAGTTCCCGGCCTGGGGTCAGGTCTGAGCACACACGACGGCCTGCTCCTGTCCGACAGTGTTGCAGCGGCGCATGGGTACTCGGCTACCACTCTCTGACCCAGGCAGCTCTGACCCAGGCAAGGACAGCTCGAGATCGCTAGCCTTGATCCATGAGCATTCCTGACATCACGCTGAATTCCGGAACCACGATCCCGCAACTCGGCCTCGGAGTCTGGCAGGCCACCAACGACGAAACCGAGCATGCAGTACGGTTCGCACTCGACGAGGCCGGCTACCGGCACATCGACACCGCTGCCGCCTACGGAAACGAAGAGGGCGTCGGACGAGGTATCGCCAACTCGTCCGTCGCGCGAGAGGACATCTTCCTCACCACGAAGCTGTGGAATGCGGATCAGGGCTACGAGCCGGCGTTGAAGGCTTTCGACACCAGCATCGACAAGCTGGGCGTCGACTACGTCGATCTCTACCTCATCCACTGGCCTCTGCAGGACAACGACCGACTCCTCCGCACGTGGGACGCACTCGAAAAGATCGCGGAATCGGGCCGCGCCAAGGCAATCGGGGTGTGCAACTTCGAGCCGCATCATCTGCAGCTTCTCGTCGAACGCGGTGGATTGTTGCCCGCAGTCGATCAGGTGGAACTGCACCCGCATCTCACGCAGCACGCCATTCGCGACAAGGCCGCCGAGCACGGGATCAAGGTCGAATCGTGGAGCCCACTCGGCGGTACCAGTAACGCAGGTTGGGGTAAGGCGTCCAAGCCCAACACCCTGCTCACCGACCCGATCATCACACGAATCGGTGACCGCCACAGCAAGACTGCCGCGCAGGTCCTGATCCGTTGGCACCTTCAGAACGGCCTGATCGTCATCCCGAAATCCGTACACGATGCTCGAATCGCTCAGAACATCGACGTATTCGACTTCGAACTCACCGATCTCGACCTGAGCGAAATCGACACTCTCGACGACGGCACCCGCGTCGGCGCGCATCCCGATGAACTCAACATCGGTGCACCGAACTGATCAAGCCGCTCGTTTGGTGGGGCGAAGCGCATCGAATCCGTTTCGCCTCACCATCGTTCCGAGGGTCTTCCACCACGGCCGAGCCGGATCCGGCTCGCTTCCGTCGCCCATCCGGTGCAGCTGATCGGTATGCCACTGCAGGTCGAGTGCACCGTCGAGCATCGAGATGTCGGCAACCTTCCCCAACAACTTCCGCGCTCCGAACTCAACAGTCGGCACGGTCAATCGTTCCCGATCCGATTCCAGGAGAACGGTTGCCGCGTCGGGGATCGTGATCGTCGGCCGGCCGAGGCCGATCACGTCGCACGCGCCGGAAGCCAGTGCCTCGACCATCGCCGATCGCGAGCGGAAGCCGCCGGTGACCGCCAAGGGAATGTCGCCGGCAATCGCTCGGACTGTCTCGGCGTACTCGAGGAAATATGCCTCTCGATCGCGAGTGCTCTGCTTCTGCGCTTTACCCATCATGGCCGGCGATTCATAACTGCCACCGCTGATCTCGATGAGATCCACCGACTCTTCGGTCAACGCGCGCACTACTTCTCGCGACTCGTCTTCCGAGAATCCACCTCGTTGGAAATCAGCCGAGTTGAGCTTGACCGAGACCGCGAATCCCGGAGCAACGGCAGAGCGTATGCGCCGAACGATCTCGATCACAAAGCGTCGTCGACGCTCAGGATCTCCACCCCACTCGTCCGTCCGCTGATTGGACAAGGGCGAAAGGAACTGCGCAACAAGATAACCGTGCGCTGCGTGTATCTGCACGCCCCCGAAGCCGGAGGACTCGGCGACGCGAGCGGTTTCCGCGAACTTGTCGATGATCTCGTCGATCTCAGCGGTCGAGAGTTCTCGCGGCGTCGCCATTCCCGGAATCTTCAGCGCGATCGCGCTCGGGGCGACCGGTCTACCTCTGCTGGCAATCGGGTTAGATTGCCGCCCTGGGTGGTTCAGCTGCATCCAGATCTCGGCGCCGCCGTTCTTGGCGGTCTTGGCCCAGGCAGTCAGTGCTTCGGCATCACGATCGTCGTCGACGACGACATTGCCCGGTTCGGCGATCTGCGATCGATCGACCATGACATTGCCGGTGATCAGCAAACCGAACCCGCCACTGCCCCAACGACCGTACAGCGTTTCCAAGCGAGTGGACGGTCCATGAGTGCGGTCACCCAGAGCCTCGCTGAGCGCAGCTTTCATCGTGCGATTCCGCAGGATCTGCCCGCAGGGCAAAGTCAACGATTCTCCGAGCGTGGTCATGGATGCCTCTCGTATGAAGGGAAGAAAGTCAATGGCGTGGCGCAGAACCGAAGTGCCGCTTGGTATCGCGCACGAAGCTCGAGAAGATCAGCGAGTTGACCGGTAGCCCGCCGCGCACCGCGAGCGACAGCTTCGGACGCGGCGAGAATGCAAAATTCCACTGCAGTCTCGAACCCACTGCGAGCTCGTCGACGCGGTAGTCCTCCGCGAAGGATTGGAACAGCGGAACATTGGACTGTTCGACGTAAAACGAGTGCCGACGCGTTTCGTCGTCCCAGGTGATGAACTTTTCGCGCATCTGCATCGCACCGCCGCCCACCTCCGCGATTCGGCGCGTGCCGACGCCGTAGGGGCGCGGCGAGGTGTAGTGCACTTTGGTGAGCAGCCGGCACCACGACAAAGGCTCGTCCGCGGTCAGACCAGCCCAGACGTCATCCGGTTCGGCGGTGAGGTCGATCGAGTACGTGAAGATATGCGGTGCCGTGTCGAAGAAATCGACACCGACCGGTTCGAGGTCGAACCAATGTGTCATCGCCTACTCCTGCCCAATTAGCCGTTACATGAAGTTACGGATACTTGACGACCGAAGTCAACCCCCGAAGGCTCAGCCGGACCAAGCCTCAGAACGAGAGAGCCCCTGCAGTGAAGCGATGACCTGTTCGAGCGGCTCGATACTTCGAGTCGTCTGGCACACCGCCACCGCACCTTCGACCGACGTGATCGTCAGGTTTGCCATCGATTTTGCCTGCACTGCAGGATAACCCGCAGTTTCGAGTTGCGATTCGATCAACTTCTGCCATCCCAGCATGACCTCAGCCGACACTTCCGCGACTTCCGGCTCACTGGCACGCGCCAACCCGCCGGCAATCACCGGGCAGCCGATCGCGAAGTCCGAGCGTGTGAGATTGAGTCGCCAGATGTCTCCGACCGCTTCGATCACGTCGGCCGTGGAACCGGTAGCCGCAGCCGAGCTGATCCGTCTGGTGATGATCGCACCGGCCGCGCGCACGGCTTCGACCATCAACTCGGTCTTACCGCCAGGAAAGTGGTGGTAGATCGACCCACGGGGTGCGCCGCTGTGCTTGATGACGTCGCTGAAGGACGTCGCGTCGACACCGTTGCGGCTGATCAGTTCAACCGCACTGCGAATCATGCGATCACGTGAGCTCAGCTCTGCCATGTCACAGATCCTTCGGCCGTCGGTACACCTGTCGACTCATACGCTACGTTATGTATGACGACCTACATAGTGATGGGATGAAACAATGAGTGACGAGACAACCGCGACCGTCGATCCGGCGCAGATGACAGGCCTCGAACTTCTCCGCTGGATGGGAACGCAGGTCAACGACCGACCCAGCATCGGACGCCTCCTCGGCATGGAGATGCGCGAGGTCAACGAAGGATCCGTGAGCTTCGCCCTGACCCCGCGCGCCGATTTCAGCAACCCGCTCGGCACTGTTCACGGCGGCATCTGCGCAACGCTGCTCGATTCGGTCATGGGCTGCGCGGTACACACGATGCTTCCCGCGGGCGTCGGCTACACGACCCTCGAACTCAAGCTCAACTACATCCGCACTGTGCCTCTCGACGGTGACGAGCTGACAGCCCACGGCAGCGTCATTCACGTGGGCGGGCGCACCGCGACCGCAGAGGGCAAGGTCCTGGACAAGAACGGCAAGTTGGTGGCGCACGGAACTACGACGTGCATGATTTTCCGCTAAGCCCGACGTGAGCAGGGTGCGAGTGCCGATGTACGATCGGCTCGTGACCCTGCTCACTGCGCACCTCTGGTGGCCCGACCGCTGACGGTCAGCCGCAACTGCGTGCTGCCCGGACCGATATCGGGTGGTCCAGCAGGCTCCTCTCAGGATCCCCGATCCGGCAAATGCCGTACGCGTCGTCGCTACGACCGCCAAGATCAGGTACCGAATCCACGAAGGAGAGTTAGTTGACCACCACCCCACTCAACCGTTCGCTCGAGCCTTTGGGCGTCTCCATCCCGTCGAAAGTGCCGACGCACTGGTACAACCTGGCGGCTGACCTCCCCGAGCCTGTTCCCCCGCACCTGCATCCGGGCACTCGTGAGCCGCTCGGCCCCGAGGACTTGGCGCCGCTGTTCCCGATGAACCTCATCGCGCAGGAAGTCGCAACCGAGCGCTACATCGAGATCCCGGAGACGGTTCGCGAGATCTACGGCATGTGGAGGCCCTCTCCCCTGTTCCGGGCGCATCGACTCGAGCGCACTCTGGGCACGCCTGCCCGCATCTACTACAAGTACGAAGGCGTGAGCCCGGTCGGTTCGCACAAGCCGAATACTGCTGTCGCGCAGGCGTACTACAACGCGATCGAAGGAACCACCAAGCTCACCACCGAAACCGGTGCGGGACAGTGGGGTGCGTCGCTGTCGTTCGCGGGCGCGCTGCTCGGACTCGACGTCGAGGTATGGCAGGTTCGCTCGTCCTTCGATTCGAAGCCGTACCGACGCATCCAGATGGAGGCGTACGGCGGAATCTGTCACCCGTCGCCTTCGGACCTGACGGAAGCCGGACGCGCACTGTTGAAGTCGCATCCCGACACCACCGGCTCGCTCGGTATGGCCATCAGTGAGGCCGTCGAGGTCGCTGCGCAGGATCCGAACACGCACTACTCACTCGGTAGCGTGCTGAACCACGTCATGCTGCACCAGACCGTGATCGGTCAGGAAGCAATGGTCCAGCTCGAAGAAGCCGGCGACGCCGTCCCCGACACCGTGTTCGGTTGCGCCGGCGGCGGTTCCAACCTCGCCGGACTCACCTTCCCGTTCCTGGGACGAAACCTTCGCGAAGGCACCAAGACTCGTCTGGTCGCCTGCGAGCCGTCGGCATGCCCGTCCCTCACCCAGGGCGAGTACCGCTACGACTTCGGTGACGTCGCCGGCCTGACGCCGCTGCTCAAGATGCACACTCTGGGTAAGGATTTCGTACCGCCGGCCATCCATGCCGGTGGCCTCCGCTACCACGGCATGTCGCCGATGGTCTCGCACGCGGTCAACCTCGGACTCATGGATGCAATTGCCGTCGATCAGGACGACGCACTCCAGGCAGGTCTGATTTTCGCCCGCGCCGAAGGAATCATCCCGGCTCCGGAATCAACCCACGCGGTTGCCGGCGCTATCGCTCACGCCCGTGCCGTCACCGAACCCGAGGTGATCGTGATCGGGCTGTCCGGCAACGGTCAGTTGGATCTTCCGGCGTACTCGCCGTACGTCTGACGCCGTCGGTGTGGTGGTCTCGTGCGTACGAGGCCACCACACTTCGTCACACCGAGCACGTGGGCTCGATCTCGCGATCGACATCGTGCCGGCCGTCCGCGAAACGAACCGATCAGTTTGATCGATCGGTTACGGTCTTTCGATGCAGCTTCGGTTGAAGGAACATTGGAAACTGGTCGCACTCGGACTGGCATTGCTCGTGGCGATCGCGTTCATCGTCGTATCGGTAATCTCCGACTCCAGTGATGCGGCATGGCCGAAGCAGAAGACAGGCGGTCCGATCGTCGAGCAAGGCGTTGTCGACGTAGACCTCTCCGATCCTCCGCAACAAGCCTGGGAACTCGATGTCCGAGCGCTCACGGACAACCCCGGGGACGTGCTGCTGTCGATGCCTTCCACGCTCGATGGCTACTACGGCTACGGCAACACGTACCAAGTCGGTGACGTGCTGGTGGCCGCGACTGCTTATCCGCTTCCCAAGACCGACGAGTCTTCGTCGAGTCAGGGAGTCGGTGCCGTCACACTCGTCGGGGTGAATCCCGACGACGGAAGTCCGCTGTGGAAAACGCGAATCGGCGGAGTCATCGGCCAGTGCAGTCAGCAGAACGAATCCACGATCATCGCGTGCTGGGGCGATCGACGGATGATCTTTGTCGATACCGCGACCGGAACTCTGATGTCCGACCTCGGAACCGACTTCGATCTCAATGGCGCCACCATCGCCGGAGACACCGTGTACACGTCCGGCGAAAGGATGGACGGAACGGTTCGAACACGAATTCTTGCCAGCGGCACCACAACCAATTTGACGGCCAACTTCGTGCGTACCTTCGAACCAAGTGAGAAGTTCGGAGCCGTCTACACGGTCCCTCACACCGACACTGTCATTGCGATGGAACAGGGCGACGGCGGGGACCCGCAGTACCGCTATCGAATCTACGATCTGCAGTCCGGCGCCGAACGATTCCGATTCGAGGGCGATTCGCTTGTCCCTAACGGGAACGGATTGTTCCTCACCAGTGTCGGCGGCCGGTCGGGATATGCCGGAACCCAAAACCTCTTGGCTTCCGACGGATCCACGATTCGTGCGATACCGATTCCCTCGTACTCATCGTCGTCCTACCCAAGTAAGCCTTCGACGGCGGTGCCGATGTTTCTCGGCGACGGCGCCTACGATCCGGAGTCGGGTGACGAACTTTGGCGCAGTTCACAAATCGTCAACACCGCGACGGCCGGGACAGGAAGCGCCATCGCCGCGGTGGTAGGAAAAACAATCCTGGTCACGTCTCCCGAGACGCGCACAATCTCGGGTCTCGACATCGAGAGTGGCCGACAGTTGTGGCAAACGCCCTGGCAAGACGCGTACTGGGTTCGAAGCGGTGCGACCGATGGCGACCACTTCGTCTTCAGCGACTACACCGGCATGCACGCGATCCGGGCTCGCGACGGAAAGATGATGTGGTCGGTTCCCCTTCCCCCAGAAGTTGATCCACGCGGAGTCGTCGTCTCGAATGCCGGCAAAAACGTGTCGTTCTCCTGGCAGAACCATTTCACCGTTTGGCGTTAGGCCGGCAACATCACCGATACCGTGTCGTACTGACCAGCCAGTTCAGCAGCAAGCAAATGGCTAGACGTGCAGCATCAATGGCCACAATCCAGTCTGGCGCGTTTGTTCAATTTCGGGGGAACGATCTCGAACAACTGCATATATCTCCGCGACTCCAATTTCGGAAAGATCAGACCAGACCTGCAGTGAAGGGGTGCGTAAAAATCGCACCGACTCAGGTATCTGATCCAATCCAACCGTAAAGGGAGCCAACGGGATGGTCGCGAAATCCCCAATTTGCAGTCGGCAACAAATAGTCCAGTTCGCGCGCAAACATCTGCGTACCGGGGGACCGAACTCAGACCAAATTCGTCGTCATTTCGGTTTGCAAAAACGCGCGTTCTTCACGCAGCTCGACACCCATCTGGACGATTCTGCACTTTCAATGCCCGAAAAAGTTGCACTCCGCCGCATCTGCCGACAGGAGGATAGAAGGTGCCCGATCAAACGTATGAACGTCTCAGCAGGTCAAGCCAACCCACCCCGGCCGATGTACGACGCGCTTCCTTTCCCACCCCGGAATCATCCCGCTTGACGATCGAAAGCCGCCAACTACGTTGAGCCGCTTGATTCTTCCGCAGTCCCCTCTTCTCGGATCGGGATCATCGGAGATCCAACAGCCGCGCGACTTTCAGGCTCAAATGCAAGGCCAACCGGTCGTCGCCGTTTGCCAAGTCTGCTCGTGTTATCTCCTGAATTCGCCGCAAGCGATAGTACAAGCTCCCTCGATGCACACAGAGCGCCTCTGACGTTCGCTTTACGTCACCGGCATTGTCCAAAAAACTCTCCAGCGTCGCGAGAAGAGCCTCACTTTTCGAGTCCTCATGGCTGAGCAAGGACTGCAAACCTGAGTGAATACTGTTCTCGAGTCGATCCTCCGACAGTTCGGCCAGAAGTCCGTAGACGCCGAGATCCCGATAACGCACAACATTTCCGAGCACCTTGACGACCTGGGCCACATCTGCGGAACGTCTGGACTCTTCGTAGGATTCGCGCACGTGTGCAACCGAGGTTCGCGGTTCACCGATACCGACCCAACATTCGATGTTCTGGCGCCCACTTTCAGACAAGACTCGCTCCCGGGCTGCCACGATCAGCGAGACCAGATGGGTTTGAGTCGAGCGTTCGGCCACCGATACGATCAACAGACTGTGGTCGGGGCGGTCGAGTTGGATTGCACTGTTCCGCGGGAGCCTCCGACGAAGCTGATCGACGCCGACGGCAACACTCAGACGATCTCTTTCGGTCAATGTCGACTGGTCGCCAGGACGGAGCAACACAGTGACCACGACTGCTGGACCCGCAGCCAACAAGCCCTCCTCGGCCAACCTGTTTGCCGCGTCCTCGCGCAGCGACCGCTCGCCCGACAGGACGTCTCGAGTAAGTTCCCGCTCCCGACTTCGGGACAACTCGTCCAGCAACTGTTCGCGGTGGAGGATCATCGCTGCCGCATCAGCCGTGCGCCTCAAGACCTCGGCTTGATCCTCGTCAACTTCGCCCTCCGAAGTCAACAGCCAGACGAAGCCCAGCAGCGCATTGCGATATCGGATCGGCATCCCGACCCGGCCAAGGGTCAGCCCTAGTTCTTCGTTGACGGGAACAGTGAAGAGATCGAGGGCTTCACGGCCTCCACTCGCGTAGATGAAGTCTACGATCTCGCGTGAAACATTCCGCTGTAGAACGGAATTCATTCTGACTGAATCGACGGCACTGTCATGCGAGTTGTACGCGAGCAGACGAATCTGTACATCATCGATCGCAACGGAACGGTCCAGTCGGCGCCCGGTAGTGTCCACCAAATGCTGCAGTTCTCCGACCATGGTCGAACTGTACGAGCCCCCTCTCCGGTTTGCAACATATGCCCAAACTTCTACGTAGAAAATTGAACACATGACAGTGATGCAACTAACTTTTGCACCATAGGCTCGCTTCATGCCAAGCACCCGAGACCCGTGACGTCTTCACTCGGTCCGCAAACCGGCAGAAGTGGCAGCGACGAGATCTGTTGCAGCCGTGGGATTTGCGTAATGGGGAGCGAGGCCGGCCGGCACGATCTCCCTCAGACGAAGTCGCCTCCGACCCGAAATCGACAAACGACCTTCGGTCGCCAGTTCAACATCGAATCCCACCGACCTCTTTCAATGTCGAATACCTCGAATGACATCGGTGACCGTGATATCGCAAAGCCGTTGCCATTCAGCACATCCCGAGAGGAATCATCATGACCGGCACAGCAAATGCTCCTGTAGAGCATCAAACCGAGACGTCACCCGGACCTCGATCGGCACGCCGTAGGGCCCTGATTGCCGGCGCGACAGGCAACATCGTCGAATGGTTCGATTTCACGATCTACGGTTTCACTGCCGCAGTTCTCGCGACAGTGTTCTTCCCTCCGGAGTTCGGCAGTGGCGCACTGCTTGCCACCTTCGCTCTTTACGGAGTCGCATTCTTGGCCAGACCTGCCGGCGGCATATTCTTCGGAAGACTGGGTGACCGCCTCGGCCGACGGAGGTCACTGTCCCTGGCAATTACGCTCATGGGCTGCTCGACGGCGGCAATCGGTCTCCTACCGACGTACGCTTCGATCGGTGTTGCCGCACCGCTGTTGCTGCTGCTGTGCCGATTGGTTCAAGGATTCTCGGCCGGGGGCGAATACACCGGAGCTGCCACCTTCGTCGTCGAGCATGCGCCGTCCCACCGCCGAGGCTTGTACGCAGGGATAATCAGCTCTTCGTCATTTGTCGGCAGCATCTTGGCCACGGTCACAGTCTTGTCATTCAGCTCGGTCGGCGCTGAGCACTTCGCCGACGGAGGATGGCGTTGGCCGTTCATCATCGGAGGCGTTGTCGCCATGGTGGGCCTGTTCATGAGGCTTGCCGTCGAGGAGACTCCGGCGTTCAAGGAAATGCAAGAAAACGATTCCCTTCCAACCCGCCCACTCGCAGATCTGTTCCGCAATCACTGGCGGACTCTGCTCACGTCCTTCGTGTACTTCGCCTCGCTCGGTGTCGTTACTCATATGCTGCTCGGCTACATGCCGACATTTCTGATTCTTTCAGCCGACGTTTCGAGCACGGTGGCACTGCTGATGACAACCGGCGCTTTGGTTCTCGCAGTCCCGCTGTTCATCTTCTTCGGCGCCACGGTCGACCGAATCGGCCGGAGACCTCTCGTCAGAATCGGCATGGTGATGTCAGTTTTCGTTTCGGTGCCCAGCTACATGCTCATCGGCACCGGAAACATTTTCGCGATTGCCGTTGCACTGGCTGCTCTGGTCATCGCGCTTTCCCTACTCGCGTCCGCTTTGCTCGTAATCCTCGAAATGATGCCGACGCATGCTCGATTCACCGGCACGGCAATCCCCTACAACATCGCATATGCACTTTTTGCAGGGACCGCTCCTCTGGTGTGCGCAGCACTGGTCAACGCCACTGGAAGCGATCTGTCGCCTGCCTTCTATGCGACCGCCATCGCTTTGATCGCGCTTCCCATTCTGTGGCGAGGGATTCCGGAAACGAAAAACTGGTCTGCCACTCAGGGCAGCCCGACGAAACATTTCTGACAACGGACGCGCCACGGCTGTAATTATTTGCGCAGCTGTCGATAGCGTTCCGATGGCCGCCACGAGAGAGTTGAGGACGACGAACACCTCTGGACTTTCAGGTGCCAAATTCATTAAGGCAGAGCCGAATCCGAGAAGTCGGGATGAAGCTCTCCAGAGGAAGTCGACGGCGTCGGAATTACCAGAACCCAAGCTTGCCGGATCGAACAGCTGTGCTTTCGATCCGGCGAAGCCATCAGTAGAAAGAGAGGCCGAAAGTGCCTACCGACAAGACCGATGCAGTTGTGGTCGGAGCTGGAGTGATCGGCAGCTCCATCGCCTACGAACTGGCCGCTCGAGGCTACGAAGTCCTGGTCATCGACAAGTCTGGTGGTCCGGGCTACGGCTCGACCAGTGCATCCAGTGCGGTTATCCGGTTCAACTACTCCACATTCGACGGTATGGCTGCGGCTTGGGAGTCGCTGCATTGCTGGCAAAACTGGAGCGAGCATCTCAACGCGACAGTCGACGGCGCGCTTGCGAAGTTTCGGCAATGCGGGATGGCACTGCTCGATGTCGACGTCGCGCCCCACGCGCGCACGATCGGATTATTCGAGAAGATAGGAATCGATTACCAGCTTTGGGACGCAACGACACTCGTCGAGAAGATTCCCGGTATCGACGCCGGCAAATACTATCCTCCGAAGCCAGTCGACTCGGAGTCCTTCTTCGCAGATGCCGAAACCACGCTCGGCGCGCTGTACACACCTCAGGCGGGGTTCGTCGACGACCCGCAACTGGCTGCCGCGAATCTTGCTTCGGCAGCACGTTCGCACGGTGCGGTTTTCGCATACAACACGCGTGTATTGGCAGTCGAGCAGTTGCCTGACGGCATCTGGCAGCTAGGGCTCGACGACGGGGAAAGTGTGAAATCCAAGATTGTCGTCAATGCCGCCGGCCCCTGGTCAGGAGCGTTCAACAAGCTGTCGAACGTCGGGGCCGACTTCAAGGTTTCGGTTCGGCCCTTGCGCCAGGAAGTTCATCACGTCACCGCACCCACTGGCTACAACGACGACGAGATCCTCGGCCCGATGATCGCCGATTTGGATCTCGGAACCTACATGCGAGCCGAACCTGGAAACGGTTTCCTTGTCGGCGGAACCGAACCGGATTGCGATCCGCTCGAGTGGATCGACGACCCTGATACCGCCAACCCGAATCGCACTCTTGCCCGGTTCGAAGCGCAGGTTTTCCGCGCCGCCAGGCGTTTCCCCACCCTGGAGGTCCCGTCACAACCGAAAGGTATTGCCGGCGTGTACGACGCAGCATCCGACTGGACCCCGATCTATGACAAGACAGACAGGCAAGGTTTCTACGTCGCCATGGGCACCAGCGGGAACCAATTCAAAAATGCGCCCATCGCTGGGCGCCTCATGTCCAGGATCATCGACCAGGTGGAAGCTGGACACGATCACGACGCTGATCCCCTGACCTATGTCGGGATGCACACCGGGCTCGAAATCGACCTCGGCGCATTCTCCCGCCTTCGGGCACCCAATGCCGAGTCGACCGGGACGGTCATGGGTTAGAAGTCTTGTCCGGCTTGGAGAATCGATAGCCGCGACAACTGAATAGACACGGCTGTGGGTGTCCGCTACGTGGTGGACACCCACAGCCGACTTCTCCTTCAACGGCGTCTACGGAAAATCGCCCTAGAACGTGTCAGCGGCACATCGCCTCCGGGACGGAGAGCTAACGTGCATGGCAGCTCTTCAAGTAGCTCAGGAACGATGCCTGCAGCCCGGTTACGTGCGTCTCGTGCAACAACGCGGTCGAAACATCCTGCGACCGTCCCTTGCCATGCAACTGCTCCACGACGGCGAGAACGTTGCGTGACAGTCCGCGATAGATCGGAATGGGTCCAGTCAGTTCGGCTTCGTTCAGCGTGACGTGCAGCTGCGGAACAACTGAGCCCACGCCACGCTCGGGCAGTGCCTCGACCAGTGTGTGGATCTGGCTGTCGGCGTTCACAACTCCGGGACTACCCGCACCGAAGGTCGCGAATGGGGGCGCGTCGCGCAGCCATGCGTAGAGGGCGAAAAGGCCTCCGTACGAGTACCCGAAGAGTCCGTGCCCGGACTCGCTGACACGTAGCTCCGACGAGTACAGGCGAGGGTGGAGTTCGTTGGTCAGGAAGTCGAGGAAGACGTCCGCGTGGGTGTCTGCCAGCTCCTCGAGGTAGGCGTCCACATACTCCTGGGTCATTGCACCCGAGTCGCGAGCAGCGGCAAGAGTGGCCGTCATTTCGTCGCCTACCGGTTCCCCGGGCGGCACGAGATCGCGGTTGCGTAGTCGTGCCCAGTTGGCAGCTTCTTCACCGGCATAACCGACGCTGACCTGGATGTACGGGGCGATCGTCAGATACGGGTCTGCCTGCGTGACGATGAGCGGGGCGGTAAGACCTACAGCCCAGTTGCCGTCCATCACGTATATCAGCGGTAAGGGATCCGTGGAGTCCGCGTAGCCGGGGGGTGTGGTCACCCAGATGCCGTAGCTGTACCCCGACTTCGCCGTTATTTCGAAGTACTCCGTGTCTGCAAAACATCCGTGCAGCATTGCGCTCATCGAACCTCTCCCTTCACTACGTGGCCGGCCTTCACGACGAGAACAGCCATGTCCGGATCGGCGAACACCTTGGCGTCGTGGAGCGGGTCTTGCTGCCAGGCGACCATGTCCGCCTGCATTCCGACGCGGATAGTTCCGACGCTTTCCCCGATACCGAGAATGTCGGCATTGACGCTGGTGGCCGAAACGAGTGCATGCATCGGCGACTCCAACTCCGCGCGCAAGTGCAACTCCTCACCTCGGCGCTTTTGGTGCGGCCCGATGAGGTCCGAGCCCAGGCCGATCCTCAGGCCTGCTGCGCGAGAGGCCTCGAGCGCTCTGGCCATGCGTTGACGCACTCCGGCTGCACGCTCTCGTATTGCCGGGTCCAGGTCCATGCTTTCGGTGTCCGCCAACTGCTCGACCACGGCGAAGGTGGGGACAAGTGCCACGTCATGTTCCCGCATCAGCTGGGCCGTCTCCGCATCGATGTCGGTGCCGTGTTCCACGCACCGGACGCCGGCCCGCACCGCGTTGCGAATGCCCGCATTGTTGTGCGCGTGGACCGTGACGTAGGTGCCGCGCGACGCTGCTTCTTCCACTGCCACGGAGATTTCCTCGACGGTGAACTGTGTGTCGGTGAGGCTGTCATGGCCTCCGACGACACCGCCGGTGACGCACAGTTTCAGAAATGTTGCGCCTCGGCGGAACGACTCGCGCACGTTGCGTCGTAGCTCGTCGGCATTACCCGACATCAAGGACAAGGCGCAGAGCCCTGGAATGTGGTGCATGTTCCACAGCTCGGTCGGCTCCCATGCGGCCCCGTAGTAGCCGTGTCCACCGGTCTGGCACTGCACAGGACCGCACGAGAGGACACGCGGACCACGCACCTTGCCGCTCGCAATAACGTCGACGACTCCGCCGTCGATGCCACCGACGTCTCGCACCGTGGTGAAGCCCGCGTCGAGGGCATGGCCCGCGGTGGCGAAGATGCCCGCAGCCAGTTCGGCTGCCGAGAGCTCAAACCCGAATTGCCTTCGGATCGGACTCGAAATGCCCAGGTGGACATGGGCATCGATGAGCCCCGGAGTTAGAAGCATGCCGTCCAAGTCAACCGTGGTCGAACCCGACGGCGCCTGTCCGATCGCGGTGACAATGCCGTCGCTCACGCACACGTCGACTTCGACCGGGTCGGTACCCGATCCATCCGCGACCATGCCGCCGGCAAACCATACGTCAGTCAAAGGGACCTCCGAGCATTGGAAACCACTCTCCTAAACACTGGTGAATTCGATATGCGGTACCGTACTCAACAGTGGTGAACCCGTCAATGGAGGTAGCGTGAGATCGCCGGTTGGGGAGGGTCGAGAGCGACTGTTGCAGGCACTGTTCGACGAGTTCGGTGAAACCGGCCCAAGTCCGAAGCTGTCGATGCGCCAAGTAGCGGAGCGACTCGGCGTGCACCACACGCTTCTGACCTATCACTTCGGATCACGACCAGGTCTCCTCAGCGCCGTACTGTCGGAAGCGCGCCGCCGTGACAACCTCGTCATCGCCGCGATGGGCAAAGATCTCGGGTTCGCGGCCCTGTGCAGGGCGATCTGGAGTTTCTACTCGAACGCCGAGCATGAAGATCGAAGCCGCACCTTTTTTCACCTGGCCGGACTTGCGGTGTACGAGCACAAAGCATTTCAAGATTTCGCCGCCGACCTCGACGACTTGGCTCATCTCCTTGAAGCGGCAGCCCTTCGCGAAGGATTCACTGTGGTGGATGCAAAGCAGCAGAGCATCATCGCAACCGCATGTCTGCGAGGACTGTTGCTGCAGAGGTTGCTCACCCCCGACGCCGAGGTCGACGCGGCAGCCGAGCGCTTCATCACCTCGTTGACAGCGTCCACCACGTAAGGCCTCACAACCGATCACCCTCGTTCGAAATCACCGACGCGGGGCCGTTTGCCATTGGCTCGGTCACGTTTCGGCGCGAGCCGGGTCTCTGAACCCCGGTTGAATGGTGGCCGATCGCACTTTCGACATCTGTACGAGCGAAGTGCCGAAAGATGCGACAAGTGAACCTATCCCGACCCAGCAGACACACGACATCATCGACAAGTCCGATGATTCACATGAGTTTCGAAAGTCAGGATTGAATTGTGACCATTACCTTCCGTGCCGCAGAGTTGAACAGCGCAAGTGGGATCTTCCAGCAAGCACTGCTCGGCCAACCCAGTGCAGAGCCACTCGGCGGAGACATCATCACTCGTGCAGATGTCGAGTTCACCAGTGACGACGGCCGCATTCAATCCGGAGTCTGGGAGAGCGAACCGGGAAGGTCGCGGTGGGAGTTCCTCACCCGCGGCGAGATCATCACCATCGTCTCCGGCGCCATGACCGTCGAGGAGGACGACGGCGATCCCGTACATCTCGTTGCCGGTACGAGTGCAATCTTCCCAATCGGATGGAAGGGTACGTGGACGGTCACCGAGACCGTACGCAAGGTGTTCGTCGTATACAACGAATGACCAAGAGAATCCGCAACATCCGACTTTTACGGCCCGTCATACGGACGGATCTCCCGACGCAGCCCACTTGCCCTGAGCACCTGTCGCTGAACTCCCGCCCTCACGGAATCCTCGGTGCCGATTACCCTCACATGGTTTCTGGCGCGAGTGATCGCCGTGTACAACAACTCCCGGGTCAGCAGTGACGACGCCTCGGCCGGCAGCATCACCGATACCGTGTCGTACTGGCTGCCCTGGCTCCGGTGAATCGTCATCGCGTAAACGGTCTGCACCGACGAGAGTTGGCTCGGGTGAATCAGAAACGCATCACTCCCCCGCTGGAATGCGGCAATAGGAACGCCATCCTCACGCTGCACGATCACCCCGGCATCCCCGTTGTAGATCTTGGCCTCGTAGTCGTTGGCCGTCACCAACAGGGGTTGGCCCGGATACCACCTCGTCGGGTCCAGGAATTGCCCTGATGCCGTGCCGACCCACTCCATCGCCTGCTGCGCCCACCGCCCGACACCGTACGGTCCGTCACGGTGCGCGCACAGAAGGCGGTGCGATTCCAGGCCTTTCAGGGCGCCGATCGCATCACCCCCCTCAGCCGACCTCGTCACCAACTCTGAACTCGCAACGATATCGGCGCGCAATGCGTCAACGTCCTCGGGAGAATGGAAGGAGACTGCGGGATCGCCACTACGCAGGATGCGCAGAACCTCAGCGGAATCTCCCGCTCGAACTGCCCTGGCCAACGACGCGATGGTTCCGTCGAAGCGGCGCCCACGTGAGAGTTGAATGATCCCGCCCCGCAGACGATCCTGCTCATCCGCACTCAGCGCCTCTTCGGAACCAGTGGCCGTGAGATCGTCACCCACCAACTGTGCCAGCGCCGGATTTCCACTGACTTCTACCGGGCGGGCGACAAGGTCAGCAAGAACAGCGCCGGCGTCGACTGAGGTCAACTGATCGGGATCGCCGACGAGCAGCAGACGGGCATCGGGGCGAACCGCTTCGAGCAGGCGCGCCATCAAGGTGAGGGAGACCATCGACGTCTCGTCGACGACGACCACGTCGTATGGAAGTCTGTTGGTCGCATTGTATTTGAAACGGCTCGAACTCCCCCGCTGCCAACCGAGTAGCCGGTGCAGGGTCATGGCCGCTAGTTCTTCGGGAAGGCCAAGGCTCGCGGTCTGCTCACGTACGGACTCTTGCAGACGTGCTGCGGCTTTGCCCGTCGGTGCGGCCAGCCCGATGCGAGCATTCGAACCCAGTTCCTCCGACAGGAGAGCGAGAATACGTGCGACCGTATGGGTTTTGCCGGTTCCGGGCCCACCGGCGATGACCGTCGTCCACTGTGTCGCGGCGAGAGCAGCGGCTATCCGTTGACGATCAGGGCTGGTGGTCGGCCCGTTCTCGTCTACGAACAGCGAATCCAGGCGCGTTCGGACCGCTTCCAGGTCGGCGGGCGGCCACGTGGACGCACGCTCGTCGAGCACTCGCCGAATCGTCTGCTCCTGCAGAAAGTACCGATCGAGGTAGAGAAGCTCACCGTCGTCCGTGTCGACCAACCGGAGGGGCCTGAGCGGTCCGGCGTTGCCGCCGATCACCAGAGGGCTCAGCCGAAGGGCGGCAACGATCTCCGACGGTTCGGGCCACGGCAACGACGTAAGTTCGTCTTCCGTCGCATTGTCGACGCTCACATCGCGCATCCGTCGTAGATCGAGGCACACCGAACCTGATCGCACGGCCCGAACTGCCAACGCCGCGGCCAGCATCACTTCTTCGGAAGTTTCACCGCCCAGGCTGCACACTCTCGTCGCGACATGAACGTCGGCGGCAACCAGAACCCCGGCTTCATTGAAGATTCGCACGATCCCTTTGGCGCGCTGCGCCAATTGCGCCTCGGTCATCGAATCTTCTCCCCTACTGTGTGGGACGCATCAAGACCGGCCAGCAGATCCGATAGTTCAACCGTCAGCTGAGCAGGCGGTTTCCATTCGAATACACCACATTCCGGCGGACTGTCCGGGCCGAGCATCCCCCGCACGAATTGATACTGCGCGCCTCCGAGCTGGTGATGCGGATCGTAGTCGGGCAGTCGCCACCGCAGATATCGATGCAGCGCAACCGAATACAGCAGTGCCTGCAAGGGATAGTGCGAGCGCATCATCTCCGTCGCCATGAGTTCGCGCGTGTAGTTGGCAGCCGTCAGATCGCCGCGGCCCAGCCGATTTGTCTTGTAGTCGACGATCACGAACGACGGGCCCGGGATCCGCAAGACGGCGTCGATACTGCCCGTCAGGAACCCGCGCATCGGTGACGTCTCGACACGGTCAAGATGGTCGGCGTACGACGCCAGAATGTCGTCCGGGGGAAGGTGGCGCCTCAACAGTTCCGACACTCCGCGAAGTGTGACACTCATCGACACCGGATCGTCGCCACCGGCCAGTGGGAGTTCGAAATCGAGTTCGGGAAGACGATCTTTCGGCGCGATCGTGGCCAAGGTTCCGAATCCCAGTGGAGTCTGCATCACCAGCAACAACGCATCCGCGAGTGCTTCGGAGTCGACCTCGGCCGCCCGAACCGAGACCGCCTCGGCGCAGCGTATACGGAGTTCCGCTCTCAGGTCTGAAGCAGCCGTGTCCACCACCTCGAGCACTTCATGCACCAGCGTGCCGAATGCGGCGCCCGCCGGAAGACCGTTCATCGGTGAAGGCAACGCCTCCAGCGGCGAGGGGGTGACGGTCCCGACGTCTACGGAATCCTCCGGCTCGTCGTCCTTTTCGGGATCCTCTACCTCACTGTCGGTGCTCGTGACCGCGTGGTGCGCTCCGGCGGTCAGTGCCGAGTACGACGTACGACGCCAGAGAGTGTCCAGGTCTCGATCGAAACGCGCCGCGGCCAGTTCGGTCACGTTCGCGGCTGCACCGGACCACTGGACGGGCGAGGGTGGATGTGGACCAACAGGTTCCACCGAGATCACATCGGAAGCTGCTGCCGGCCACGTCGCGAGTCGTGCTGCGGTTGTACCGTCGTCGAGCACCTTCACTACCCGAGCAGGTTCGGCGATGCCGGGTGTACGTCCGAGCATCAACCGGTGCAGCGGCGAGCGGGAGGTCCCGTAGCTGGGCGCCCACCAGAGCACGAGTTGGCACTGCGCCCGGGTCAGCGCCACGTACAGCAGCCGCAGTTCTTCGCCCGCTTCTTCAGCCTCCGCAACAGTCTTTCTGGCGTTGTGCCCCGGGCCTTCCTGCCCACCGACGTCGAGGATGCGGCGCCCATCCGGATCGTGCAACAACTGCGTCGGAGAGTTGAAGCCGCCCACGCTCTCCCAACTGAACGGGACGTAGACGATCGGGAATTCGAGCCCTTTGGTGGCGTGCACGGTTGCGATTTGTACAGCGGCAGCATCGCTGTCGAGGCGACGGCTTCTGTCGGTGGCACTCCCGGACGTCGGGTCCTTGATCCGATCGGAGAGCCAGCGAACCAATGCGCTCAACCCGAACGCTTCCTCGGTGGCGACGCGGCCGAGAAGTTGTGCGACGTGCCGCAGATCGGTGAAATCTCGTTCGCCGGACGGGGCCGCGAGTACACGCTTCTCCAGATTCGTTTCGGCGGAGATCCTTTCGAACACGGCTGCGAACCCGACGCGTGCGAACAACCCGGAGTATGAGCGCAGTTGACCCGCGAGTTCCGCGACGACGTTGTCGCCGTCGAGGTCCAATTCTTCGGCGGTGCGCCCGAAAATCGGAGAGAGGGCGGTCAACCGGACGCGATCAGACCGGTGCGGCTGCTCGATCGCCTGCAGCAGCCATAGCCACTGTGTTGCGCTGGGTGTCGCGAAAACACTGGAACCGCCGGTCAACACGGACGGTACACCTACGGCATCGAGGGCATCGCGAATCATCGCCACCTGCTTGTGGGTGCGCACCAATACCGCGACGTCTCCCGGCTCGACCGGGCGCGGATCACCGTCGACTGCCAAGCGGGCATCGCTGCCCAGCAGTCCGACCACGTCTGCTGCGACGTCGCCCGCGACGCGACTGCGAAGTCTGCCTACGGCCGGAAATCCCGAACGATTGAGCGGTCCGGCTCCGGTACGCGGCAGATGGCGTACACGCATCGGCACCGGGCCGGACAACCGGGACTTCTTGTGCGAAGCCTCCACTGGATGCGCGACGATACCCTCGTTACCGAGTGCGGCGCCGCCGTAGAGGTGTTCGAGTGCCGCCAACAACCCTGGATCGCTGCGCCAATTGGTGGTCAACTCCTGGTGCGCATCCGCCTGATTGACCGCATCGAGATAACTCAGGACTTCTGCCCCGCGGAACGCATAGATGGCTTGTTTGGGATCACCGACCAGGACCAGGGTGGTGTGACCGTGGAAGGCCAACCGCAGAATGTCCCACTGCAACGGATCGGTGTCCTGGAACTCGTCGATCAGCACGACCTTGAACTTCTCGCGCACCCGACGGCACGCGACGGGGCCGTATTCCGGATCCGTCAACACGCCGTGCAGCAGCGTCAGGAGATCGTTGAAGTCGCGAATTCCTTTGGTCCGCTTACGTCGTTCAACCTCGAGACGAGCAGCCGCCGCGAACAGGACTCGCTGACCGGGAGCGGTCTCCTCCTCGCCGTCGGGTTCGAGAATTGCCTGGCCATCGCCGACTGCGCTTCGGGCAATGGCCAGCGCGTCCTTCGTGGAAAACGGTGGAGACGAGTCCGTCCGGCTGTAGCGGCTGAGGTACAAATCCGAGACGACCTCACTGATCAGGTCGTCGACCGACTCCACAAAAGTTGTGTCGGGTTCGCGTTCCCCGGCGATGCCGAGTCCGTCGAGCATCCTCTGACAGAAACTGTGGGTGGTCGTGATGGTGCCGGCGTCGAACTCCGCGAGAGCGCGCAGGAGTCGACGACGCCGCACGCCGATCTCCTCGTCGTCAGCTGTGGCGAGGTACGACACCAGATCATCATCCGACCGCCTCGCCGCCTCCGGGTCGACCAGAGCGGCGGACACTCCGGCGAACCTCTCCCTGGCACGCTCACGAAGTTCCTGAGTGGCGGCCCGGCTGAATGTCACCAGCAGAACTTGCGAAATGTCAGCGAGACCTTCGGCAACACAACGGGTCGCGAGTCCGACGATCGCGTAGGTCTTGCCAGTTCCGGCGCTCGCTTCCAACACCGTGGTGCCGGTCGGTAGCGGCCCCAAAAGGTCGAAGTCCACGGGTTACTCCGCTCTTTCGTTGGTCAGCAACGGATCCCACAGTCGTCGGGCGAGAACTCCGAATCGAGTCGGTTCCTCGGCCCAGACGAATTCGTCGTCCGACGGCGGATCCGCAGCCAACTCCGCCAGTGTTCGAGCTTCTCCGAAAACGTAAGCGTTGCTCGGATCGATCATCTCGCCGTACTGCCCGGTCCACTGGGTGTCCGCACCGTTTGTCGCATCGTCGACCGACTCGCCACCAAAGCGTCGGCGCGCATATTCGGCTGAAGTAGCGGCCCACATCGGCAACGGACGCTGCAACCCCCGCTCGCGTAGGTCCACCAGTTGCTGCAGGATCTCGACCGCATTGCCTGGCGCATCGAGCACCGACCGTGCCGCTGCTATCTTTCCCCGACCCCGTCCGATGGAGACTGCATCGAGCGCACCGGGTCGTCCGTGCGCTTTCAAGGCGAGCAGGTTTATCCAGGCCGTCATTCGATGTTTAGGCGCCAGTGAGGAATACGACGCTCGCACCACTGAATTGCCGTGCACACCGGTTACCGTTCCGGTGAGACGACGCCCGTCACCGAGGTCGATGTCGACGTCGACAGCCTCGGAGTCGCCCTCGAGGTGTGGCAATGCAAGACCGGCAAGTTGGTCTACCACCCACTCGACGTTGCCCAGAACCGAGGCGCCCAGGTTGTAGGGCGGCAAAGTACCGCGGCGCCACTCGGCTGCACGGAAATCCGCCGAGCTGCGTCCAGCCAAGCGCGAGAGAAGCATTCGGTCACCCAGAGCCCAGGTGGACAGTGGATCGAGCTCGGTTGCCAGCGAATCCGCGATGTCGTCGTCGAGTTCCGGTACCCGGACGCCGAGGCGTTGGCGCAGAAAACCACGGGCGGGGTGTACGAGGAAGTTCACCAGGTCGGCAAGGTTCACTTCCTTCGGATGCACCTCGAGTAGCTTGGCCGACAAGACTGTCGGCAATTCGATCGGTGTTCCGGCAGCAGCCCTGGCACCGGCCAGCGCTGCCGTGTCGAAGCTGAACGGCTGATCCGGCGAGAAGTTTCGATTGTCGAACGACTGCAACGGGTGTCGAGTCAGCACCCCGTTGATCGCTTCCGGGCCCACCGTCGCACTGAGTACGTCGAGGAGGCCACTGAGGGGGATCGCCGGCGGTCTGACGACACCGGTGACCGGATCGGCACCGGTATACAACAGAATCAGATGCTCACCCGCAGACATCACGGCATCGAGAAGCAGTTGCCGGTCTTCACTGCGCAGATCACGCTCCCCCACAACTGGATCACGGGACAAGATGTCGTCGCCGTCGACTCCACCGGTTCGAGGGAACACCTCGTCGTCGAGCCCGATCAGAACGACCACGCGATGCGGCACCGAACGCATCGGAACCATCGTGCACACCGTCAGTTCGCCGGTTCGGAAGTTGGCCCGCGTAGGTCTGCCAGCGAGGCTGCGCGAGAGCATCGCGCGAACATCGGCCAGACGTAACACCGTCTCTCCGCCGAATTCGACAGCAGCTACAAGTTCGCGGTGGGCCCCCGCGCTCTGCCAGGAATCGGCGGGCGCAGTGTCGGTCAGTAGATCCAGGGCCCGCATCAGCACACGAAGCCATTCGGCCGGCGAATGTGGGCCGGCAAGATCGCGAAGCGAGACTGCCAGGCGATCGACGAACTCTGCGAAACGTCCACTCAGATCGATGTCTGTGCCGTCCACGTCATCGAGTGGCAGCGCGAGATCCAACCAGGCATTTTCCGATTCGTCCGCGCTGACCCCCAACAAGATTCGGTCCATGGCGGTGTTGAAGGTGTTCTGCGGAAATGCATCGAGACCGAACGTGGCACGCTGCCGACTACCGATTCCCCAGCGAGCACCCGCTTCCGTCGTCCATTCCCGCAGTCTTTCCAATTCGTCGTCGCCCCACGAAAAACGTGTGCGGACAGGCTCGGTCGCAACAAGGTCGAGAACCTCACTGGCTGTGGCCCGGCCGTCGGCCAATTCGAGGAGAGAGCCGAGAACGGCCAGGACAGGATTGGTCTGACGTAATCCGCGGTCTGCCAGCTTTACTCGAAGAAGATGCCCCGGGTGTCCATGGACACCTTGCCCGAATGCAGCACGAACCAAGGGTGCGTACGTTTCGACGTCCGGGCACATCACGAGTACGTCGCGTGGCTGCAATGTCGGGTCGTCCTCGAACAATCGGAGCAGACATTCGCGGAGCACCTCGACCTGCCGTGCCGGCCCGTGGCAAGCGTGGACCTGAACTGTCCCGTCCGGTTCCGCTGCAACGCTGGGAGCACGATCTGCGATGACATCGGCCTTGACCGTCGCCAGGAGGGATTTCGGGCCGGCTGGTTCGGGAAGATGCACCGACTCGAACTCGGCGGCACCGAGGCTGATCTGAAGTTCACGAACGTCGCGAGCAAGACTCGACAGCAACGGATTGGCGGATATCAGCGCTGACCCGTCTTCCGAACGTCGGATCGTGCTCTCACTTCGAGGCGGTATGCGCGAGCTCATCTTGGTCCACAGCGCGGGGCTGGGATGCGGGAGCCAGATGTGCACGTCCCGATTCGCACTGAGTGCGCTCAAGATCATTCGCTGATCGACCGGCAGCCGGGTCGGCCCGAAGACCGACAGACGTTCCGGTAGGTCGACCAAGGCCGGGTCCTCGACCAGCGCGCGGCTCACTTGCCCCAGTCGCTCTGCGGGCCCCGGAACGTCGATCTTGTCCGCGACGATGCACCACAGACGTGCCTGCCATTCGAAATCCTCCGACAGCGCCAATCCGTGTCCGTCGGTCAACCGCCCGGCGGCCCAGTCGATCAGCATCTGTGGGCGTTGCGCGGCATAACTGCGGAAGAGTTCGGTGACATGTGTGGCGGAGGCAAACCGTCGACCTTCACGATGGCCTTCGAGATGCTTCGCCAGGACTCCGCACCAGGGCTCGCCGAGGGACTCGTCGATCACGTCGAGAACCGTCCACACCAATCGCGTCGGCGACCATGGGTCGTCGTCAGCCGTGATTCCACTGACCGCAGCCACGGATTCCGCGACCAGGCGCGCGGGTGAAGGAAACGCGATGTTCGCAGAAATTCCGTCCACTGCTGACGGTCCGGACGTACCTAGCTGGGAGGACAGCCGCTGATTGAGCCAACGCTCGACGCCCTTGGCCGGCACCGCAACAGTTTCCTGGGCGAATGGATCCGACAGCGGTGTACGGAGGAGCGTGGCCAACGCCGAGACCAAGGTGTCCGAACGCTCGGCCCGGTACAACTTCAGCAATCTTCGCTCCCCTCACTCCGTCCAGACGTCCATCTCACCACGGCGCTGTGACAGGAGACGCCGAACCAGCCTCACGCAGCGGTGACGCGCAGGCAACATGACCGCAACCGGACGTTCGTACTGTGCGGGAATGACCAGTCCCGTCACCACACCTCGCCCCGCTGGAACCGGTCTCGACATCTCCGGCCTCGGCAAGACCTTCGAGATGGGTCGTCGGTCGGTGACCGCGTTGACCGACGTGTCCCTTCAAACCAGCGAAGGCTCCTTTCTGTCTCTGCTCGGGCCGTCCGGATGCGGGAAGTCCACCGTTCTCCGCATCCTTGCGGGCCTCGACACTCCGACGTCGGGAACAGCACTTGTCAACGGACAGTCGCCCGCCGAGTTACGCAAGCGCCGCGAACTCGGAATCGCCTTCCAGGATTCGGCTTTGCTGCCGTGGCGGACGGTGACCTCCAACATCAAACTGCCGCTTCAGGTTGCCGGCATCGATCCCGACCCCGACCAGATCGCCGACCTGATCGCTCTCGTCGGCCTCGAAGGATTCGAGAAGGCCAAGCCCGCTCAATTGTCCGGCGGTATGCGTCAGCGTGTGTCGATCGCACGATCGCTCGTGGTCAAGCCGAGTGTCCTCCTACTCGACGAACCCTTCGGCGCGCTGGACGACATGACCCGACAACGACTTAATATCGAATTGCTCAGGATCTGGACCGAGAAACCGGCGACCACGTTGATGGTGACTCACGGAATCGCCGAAGCCGTGTTCCTCTCCGACGTCGTCGCCGTCATGACGCCGAGGCCCGGACGCGTCCTCGAAGTCGTGCCGATCGACCTCCCGCGCCCGCGTACACCCGAGATGATGCGTACACCCGAGTTCCACGAGATCCACGACTACCTCTCCGGACTGCTCTTCGGAAAGGCAGGCGTCGCATGACAATTACCGATATCGAGAACGTCGCGACCGCGGCGGCGCAGCAATCTGTACCGCGCCGGATCCGATTGAAGCGTCCACCGTGGTTCGGCGGTGCAGTCGGCATCTGCGGACTGATCGTTCTCTGGTGGATTCTGGCGGCGGCCGGTGTTGCGGGAGGCACGATTCCGACGCCGTGGGTGGTTGTCTCGACGATGTTCGACGACGGTTGGTCGCTGTACGGACCCAATTTCACCGTCACGGCTTCCGGTGCGCTGCAGGGCTTTCTCTGGGGAAATCTGCTGGCGATCACGCTTGCCGTGCTTGTCGTCCTCATTCCGCCCATCGAGGGATTGGCCACACAATTGGCGATCCTGAGCTACTGCACACCGCTGTTGGCGCTTGGCCCAATCATCCTGGTCGTCTTCGGCGGCCGGACCCCCACGATCTTTCTCGCCGCGATGTACTGCTTCTTCACCACGATGGTCGGCACACTCGCCGGCCTGAGATCGGCCGACAAGACGAGTCTCGATCTCGTTGCCGCCTACGGTGGTGGGCGTTGGCAGAAGTTCACCAAAGTTCAACTGGTGAGCGCACTTCCGAGTACTTTTGCCGCCCTCAAGATTGCTGCACCCTCGGCTGTACTCGGTGCCATCCTCGGAGAGTATCTCGGCGGGGTGGACAGCGGGATCGGCGTCGCACTCACGGCCGCTCAGACGTCGTACAACGTCCCGCGAACGTGGGGAATGGCCATCGCCGCCGCCTTGCTCGCCGGCCTGGGATACGCCGTCGTCGCAGCGATCGCCCGGCTCGTCACCCCGTGGACGAGCGCTCCGGGAGCACAGAAATGACCGCGGTACGAGGAACATTGAGATTCCTCGCTCCGATTGCCATCGCCTCGGCACTGCTGCTTGTCATCTGGGTGGTCTTCCTCAACACCTTCCCCCAGGTCGGCCCGCGTGTGGGAAAGACGCCGGCCGACGTCTGGGAGTACCTGTTCTCCGGTCCTAAGTCCGCCGACGCTCGTTCGGGCATCATCGACAACCTGTTCATCACTCTGCGCGACGCCGGTGTCGGCTTTGCCGTCGGAATGACTGCCGCGCTCGTGGTGGCATCGATCTTCGTCGTTTCCCGCACTGTCGAACAGACTTTCATGCCCGTTGCAATGCTTCTACGATCTGTTCCTCTCGTTGCGATGACCCCGATCATCGTCCTGATATTCGGCCGCGGAATCGTGGGTGTGACGGTCATGGTTGCGATAGTGGTGTTCTTTCCTGCCCTGGTCATGATCATGGTCGGTCTGCGCGCCGCTCCAGCTCAGGCACAAGACCTCATCGCTGCGTACGGCGGGAGTCGTTGGACCGCATTGCGAATGGTGTCCGTACCGTCCGCACTTCCGGCGGTGTTCGCCGCCGCTAGGGTGTCAGTGCCCGGCGCTTTGATCGGAGCACTGATCGGCGAATGGCTCGGTAGCGGTCAAGGCTTGGGTTCGAGCATGATCAAAGCCATTCCGCGCTACCAGTACAACGAATTGTGGGCATCTATCGTGGTGATCACCGTGGTGTCGATCGTCCTCTACGCCGTGGTCGGGATCTTCGAAAGCATCGCTCTGTCTCGTTTCGGTCCTTCGGCGGGCAAGTCGTGACATCTGTTAACACGACCTCAACAAACTCTCTCTCCCAAGCAAACTGAACGAAACCGACTGGCCCTAGTGTTCCGATTCATGACGCCATTCAAGCCCGTCCGCCAGCTGGACCGCAGGGCCTTCTTCCGCTACTCCGCGCTGACCGGCATCGCAGTCGCCGGTAGTGCGTCATTGCTCGCGTGTAGCAGTGATTCCAGCAGTTCGAGTGGCGGAACCACGGACGACGGTTCCGAATTCGGAACAGTTGCAGTGCAGTTGTCCTGGATCAAGAACATCGAGTTCGCCGGTGAGTACTTCGCTCTCGACAAGGGGTACTACAAGGATGCCGGGTTCGGGAATGTAGACCTGGTGGCAGGTGGCGCAGCCGGTACCGGCGTCGAAGCCGGCTTGGACACCGGCAAGGTGTGGATCGGAATGTCCGCACCGCAGCTCACAGCACCCGCCGTACTCGACGGACTGGAGGCAAAGATCGTCGGGGCGACGTTCCAGAAGAATCCGTTTGCGATTGTCAGTTCCGCTGCGGCACCGATCAACTCACCGCAGGACATGATCGGCAAGAAGATCGGCGTCCAGGATTCCAATCAGCTCGTCTTCGGAGCTCTCCTGGCAGCCAACGGCCTGACCGAAAGCCAGATGACGATCGTGCCCGCGCAGTTCGATCCGAGCCCCCTGGCAAACGGCGAGGTGGACGGCTGGGTCTCCTACGTGACCAACGAGCCGATCACACTGGCCGCCAAAGGTTTCCCCAACGCCCACTTCCTCTTCGCGGACTACAACCTGCCGTTGGTCGCCGAATCGTTCACGGTTCTCCAGTCCACCATCGACAACGAGAGGGACAAGCTCAAGGCATTCCTGAAGGCCGAGATCCAGGGTTGGAAGGACGCGGTCGCTGATCCGGCAGAGTCGGCGCGGCTTGCCGTCGAGGTCTACGGCAAGGACCAGAACCTGGAACTCGAAGAGCAGATCAAGGAAGCCACCGCACAGAACGATCTTGTGGTGTCGGCAGATACCAAAGCCAACGGGTTGTTCACGATGACACCCCAACTGATCGAACAGAACATCGCGGCACTGTCGAAAGCGGGGCTGGAGATTACGGCGGACCAACTGTTCGACATGTCGATCCTCGAAGAGGTGTACGCCGAGAATCCGGAGCTGATCTGACTGCCGAGCGTCAGCGAACCTCCCGCGCGAGTACGCCCGAGATGAATAGCTGTACAAGGACCTCGGCCTTGTACCGGTCATCGGACCCAGCACCGATACAAAGGTTCCCGATGCCTTTGAGCACGTTGTACGCATCGACCCGCGAAGCAGTGCCAACGGACTCGAGCGCTGCCGCGAGGAGGGAGTCACATACCGGAACGAGGCGGTCGACGAAGTAGATATGCAGAGCGTCGGACCCGGCGCTGTCTCCTTGCAGTGCACCGGCGAGCCCATGCTTGGTTACCAGGAACTCCACGAACAAAGCCACCCATGCCCGCAAAGCCGCCTCGGGCGTTGCACTCTCCGCGAGCATCTGTGGGCCCGCGTCCGCACACGCCTCGACTTGGTGTCGGTATACGGCTACCACCAACTCGGGACGCGTCGGGAAGTGGCGGTAGATCGTCCCCATGCCGACGCCGGCCTTCGCCGCAATCTCCCGCACCGGAGCGTCGACTCCGGACTCCACGAACACTGCTGCCGCCGCGTCGAGCAGCGCCTGCTCGCTTCGACGTGGGCGACCGACTTGCTTGGGAGACGCGACGCGCGACTGCTCGTCCTGGGCATCAGCCATGTGCACTCCTCGCTGACTCACAACATATGTTTGCATTACGGAACAACGCTCCGTAATGTTGCGGAGCGACGCTCCGATAAACAGTATCGCAGGGTGCAGCCTCAGCAAGGAACTTGCCATGACCTCATCAATGATCGACACTCTTAACGGCATCATCGGCGCCGGCACCCCGGTCGTCTCCGTTGCCCCCGTCGAGTTGTTCGCCCCCGATCGACCTGTCCCGCTGGAAGTACGTGTGTCTGCTCCGGCAGCAGGCACGAACCTCCCCGTTGTGGTGTTCTCCCACGGCAACGGCTGGAACCTCGATGGATACTCGCCACTCACGGCATTCTGGGCATCCCACGGATTCGTGGTGATCCAGCCGACACATCTGGACTCGCGCCGGAACGGTTTCGGGTTCGACCACCCGGTTTTCCCGACGATCTGGACCGAGAGAATCGCGGATCTCACACGCATCCTTGATCAGCTCGACACCATCGAATTTGCCGTGCCCGGGCTTGCCGGCCGCATCGACCGCAGTCGAGTTGCCGCCACTGGTCACTCCTGGGGCGGGCAAACCGCTCAGTCGCTCCTCGGAGCAAGGATCTTCGACGAGGCCGGCCAGGTCGGCCAGGACATGTCCGACAGTCGCGTCACCGCGGGAATCCTGTTCGCAGCAACCGGTCTCGGCGGCGAGAACCTGCATCCGTTCGCGCAGGCGAACTTCCCGTTCATGCGCCCCTCGTTCCAGGAACTGACGACGCCGACACTCGTCGTCGCGGGCGACCACGACCAGTCCAAGATGTCCAGCCGCGGACCTGACTGGTTCACCGACGCCTACACGCACAGCCCCGGAGCCACCGACCTCCTGACCTTCTACGGTGCCGAGCACGCACTCGGTGGAATCGTCGGATACGAAGTCGCCGAGACCACTGACGAGAACCCAGAGCGGGTCGCCGCCATCCAACGGATGAGTACTGCCTACCTTCGGACCGCGTTGCGCATCGATGAGACCAGCTGGCCAGCGGCCCGGGCCGCATTCAGCGACAACGCCGACCCGATCGGCCGAGTCGACACCAAGTAATGCGGCAGTGATCCAACTTATTGGCCGAAGTTGAACCTGAGATTCGCATTTATCAAGGTGTTGAGCCGCTTTCGCATGCTGACAACCTCTGCCTCGGGCGGTATCGGATCGTCCAAGAAGAGCGTCCAACGCAGCATCGTGCTGTTTCCGACCGGCTCGATGTCGAATCGGATGACGGCGTCGGGTCGGGCTGGCGGTACGGATCGATCAATGCCTCGAACATGAAGCGCGCAGGCGGCGGCTGGCTCCGGCGCCTCGTCGCGACTTGCTGCACGGCACGAGCGTAACCGCCTCTCAAGGGCATACCTCTGCCTTCGCAGTGCTGGATCCTCGAAAACTGGGATAAACCAGGCATCGACGGAGGACACTCAGGAGCACATCCGTCTGGGAGGGCCGCTCATGCGTAAACGCCATCAGGTTCTGCTTGCAGTGTCCGCAGCGATCGGATTGTCGCTGACGCCGATCAATGCGTCGGCAACACCGAGCACTGGAGTACACGGTGAAATCCTCGGGCAGGTGACTTTCGACGGCAAGGACTACATCCTGCGCCAGATCACCATCGACCCCGGCGGTTCCACCGGTTGGCACTTCCACGACGGGACGCTCTACGCGCTGATCGCGCAGGGCACGTTGAGCCACTACCGATCCGATTGCTCCGTCGACGGGATCTACAGCGCCGGAAATACTTTGATCGAACCGAGCGGTTCAGATCATGTGCACATCGGAAACAACTCGCAGACAACACCATTGGTGCTCGAGGTCGTCTACGTCAATCCGGCGGGCAGCCCCCTCTCCGAAGATGCTGCGCCTCCTAACTGCCAACTACCCGGCTGACGGGGCAGAAGAGTTAAACCGCACCGGCATCGATTCGAGCCCGGACACGAAGTTGGCCGCACGCCGCTGCAACGGCGCGTCGGTGGCAAGTTCCATGTCCGGCAGCCTGGCGAAGAGTTGCTCGAACATGATCCGTCCCTCCAACCTGGCCAGCTGATTGCCCAGACAGAAATGAGTTCCGAAGCCGAAGGCCACGTGCGGATTCGGTGTGCGGCCGACATCGAACCGTTCGGCGTTCAGGAACACGGACTCGTCGAAATTTGCCGATTCGAAGAGCAGCAGCATCTTCTCACCTGCCTTCAGCTGCGCGCCGAAGAAATCGGTGTCACGGGTCAGGGTTCGAGCCATGTTCTTGATCGGCGAGGACCACCGCAGCATCTCCTCCATTGCCAAGGGAATGGCATCGGGATCGTCGACTAGCTCCCGGCGCTGGTCCGGATGGCGCAGTAGCTGTTCCATGCCGCCGCTGAGCACGTGCCGTGTGGTCTCGTCACCGCCGATCAGGATCAGCAGGGATTCGTTGACGATTTCCTGATCGGAGAGGGCTTCGCCGTCGACCGCACTGTGAATCAACGTGCTCACCAAATCGTCGGCCGGGTCGCTCCTCCGCTCGGCGATGGTTCGCATCATGTACGCGGTGAAATCGACGTACGCAACCATCATGGCCTGCAGTTGATCCTGGGAAGCGTTGCTTCCCAATGCCTTCACCAGATCGTCCGACCACCGCAGAAACAACGCGCGTTCCTCCGGACGGACACCCAACATGTCGCCGATGACGGCCATCGGCAGCGGTGCCGCCAGGTCTGCGACGAAGTCGGCTTCTCCTTTCTCACAGACGGCGTCGATCAGTTGATCGCAGATCTCCCGGATACGGCCGGCCTTGGCTTCGACCTTCTTACGTGTGAAACCCGCATTGACCAAGCGTCGACGTGTGAGGTGCTGCGGGTCGTCCATGTCGATCATCTGCGGCAATGGACCGGTTTCGGGGCGAATGCCACCGGCGTTGGAGAACAGTTCGGGATCCCGCTCGGCTGCGACGACGGCGTCGTAACTCGCGGCCGCGGTGATTCCGTTGGCGTCGTCTCGGTACACGGGCTCGTGATCACGCATCCAGGCGTATGCGTCGCGCACATTCCCGAGGTCTCCGCTGTAGAAGCGTCCGTCGATCAAATCGAAGGTCGGTCTGGTAGCCATCACTCCACCTCTCGCACAACCCTTGCCTCAATAAGTAGAACCTGTTCCTATATAGCGTGGGGCGTTTTCACCGAAGCCGGACCGGAAAACCTCCAGAAGCAGCACGCGAGCCCGCCGGAGCAACGACCAGGAGACACGCATGGACGACGACACCGCCTCAGCGGGCATACCCACTTTCACCGGCACATCGATACTGGTGACCGGCGGCGGTAGTGGCATCGGCCTGGGCATCGCTCGTTCGCTGGTTGGGTCCGGCGCTCACGTCACGATCTGCGGACGCAACAAGGAGAAACTCGATGCTGCCGCCGAATCGATCCGGCAGTCGAGTCCGGAAGGATCGGTCAGCGTCTCCCCCGCCGACGTCACGATCGAGACAGACGTCGTCGCCGCCGTCGCCGCGGCGGTGTCCGTCACCGGAAAGCTCGACGGAGTCGTGGCCTGCGCCGGCGGGAACGAAACCATCGCACCGGTCACGCAACTCGACGTCGACGCCTGGCGCCGCACCGTCGACCTCAACGTCACGGGGACCATGCTGACGATCAAGCACGGCGCGCGGGCACTGGTGGCAGGAGGCGGTGGATCCATCGTCGCGATCTCGTCGATCGCCAGCAGCAACACACATCGCTGGTTCGGCGCGTACGGCGTCTCGAAGTCCGGCGTCGACCACCTGGTGCAATTGGCGGCAGACGAACTGGGCGCCAGCAACATTCGTGTCAATGCGATCCGGCCGGGTCTGACCCGAACGGATCTGGTCGCGCTCATCACCGACGGTGGCCCCATCCTGGACGACTACCTGGCCAACACGCCGCTCGAACGCGTCGGCGAGGTCGAGGACGTCGCCGGACTCGCTTCTTTCCTACTCGGACCGCAATCCACCTGGATCACCGGGCAGATCATCAACGTCGACGGAGGCCAAATGCTGCGCCGCGGACCGGATTTCCGCTCGATGCTCGAACCCGTCTACGGCTCCGACGGACTCCGTGGGGTGGTAGCGCCATGAGCTACACGATTCTGGGCAAGAGGGTCGAGATGCCCGTCGAAGTTCGCACCGCGTCGGCCTTCATGGCGTTGTACTCGGTACCGAGCACAACCGCGCAGTCGATCATCGACTACACCGGCTTGACCGTGCTCCAGTACCGCCCCGGCCGGGCGCTGTGCGGCCTGGTTTTTGTCGACTACATCGACGGGGATCTGGGGCCGTACAACGAATTCGGAGTGACGTACATGGTGCGCAGCCACACTGCGCCTCCCGAAACCTCGGTGCTGGGAGATCTACGTTCGCTCGCTGCCGGAACTGCAGGGGCACTCATTCACGAGTTGCCGGTGGACGGCGAGTTCACCAAGGCCGCCGGCCGGGAAATCTGGGGATTCCCGAAGGTGCTCGCCGAGTTCGACACCGAGCACGTCGGCTCGGTCAAGCGCGGATCGGTCTCGCGCGACGGCAAACTCATCACACAGTTGAGTGTGAAATCCGGCGTCAGCGTGCCGGGCGGCGGAGCCAACATGTCGTTGGCCGCGTACTCACATCTCGACGGCGCCACCAGGTGCACGTCGTGGGACATGGCACCGACCGGCGTCAAATCGCGCCCTGGTGGAGCCGAGGTTCAACTGGGCAGTCACCCGATGGCGGCGGAGCTTCGGAAACTGGGACTCCCCCGCCGGGCCCTGATGACCACGACCATCAAGAACCTGGCGATGACGTTCGGGGAGGCCACAACAATCTGAGTGTCGGCCGACGGCACCCCTTTCGGTCACGTGTGACTCGGGCTACACTCCTGGACGGTTGACCAACTCGCGTCAGACCGCCCGAAAGGACACTCGTGCAGATCACCCGACGCACCGTACTGGCAGGCGCTGCCGCCGCACCTGCGCTCGCCGCTCTGTCGACGAACCAGGCCGTCGCAGCTTCGCCGGCACGCACCGTTTCACCCGCACGCACCGACAAGTCGTCGGCGTCACTGCAGGTGGGCGTCGGAATTTCCGACGTGACCGGACCGGTCGCCGAAGTCGGCATGATGGGCTACTCGAGCTTCGATCAACGCGCCGAAGGCCTGCACCAGCGAATGCGCGCACGCGCCTTCATCTTCGAGTCCGGCGGGTCGCGGGTCGCCTACGTGTGCGTCGACAACTGCATGATCTTCCAGTCCGTTCACGACGAGGTCCTGCGCCGACTGGCCGGGAGGTTCGGTGACATCTACACCGAACGCAACGTCATGTTGACGGCCATCCATTCACACGCGGCATGTGGTGGGGCCTCGCACAACTACGCGTACAACCTCGCAGTTCTCGGCTTCGAACTGCAGGTGTTCGAAGCCGAGGTCAACGGCATGGTCGAGGCGATCAGCGCTGCGCACGAGAACCTGGCGCCAGGCACGGTCCGTTTCGGGCGGTCCGATCTCACCGACGCCAGCGTCAACCGATCGCGAGTGGCGTTCGACCTCAACCCCGAAGAGGACAAGGCCTACTACCCCGGTGGCAACGACCACCACATGCGTGTCATGCGTATCAGTCGGGGCAGCAAGGACATCGGAGCGATCAACTGGTTCGCCACCCACTGCGCCTCGCTTACGAACGAGAACCATCTCATCTCCGGGGACAACAAGGGCGCCGCGGCGTACTTCTGGGAGCACGACGACCAGGGCGTGCGCTACCTCGACGGCGACACCAGCTTCATTGCTGCGTTTCCGCAGACCAACAGCGGCGACATGTCACCCAACCTCTTCCTCGAGCCCGGACGCGGACCGACCGAAGACGAATTCGAGAACGCACGCATCATCGGGCTGCGCCAGGTAGCGGCAGCTCGAACTGCCTTCGACGCGGCGTCCGACACCGTCACCGGTGGCGTCGACAGTCGGATCATGTACCTGGACATGGCAAATCAGGTGGTGAGCGGAAGATTCACCCCCGACGGACGCGAGCACCGCACCGCTCCGGCCGCGATCGGCGCGGCAATGAGCGCCGGAAGCGTCGAGGACGGACCGGCAATCCCGATCTTCCCCGAGGGCACCCGAAACCCCATGATCGACGCCCTGGGCGGTATGGATGCTCCTGTGCCTCAATGGCTTCAGGATGCACAGGCGCCCAAACTCGTAGTCGTTCCGGTCGGCCTGCTGCCACCGGGAGGATGGGTGCCGAACGTACTCAAGATCCAGATCCTGCGGATCGGTCAGTTCTACATCGTCGGTGGCCCTGCGGAATTCACCATCGTCTCCGGATTACGAGTGCGTCGAACCGTCGCCGAGGAGCTTGGAATTCCGCTCGAGAACGTCATCTTCCAGGGATACGCGAACTCGTACTCGAGCTACTGCACCACACCACAGGAATACGATTCGCAGCAGTACGAGGGCGGTTCGACGATGTTCGGTCGTTACACACTGCCGGCCTATCAGCAGGGGTATGCCGCCCTTGCAGCCGCGATGCGCGACGGCACCGAACCTCCTCGCGGCCCCGCTCCGGCCGACCTGTCCGGGTTCCAACCCAGCTTCGGACCTGGCGTCGACTTCGACGAGCCCTTGCCGGGAACACAATTCGGCGATGCGACCGTCCAGCCCGGCGACAGCTCACCGGGTGCGCAGGTTGCCGTCGAGTTCGTCACCGGCCACCCCAAGAACGACACTCACCGAAACGGGACCTTCTACGAGATCCAGCGCAATACCGGCGGATCCTGGACACGGGTCGCCGACGACAACGACTGGTCCACCAAACTGCACTGGCGCCGGGTCGGGAGCAACGGTTCCGTCGTGCGCATCACGTGGGATGTTCCGGCCGATACTCCGGCGGGTACGTATCGAGTCCAACACTTCGGTGCGTCGAAGGCTCGGGGTAGCGGCGCGATCACGCCTTTCTCCGGGGTGACCGCCGAATTCCGCCTCACCTGACCCGCGTGAACGTATCGCTCCCCTTGTTGGACAAGGGGAGCGATACGTTCACGCGATGGGGTCAGAGCGCAATGGACAGGTTCAGGCGGCGGTCGGGTGCAGCGAGGTGGTCGGCGTCGACGGCTCTGACGCTGCCGGGCGGTCGATCTTCGCCGCGACGAGCAAGACCAGCAGACCGGCGACAGTGACTGCCGCTCCCATCCAGATCGGGGAGGTGAAGCCGAGTCCCGCGGCGATGGTGATTCCGCCCAGCCATGCCCCGAGTGCGTTGCCGACGTTGAAGGCGGCGATGTTGGCACCCGATGCCATGGTCGGTGCTGCCGACGCGTAGTTCATGATCCGCATCTGCAACCCGGGTACCGTCGCAAAACCGAAGGCGCCCATGAAGAACAGTGAGATCACTGTCATGACCTTGCTCTCCGCGGTGGCGGCGAACACGATCAGAACGACGGTCAGGATCGCGAGAATCCAGACCAGCGCCTTCGTGAGCGAACGGTCGGCCGCCTTGGCGCCGAGGAAGTTACCGACGAACAGGCCCGAGCCGAAGAGGATGAGCAGCCACGGAACGCTGGACGTCGCGAAGCCGGTGACCTCGGTGAGGGTGAAGGCGATGTAGGTGAAGGCTCCGAACATTCCGCCGTAGCCGAGGATGGTGATGGCGATCGAGAGCCATACCTGCTTGTTGCGGAATGCCCCCAACTCTCCGCGCAATCCGCCACCGGTCGTGCTGGCGGGCGTCGTCGGGACGAGTGCTGCAATTCCGATCAGGGCGATGACGCCGATGACGGTGATGGCCCAGAACGTCGAGCGCCATCCGAGTTGCTGGCCCAGCAGCGTGCCGAACGGAACGCCGAGAACGTTGGCGATGGTCAGGCCCGCGAACATCATCGCGATGGCGCCGGCGCGCTTGTTGGGCGCGACCATGTCGGCGGCAACCACCGAGCCGATTCCGAAGAACGCACCGTGGCACAGCGCCGCGACGATGCGTCCGCCCATCATGACCTCGTAGGAGGGAGCGAGCGCGGACATCAGGTTGCCGATGATGAACAGCACCATGAGCGAGAGAAGGACCTTCTTGCGCTCGAAGCGGGTGACGGCAGCGGTCAGGAGGATCGCGCCGATCGCCACCGACAGTGCGTAGCCCGAGATCAGGTAGCCCGCGACGGACTCGGTGACCTCGAAATCAGCCGAGACCTCGGGCAGGAGGCCCATGATGACAAATTCGGTGAGGCCGATCCCGAACCCGCCCATAGCGAGGGCAATGAGACCCAATGGCATCTCGATGTTCCTTTCACAGATTTACGCGTAAGCCGTTAGCGGGCGTGTGCATTAGTTGCAGGCGCGCTATAAATAGTTGCACGCGCGCGCTACATGCGCAAGCTGGTAACCTGGAGTCGCAGGAAACGGACAAGGAGAATCACATGGGGATCGCCGACGACGCCGTCGAAATCCGTTCGCAAGGGTGGCGCACGCTCGCAGCACTGCACGGCGCCCTCGACACCGAACTGGAACGCGCGCTCCAGCGTGAGCACAAACTATCCGTCGTCGAATACACCGTCCTCGACGCGTTGAGCCGCCAGGACGGCTGGCACATGCGGATGGCTCAGTTGGCTCGCGCTGCCGCACTGAGCAGCAGCGCCACGACGCGCTTGGTCAATCGACTCGAAGATCGAGGACTATTGACGCGCATCCTGTGCGCCGACGACCGTCGAGGCATCTACACCGAACTGACGCCGGCCGGCCGCGAGCTTCTCGAAAGCGCACGGCCGACGCACGACGCCACCCTCGAGGCGGCGCTCGACGAGGCATGCAAGACACCCGAACTCGCGCCACTGGTGCGCGCCCTCCACGAGCTTCCCGTCGGCTAGAAGTCTGCCGGAAGCAGGGCACGCTCTTTGATGCCCGAGACCACCTGAGCGACAAACACACTCGCATCGACGACCACCCGCCCACCACGCGCGGGGACCAGAACGTCGACGGTGCCGCCGTGCACCTCGTTGTCCCCGATCACCGCGATGTACGGGTCACGGTGAGTGCGTGCCTCGCGGATGCGACGTCCCAACGATCCGTCAGGCGCGATCGCCACTCGAGCATCGCGAGCCTCGAGATCGGCCCGCAAACGCTCGGCCTCAACCTGGTGCCGGTCGCCGACGGGCAGAATCGAGACTTGGTTGGGTGCCAGCCACGGCGGCATCCGCCCTTCGAACCTTTCGATCAAAAGCGCAGTCATGCGTTCCATCGACCCGAGCAAGCCCCGATGGATCATGACGGGGCGAACCTTGGATCCGTCCTCAGCGGTGTACTCGAGGTCGAACCGCTCCGGTTGATTGAAGTCGAGTTGCACGGTCGAGAGTGTTTCCTCGCGGCCGTGCGCGTCTCGCACCTGGACGTCGATCTTGGGACCGTAGAACGCTGCCTCCCCCTTCGCTTCCACGTACTCGATCGAGCGTGCATTCAGCGCCCCGCGAAGGTGATCCTCGGCGTCCGCCCACTGCTCGTCGGTGCCGAGGTACTGCCCCTCTCCCCCTCTGATCGAGAGGCGGTACTTCCGTTCGGCAATCCCCAGAGTCGAGTAGCAGCGCTCGATCGCATCGAGCGCGACGATCACTTCCGCTTGCACTTGTTCACGACTACAGAAGACATGTGCATCGTCGAGATTGATCTGTCGGACTCGACTCAATCCGCTGAGAACACCGGAGAGTTCGCTACGGAACATCGAGCCGAGTTCACGAACGCGGAAAGGTAGCTCGCGATAACTACGACCGCGAGCGGCGAATACCTGAGCGTGATGAGGACAGTTAGCTGGACGAAGGAGAAATGACTCTCCGCCTATCTTCATTTCGGGGAACATGTCGTCCGAGAACTTGGACCAATGACCAGATCTCTCGTACAACTCTTTCTTCGCCATAACCGGGGTATAGACACCCCGACAACCGGAGCGCGCTGCTTGTTCGGCGGCGAACTTTTCGAGTTCGTTCCTGATGATCGCGCCGTCCGGTAACCAGAGTGGGAGGCCGGCCCCGACTATGGGGGTGGTGGCGAAAAACTCCAGGTCGCGCCCGAGTTGGCGGTGGTCAACGCTCATGAGAGGTCTCCAAATCGTTCAAGGGGAGACGCACACGGAGCGACGAAACAGGAGAGCCCCGGGGCGATAACTCCCGGGGCTGAAAGGGTTCGGTCAGCAGTTGCTAAACGATGCGCCGGAAGAGAACCGGCGTCGTCGTGTTGTGCGCAATACTGACCATGTACGTGAGGTTACATCAACTTCCTACCCACCTACAGCCCGAATTGTCGGGCCTCTATGCTGACGCAACTGGGAAGGCGCAGCAGTAGCCAACGAAACACCCACGAAGAGCGAAGTTTCGGCAATCATGTCCGAACGTGAGGTTCTCGGATATGAGGAGGATGTGCGACGGTGCCGGACCACTTGCTCGAACAGTTGATCACCATTCCTTTGTTCACGGGAATCATCGGGTACATCACCAATTGGTCGGGCGTCCTGATGCTTTTTGCGCCGATCAACTTCCACGGGATCAAAGTGCCCGGACTCAAACTGCTCTTCCCGTTCCTCCCCCGGCGCGTTCAGGTGATCCCCGCGATCACCAGCGACGGCAGATTCGGTTGGCAAGGCATCGTCCCCTCGCGGGCGGAGAAGATGGCGTCGATCGCCGTCGACAAATCCCTCGCGAAAGTCGGCAGCATCGCCGACTTCTATCGCGTCCTGGACCCGGACAGCATCGCCGAGCACTTGGTGAACATTTCTCGCAGTGAAGTGCGCGGCGTGGTCACCAGAATCATGACGGCCGAGAATCCTCAGCTCTGGCACAACCTTCCGACGTCGGTGAAGGAGGCCGTCTTCCGCAAGGTGGAGGACGATCTGCCGGCCAGCGTGCGCATGATCACCGACCGCATCGAAGAGGACATCGACGAGTTCATCGACGCGAAGCTGATGGTGATCCGCTACCTCTCCTCGCACCCCAAACTGCTCAACGACATCTTCCGCACGATGGGCAACAAAGAGCTCAGGTTCATGCAGAACTTCGGCTTCTACTTCGGGTTCCCGATGGGCTTCGTGCTCGTCGGAATCCTCCATCTGGTTCCGCAGTGGTGGGTGCTTCCCATCGGCGGTGTGATCATCGGATACATCGTGAACTACCTCGGCATCACCATGATCTTCGAGCCGATCACCCCCAACCGTTGGGTGCCGTGGAGGCAGGGGCTCTTCCTGAAGCGACGCACCGAGATCATCGCCGGGTACGCAAAAACCCTCGCCGATCACGTCGTGACGCTCGAGAACATCGGCACCGAACTCCTCGAAGGTCCCCGCTCGGACCGAACGCGGCGGATGCTCGATCAGGTACTGCGCGAATCCGTCGACGACGCAGCCGGCTGGGCAAAGTCGGTGGTCAAGATGACCGTCGGTTCGCAGAGCTACAAGCGTCTGCCCGGACTGGCCACCACCGAAGTGCTCGACCTGTACCCAAGGGTCTTCGAGGACGCGGAGTTCGCCGAGAACCAGTCGGAGAAGATTCGTGTCTTCGTCACCGAACGCATGAGCATCCTTTCACCGGAAGATTTCAGCGAACTACTACGCTCAGCCGTCAAGCAGGACGAGTGGCTGTTGTTCGTACACGGGGCCGTGCTGGGCTCGTTTGCCGGTTTCCTACACCTCGCAATATTCGGAGTATGAGCATGAGTGAGCACGACCATCGCATGATCGTCGAAGCGGAATCGTACGACTGGGCTGCGGACATCACGCCGGTCGAATCCGTCGAAAAGCGTCTGATCCGTAGCCTCGTCGGGCTGACCGCCACGACGACGCTCACGTCGATCAAGCTGACAGGGTGGGCTTTCGGAACGGCGAAGGAGGCGACGCGGCAGATCGTTCAGGCTGCCGCCGAAGCCGCGGCAGAGGCCGCTGAATCGGCCAATGTTCAATCCGAACGTCGGGCCGAGAACTCCAACGGAGACGGCTCGCGGACCGAGAACCTACGGGCAGCAATGGCAACTCGTACCAATCGCAAGCAGAGCGTGGAGGCCACTCTCGCGGCGCTGCGGGCACGTGGCGACAGGTTGCTGGATCGTTCCGCGGACGTGACCGATCGCGACGATCTGCACCCGGCTTACGACCGGATCCTCGACGAGATCGCACCAGACGAAGCTCGAATTCTTCGGTTGCTGGCCACCTCCGGCGCACAACCGAGCGTCGACGTGCGCACGGCGCGGCCGTTCGGAGTCGGCTCGGAGATGATCGACGAGGGTCTGTCGATGATCGGAGAACTGGCGGGATGTCGACATCTGGACCGCATCAGCGCCTACCTGAACAACCTGCATCGGCTCGGTTTGGTGGCGTTCTCACGCGAGCCCGTCGAGGCCGACCGGTACCAGGTGGTCGAGGTGCAGCCGTCGGTGATCGAGGCGGTCAAGCGCGCCGGGCGATCGAACAAGATAGTGCGTCGTAGCATCCTGTTGACGCCGTTCGGTGACGACTTCTGTCATACCTGTTTTTCTCTGTAGGGCCTCCGGCCCTGTGCGCCTTTTTGGTAGTTACCGCTACCAAAAAGGCGCACAGGGGGCTTGCCCCCTACAGCCAGGTATCTTCTGTCGTGGTCGTCAGGAACGCTTCCAGATCGTCACGCCAGGTAGCCGGAACAGTCTTGTCCGGCTCGATGCCCGTGTACTGCCCGCGATAGAAGAGCAGCGGGCGTTCGGTCTTGATCTCACTCATCGACGAAACCCGACCGAAGACGACGTAGTGATCGCCGCCGTCGTGGACGGTTTCCACCGTGCAGTCGATGTGTGCAAGGGACTTGTCGATGATCGGCGAGCCCAGAGGCGATGGCGTCCAATCGATGCCGGCGAACTTGTCCGGCTCACGTGACCCGAAACGAGCACACACCGCCTGCTGTTCCTCCGCCAACACGTTGACGGCGAACTTACCGGTCCGCTCGATTGCCGCCCACGACCGAGAACCCTTGGTGGGGCAGAACAACACCAAAGGCGGGTCGAGTGACAGGGCCGCGAAAGACTGACATGCGAACCCGACAGGCTCACCGTCGTCGACTGTCGTGATGATGGTGATACCCGTGCAGAATTGCCCGAGAACCGTGCGGAACTGGCGTGGATCGATCGCCTGCTCCGCACTCACCGACGCGTCGGGCGAACTCACGGCTTCATTCCCACCGTGAAGTCGTGACCCCACAGGCTCACGGCCGTGCTTTCCCTCGCGATCCAGTTTTCGTCCTCGACCTCTAGCCCCTCACAACCGAATTCGATGTCGAACCCGCCTGGAGTCTTCATGTAGAACGAGAGCATCTCGTCGTTGACGTGGCGACCGAGAGTCGCCGACATCTTGACCTTCTTGCGCAGTGCCCGGTCGAGGCACAGTCCGACGTCGTCGGAGTTCTCCACTTCGAGCATCAGGTGCACGATGCCCGTCGGGTTGGGCAACGGCAGGAACGCCAAGCTGTGGTGACGCGGGTTGCAGCCGAGGAACCTCAGCCACGCCGGGTCGCCGTCCGCGGGCCGGCCGACCATCTGCGGAGGCAGACGCATCGAGTCGCGAAGCTTGAATCCGAGTACGTCGCGGTAGAACCGCAGCGAAGCATCGTCGTCATCGGTGGTGAGCACGACGTGGCCGAGGCCCTGCTCGCCCGTCACGAACCTGTGCCCGTACGGGCTCACGATCCGGCGGTGTTCGAGAGCAGCTCCGTGGAACACCTCGAGGGAGTTGCCCGAGGTGTCCTCGAACGCGATCATCTCGACGACGCGACGGTCCTTGAGCTGCTCCGCCGTGCCTTCCTTGAACGGAACACCGGCTGCCGACAACCTGTCACGGATATCCTGCAGCTCAGCGGCATTCGCGGTTTCCCAACCCGAGACGAGCAGACGGTCCGTGTCGTTCGGAACGATGACAAGACGCGCCGGGAAGTCGTCCATACGCAGATACAGCGATTCCGCGTCGACGCCCTTGCCCTCGATCATTCCGAGGATCTTGAGTCCGTATTCGCGCCACGCAGCCATGTCGGTGGCCCCGATGCGCATGTACGCCAGAGATCGAATACCCATCATTTACCTCCGTCGAGCAGGAAGTCGGTTGCGAGCCGGTTGAATTCGTCGAACTTCTCGAGCTGCGCCCAGTGACCGCAACCGCCGAAGACGTGGAGCTGCGCGCGCGGGATCATCTTGAGCGCGACCAGTGCGCCGTCGAGAGGGTTGACCCGATCCTCACGGCCCCAGATCAGCAACACACGCTGACGAAGCTTGTACGCCTCGCGCCAGAGCATGCCGAGCTCGAAGTCACCGCTGGAGAAGGACTTACCCATCGCCTTGGCCGCAGCCAGCGACTCGGGAGTGCTGGCGGCAGCAAAACGTTCGTCGACGAGTTCCGGCGTGATCAGCTTCTGATCGAAGACCATGATCCGCAGGAATGCTTCGAGGTTTTCTCGGGTGGGCTGGTAGCTGAACTTTCCGAGGTTCTTGACGCCCTCGGTGGGGTCCGGCGCAAACAGGTTGACACTCAGACCGCCGGGGCCCATCAGAACGAGGCGACCCGCACGGTCCGGGTAGTCGAGCGCAAAGCGAACAGCAGCGCCACCGCCGAGCGAATTGCCCAGCAGATCAACGCGACCGGTGATCTCGAGCGTGTCCAGGAGATCGTTGAGCGCCGACGCACTGTGCACGAAGTACTGCGGATGCTCCGTCGGCTTGTCGGACTGCCCGTAACCGGGCTGATCGACCGCGATGACGTGAAAGCTCTTCGCCAACACCGGAATGTTGCGGGCGAAGTTAGACCACGACGACGCGCCTGGGCCACCGCCGTGCAGCAGCACGATGGTCTTGTCGTTTCCGACGCCCGCCTCGTGGAAGTGCAGTTTCAGATCGGGGCGCACTTGCGCGAACCGTGAAGTGGACTCGTAGGTGAGGGCTTCTTCGGTGGTTGTCACTGAGCCTCCTCTAGACCATCGTGTCGGTGATCGGCAGACCGAATTCGCCGGTTCCGAACATGACGTAGGCGCGTTCGGGATCGTTGGCGGCGTGGACGCGACCAGCGTGAGCATCGCGCCAGAAACGCTGGATAGGAGTGCCGTTCTGCAGCGCCGTGGCGCCGGAGTTCTCGAAGAGCTTGTCGATCGAGGCGATCGCGCGGCCCGTGGCGCGCACCTGGTCACGTCGAGCGCGCAGCCGCAGTTCCATCGGAACCTCTTCGCCCGCAAGGATCAACGCGTACTCGTCGGCGACGTTGCCGGAGAGCTGACGCCACGCGGCGTCGATGTCGCTGGACGCCTCGGCGATGCGCACCTTGGCAAACGGATCGTCCTTCGACTTCTCGCCGGCGAACGCAGCGCGCACACGCTTGCCCTGGTGCTCGACGTGCGCTTCGTAAGCTCCGTAAGCCATTCCGACGATCGGTGCCGAGATCGTCGTGGGGTGAATGGTTCCCCACGGCATCTTGTAGACCGGCGCGGTGTTGTTCTCGAGGCCCGGGGCGGTCAGTTCGCTCATCGCCCGGAAGCTCAGAACGCGATGCTTGGGAACGAAAACATCCTTGACCACAACGGTATTGGAGCCGGTTCCACGCAGACCGACCACATTCCACACGTCGTCGATCTGGTAGTCCTCGCGAGGAATCAGGTAGCTCACGAAATCGACTGCGCGGCCGTCCTTGAACACCGGACCACCGAGAACGGCCCAGCTGGCGTGGTCACAACCCGAAGACCACGCCCACGCACCGTTGACCTTGTATCCGCCCTCGACTACTTCACCCATACCCATCGGGGCGTAAGAGGACGAGATGCGAACGTCAGTGTCGTTGCCCCACACGTCTTCCTGCGCCTGCTGAGAGAAGAGGGCGAGGTGCCAGTTGTGTACCCCGATGATCGAGGAGACCCACCCTGTGGAACCACACGCGCTGGCGATCTTCTTGACCGCGGAGTAGAACAGCACCGGATCGGCTTCGTATCCGCCCCACTGCTTCGGCTGCAGCAAGCGGAAGAAGCCTGTTTCCTGAAGAGCCTTGATGGACTCGTCGGGGATACGGCGCAGATCCTCGGTCTCCTGTGCGCGCTCGCGCAGTGCCGGCAGTAGTGCGTCGAGCCTCTGCATCACCTCGTGGCTGTCATGGTTACCCACTTCGACGCTCCCGTCTTCCTCGATCGGTTGGTTTACTTACACTTGAGACTAGAACACGTTCTCTTTTCTGTCGAGACGCTGACAAAGGTCCCGTTTGTGGCCGCAATGCTGTAACAAGTGCCCCCAAAATCTGGCGGAACCGGATCGAGTTCTATAACGTGTTCTACTAACAGCTAGAAGGGATGTGAGGTCACAATGGCGCAGATTCGCGAGATCGACGTCGGAACGGTGCAAACTCGTTTCGCCCGCGGTTGGCACTGCCTGGGTCTACTGAAGACCTTCAAGGACGGCAAACCGCACGCGATCGAGGCTTTCGGTACGAAGCTCGTGGTGTTCGCCGACAGCAAGGGCGACATCAAAGTTCTCGACGGATACTGCCGTCATATGGGTGGTGACCTCACACAAGGCGAGGTCAAGGGCGATTCCATCGCCTGCCCCTTCCACGACTGGCGCTGGGGCGGCAACGGCAAGTGCACCGGCATTCCTTATGCCCGCCGCGTGCCTCCGCTCGCACGCACCCGCGCGTGGACGACCCTCGAGCAGAACGGTCAGCTCTTTGTCTGGAACGACCCCGAGGGCAATCCGCCGCCCGAAGAGATCGTGATTCCTCGTATCGAGGGCGCGTACAGCGACGAATGGACCGACTGGACCTGGAACTCCATGGTCATCGAGGGGTCCAACTGCCGCGAGATCATCGACAACGTGGTCGACATGGCGCACTTCTACTACATCCACTACGCCTTCCCGACGTACTTCAAGAACGTCTTCGAAGGTGAGATCGCCACTCAGTACCTCAACACCACGGGCCGTCCCGACATCGGAATGGCCTCCCAGTACGGCGGCGACACGCTGCTTCGCTCCGAAGCTGCGTATTACGGACCGTCGTACATGGTCAATCCCCTGTGGAACAGCTACAGCGGATACGAGGTCGAGAGTGTTCTGATCAACTGCCACTACCCGATCAGCCCGGACTCGTTCGTGCTGCAGTGGGGCGTGACGGTGAAGAAGCCGACGGGTGTCTCCGACGAGATGGCCGACAAGTTGGCCGGCAAGTTCACCGAGGGCATCAGCGAGGGATTCCTGCAGGACGTCGCGATCTGGAAGAACAAGACCAAGATCGAGAATCCCCTTCTCTGCGAAGAAGACGGCCCCGTCTACCAGCTACGACGCTGGTACGAGCAGTTCTACGTGGACAAGGCCGACGTCACCGAGAAGATGACGCAGCGCTTCGAGTTCGAGGTGGACACCACCAAGGCAAACGAAGCCTGGCACGCCGAGGTCGAGGAAAACCTCGCACGCCAGAAGGCCGAGAAGGAAGCTGCAGCAGAAGCGGCAAAGAAGGAAGCAGAGGTCTAGTCGTGAGCGCCTCGATCGGAACCGACGCACGGTGGGCTCGTTGGGCCAAGGCACCGGACTTTGCCGGGCAAACGGAACGGCTCGAGGCGATCGCGGCCCAGACGATCGAGGACAAGCACGAATACCTCGACTCGGGTCTGCAGGAAGTCGACTGCAAGGCATGCGGCGCGTGCGTACTGGTTCGCAAGAACACGTACAAACACACCAGCGTTCAGTGGACTTCCGACCCGGCGCTGCGTTGCCACACCTTCAAAGAGGCAATTGCTTCCGGGCAGTCGTCGGCATTGAAAGACGGATGCCCGAAACTGCACGACAGCATCGCCGACGCGGTTAGGGACGGCACCATCACGGTGCGTGATCCCGAGGTCAGCTGACCTGATTGTGTAGAACGAGGGCCGACCCACGGGTCGGCCCTCGTTTTACGTTCCAGCGCCCGCGCGTCCGTCAGGCAGGCGGTCGCACCTTTCGTGCAGCCACCGCGTAGACGTCGCTCGACGTGGTGAGAGAGTTCTTTCCGCTGGCCGCCGGCACTCCCCCGCGTAGATTCACGGCCCAGTTGAGCGCACCCAGCGGTCCACACCCGCTGGCTCCCGGCGCCGCAAACACCGCATCCGAATGTGGGACTGCCGGGAACACTGCACCGGGGAACTCACCGATAGGTTCCGACGGAGGGTTTCCGGTTGTGGTCAGGTGAAGGTTGATCGGATTCGAAACCGAACCGATGTAGCAATCGTCACCGAGCAAGGGATTAGACAGTTTCAATCGAACAGGCATGGTGAGTTCCTGCTCGAGAACCTTCAGATCCGGGACTCCCACCGATTCCACCGTCGCGCTGATCTGAGTCAGTCCCAGCGGAGTATCGATCCCGAGAGCACCTCCGGGTACCGAAATCGGATTGGAATAGACCCCGTTGGACCCGTCCTGCTTGGTGACGAACGTCTCGATGAAACTGTTGTCCGGCTGGGTCGCGTATTTCACTCCGCCCGCAACCTTGAGGCTTCCGTCCGGGATCGGCACCGAAAGTGCGCCCAATTTCATGGTCCCTCCGCGAACTACGACGCTGGCGCACGTCGTCACCTCGAGATCCTCGATCGGGCACGTGCCCCAACCGTCGAAGGTCAACGGATCAACCGCTGCCGCACCGGAGGAACCGAGCGATCCGCTGCCGGAAGACCCTGACGATGATTCGTCGGCAAGTGCCACACCTGCACCGGCCATGACAAATGTTGCAACTAGCGCGACTGTCGACATCACTCGAGATTTGTTGCGGCTCTTCATCTTCGAATTCCTCCACCGTTGACGGAAATTCACGAGAGCCACCCCCTGCGGATCGCACCTCGATCTACGCCCGGCACGCTACCGAGAAGTGAGACGCGGATTCACACATAACGACGATATTTCCCACCAAAGAACTACGGCGATCACGCTCGATCGAACTTCCGTCCTAGCCCGGAAACCGTATCGATCCTGTCGGCTCAGTTCGGTTCGACTGTGCCCGAACCGATGACCTGATCGAGGAACGGCCCGAACATCTCCCCCAGGTTCTCGGCGATCTGATCGGGGGTACCGAAAGACAACGTCACGTGACTGATCGCCAGACGCACTATCGTGCTGCCGAACATCTCGGCATGGATGCGGTCGACGTTCGCCCAACTGGTCATGAAGATCTCGGCCAACCTCGCGCTCGCATGTTCGAGCAGCGGAGTCCCGTCAGTGGTGACCAAGCTCAGCAGGTCGTGCTGCGGCCGGGGACCGACAATGCTGACCACCATCGGATCCCGGGCACCGGCGTCGAAGAAGGCACGGAAGGCTGCCGAGACCGCGCCCCGCGGATCCGAATGATGGAGCGTTACTTCGCGTTCCACCTCTTCGAGGAACTCGTCAACAAACCGGATGAGGTATCCGGACGCCAATCCCTGGCGAGACGTGAACTCCTTGTACAACGTCTGCCGGCTCATACCCGCAGCTTCCGCGATATGCGCCATCGTGATGTCGTTCCACGATTTCTCGGTCAAGAGTTCGCGTGTGGCGTCGAGCGCTGACGCACGGAGGAGTTGACGAGCTGCCTCGTGGTACGGGACACGGGCACGAGCGGTGGACATATCGGGAAGATTTCCATCGCCCGTGCTCGGTGTCAAAACGGTGGACACGCAAGCCACAGAAGTCACGAGTGCACTCAGAGCACCGGTGAGGCGACAAGACCCGCCGCAAGTTCGGTCAGATCCCTGTTTGTATCGGCGAGTACGTCGGCGCTGATGTCCGGGGAGCGTTCGATAAGGGTTCGGACGGCACGAATGTCCTTCGGCCGGCCCACGCTCACAGCACCGACGATATTTCCGTCGCGCATGCAGATCGCAGTGAAGTCATAGGAGTCCAAGTCTCCTCGAACAATCACGGTGTCGTCCGCGCCTGGCCAACCCGCTACTTGAATGTTGCGGCCGAATTGGTTCGACCAACTCCAAGGGACGGATTCGAAGGGTTCTTCCTTCCCGACGATGGTCTTGGCAACTGCAACTGCGTGGTCCTGCGCAGTGTTCCAGTGCTCACCACGGTGCATGCCGCCGAGAAAACCGTTGGGCACGTTGGCCACATCGCCGATCGCGTACACATTGTCGACGGAGGTCCGGAGGTATCGGTCTACCGAAATCCCGTTGTCCACCGCAATACCCGCAGCAGCAGCCACATCGGTATCGGGCAAGGATCCGATTGCGACGACGGCCAACTCCGCTGTCCACTCGCGTCCGTCACGCGCACGTGCGGTGACGCCGTCGGCACCCGTCGTGAGCGTCTCGAGGTCGACTCCCGTCTGCAAGGCGACGCCCGCCGAGACGTGCAGCGCGGCGATCTTCTCCGCTATCGACGGTGGAAGCAGCCTGGACAGGGGCACCGGTTGCGCTTCGAGAACCTGCACACTGCAACCCAAGTCGCGTGCCGTTGACGCCACCTCCGATCCGATCAAGCCACCGCCGACCACCAATAGCGAGGATCCTTCGATCAGCTGGGATTGCAAGCGTCGCATGTCTGCGATATCCCGAAGATAGTGAACGCGCTCGGAATCTTCCGCGGCCAACCGTCGGGACCGTCCACCCGTGGCAAGAATCAGAACGTCGTAGTCGATGCTGTCACCGTCGGCTAAAAGTACTGTGCGGGAATCTGTGTCGATACTCGTGACAGTTGCGCCGATCCGAAGATCGATACCCTGCTCGTTCCAGAAAGTCGACGGCCGCAACCGAACCCGATCGAACGACGCTTTCCCGGACAGTAGCTCCTTCGACAGCGCTGGGCGGCGGTACGGCTCCTCAGGTTCGCTTCCGATCAGGATGATGCTGCCGCCGAACCCTTCCTTGCGCAGGGCCTGCGCGGCACCGGAACCGGCGATGCCCGTGCCCACGATCACGACGGTGCGTGTGTCGGGCTCGCTGACCGCTGTCATCAGCGGTCCACCTCCACCATTTCGAAATCGACTTTGGCGGCACCACAATCAGGGCAGGACCAGTCTTCGGGAATCTCGTCCCAGCGAGTACCCGGCTCGATACCGTCGTCGGGCCAGCCGATCGCTTCGTCGTATTCGAACCCGCACTGGAGGCAGCGGAACAATTTGTAAGCAGTGGCAGTCTCGGACATCGGTTTTCCTTTCACCGGTGGGTATTTCGATCAGGATTGCGTGACGAGGGTGAAGTCGACCTTCTCGCGGACGCCGCAGTCGGGGCAGCACCAGTCGTCCGGAATACTCGACCACGGCGTGCCGGGCGGAAAGCCTTCTCGCGCAGCGCCTGTCGATTCGGTGTACGTGTAGTCGCAGATCGGGCAGATGTAGGCGTTCATGCGTTCACCCCGTAGGCTGCGAGGATCTTGGCCCGCTTCTTCGGCGCGATGTTGACCTGGGTGATGTCACCTCGGTAGTGCTCGAGAACGCGGTGGTCCATCACCTTGCGCCACAGGGGCGGGACTGTTGCGAGCATGATCATGCTGGCGTAGCCGCTCGGGAGCTGAGGGGCCTCTTCCATACTGCGAAGCGCTTGGTAGCGCCGTGTCGGATTCGCATGATGATCGCTGTGCCGCTGCAAGTGATAAAGGAAGACGTTGGTGCAGATGCGATCACTGTTCCAGCTGTGCGCCGGCGTGCATCGCTCGTACCGTCCGCTTGCGGTTTTCTGACGTAGGAGTCCGTAGTGCTCGAGGTAGTTGATCGCTTCGAGCAGCGAAAACCCGATGAACGCCTGGATCACGAGGTACGGCGCGATGCCGATCCCGAACACTGCAAGCGCGACACCGAACAGAACAACCGACATGAGCCAGGCGTTGAGCACGTCGTTCTTGATGCTCCAGTGCGTGGTGCCCAAACGCTCGAAGCGGGTCTTCTCGAGATGCCACGCCGACTTCAATCCCCCGCCGACGCTGCGCGGCCAGAAACCGTAGAGGGTCTCACCGAAGCGCGAGGTCGCCGGATCTTCCGGAGTCGACACTCGCACATGGTGGCCACGGTTGTGCTCGAGGTAGAAGTGACCGTAAGCACTCTGTGCGAGAACGATTTTGGACAACCAGCGCTCGACGCTCTCCTTCTTGTGCCCGAGTTCATGGGCTGTGTTGATGCCGATTCCGGCCGTCACACCGATCGTCACTGCGAGTCCGATATTGGAGAGAACGCTCAAATCCCAACGCGCCCAGATGTAGCAGGACAGGAAGAAGGCCGTGTACTGCAGCGGCAGATAGGCGTAGGTGCACCACCGGTAGAAGCGGTCGTTCTCGAGTTCGTCGATCACCTCGTCGGGCGGATTCTTCCCGTCCTCACCCGCCAGGATGTCGATGACGGGAATGAGAGCAAACGCGATCAGTGGGCCGGTCCACCAGAAGACATTCCATCCGGTGGCGGTAACAAGCCCCACGGCGATGAAAGTTGCCGATGACGGAATCAGCGCCAACAGCCACAAGTAGCGTTTCCGGTCTCTCCAAGTTGCGAGCCGACCATCTGGCTCGGTGTACACCAACGCCGCCATCGAATTCTCCAGTTCTCGTTCGGATCAGTGAGTGCGTCCTGCGCGGTAATCCGCGACACGAACAACATCTATGTATAGAGAGTGGACAAATGATGGCGTTTTGTCAACGATTTTCAAAGTAAAACTTTTACAAACATGTCAATTTGTACATCTAGATGAACCCTCCGTTCGGGCTGATCGCAAATCTTCCGCCACCGCGCCACACTCGCTACAAAAGTGGAATGGGGACGTCAACGTGCGCAATATGCGCCAAACACCGAGGAACAGGCCCGCTCGTCAGCCCTCGAATATTCGAGGACGACTTCGTCCTTGTCTCCCATCGGCCCCCTCCACCACACGGACGTTCGGTTCCTGGATATGTGTTCGTCGAGACCCGTCGACACGTGTCCGGGTTGCCTTCACTATCCGAACCTGAAGCACTCGCCATCGCACACGCGGTCTGGTGCGTCTCACGTGCCCTCGACTCGGAATTGACTCCGGAATTCGTGTTCTCCGCGATCGCTGGGCTAAGCGTCCCCCACTTTCATCAGCACGTTTTCGTCAGGCCTTTCGGCGCTCCGAGTTCAGTGAGTTGGAACGACGTCGATTCATGGGACGACGCGCCACGCGTCGACGAGGTCGAGCTCACGCTTCTGTGCAGGAGAATCGCGCTCGGCTTCGAAGACGAGCAATAGCGCAAAACAGTCGGTGCGCGGACGGACAGTCGGCGCGAGACACAACCTCTCGATGTCCGATTTGCGCGAATTTCCCCAAAACGAAAGTTCGCTTACCCATACTGAAATGACCGACTGTCCCCGACGTGAGTGGGTCCTCATGGATACCGACGTATTGGTAGCGGGCGCCGGCCCGATCGGCTTGACCACCGCGATCGAGCTGCGCAGACGCGGTATCTCCTGTCGAATAGTCGACCCCCTCGACGAACCGCGGCAATACGCGAAAGCCGTCGGGATTCAGCCACGCACTCTCGAACTCTTCGAGAACATGGGGGTGCTCCGCCAGGCACTCGACGCCTCGACATTGATGCGCGGTCAGATCATGTACACGAACGGCGTCGAGGTCGGCCGCGTCGACCTCACCCTCCCCGAGGACGTTCCTTACTGGTTTCTCTGCCTGCCTCAGTACTCGACGGAGCGCATCCTCACCGAGCGCCTCACCGAGTTGGGAACAACCGTCGAACGCGGAGTCGGCCTCACTGCATTCGAACAATCCGACGACTCCGTCACCTGCACCCTCAGCGACGGCAGCACCGTGAACGTCCAGTATCTGGTGGGTTCCGACGGCGCTCACAGCGTGGTCCGCAAAGGGCTTGGCCTGAGCTTCGAGGGCGGCGCGTTTGCGGAAAGCTACATGCTCGGTGACGTCGAAGTCGACTGGTCGATCCCCAGCGGCTACTCCGTCCGCGCCAACCACACCACCGACGACGGAACCACCGACGACCTACTCGTCTGCATCCCACTTCCCGGACACAAGCGGTACCGCATGTCGATGCTCGTTCCGGACGATTTGATGCCGGACGAATCGTCGAACAAAGCCTCTGTACAACACGGTTTTTCAACCGGCAAGACACCTGAACTCCATCACATCCAGGCCGTGCTCGACAGACTGTCCCCAGAACCGACAACCGCCTCGATGCTGCGATGGTCCTCGGTCTTCCGCATCAGCCACCGCATCGTCGACGCTTACGGTCGCGGACGGGTTTTTGTCGCCGGCGACGCCGCGCACATCCATCCCCCGACTGGCGCGCAGGGCATGAACACCGGGATCCAGGACGCCCACAATCTTGCGTGGAAGATAGCGCTCGCCGTCAAAGGCGTTGCAACAGCAGATCTTCTCGAGACCTACGACGCCGAAAGGCGGCCGGTCGGTGAAGAAGTCGTCGGGATGACGGTCCGAAATGCTCGAGAAGGAATCGGTTCGGGAGAGTCCTCCATCGACACGGCAATGCGGCGCCAGGCTCAATTGTTGATCGACTACTCGGAGAGTCCGCTGAACACCGGGCGTAATTCTTCGAGTCCACACGTTCAACCGGGCGAGCGTGCACCCGATGCACGCGGAATGCGCCGAGACGGTGTGCAGTATCCAATTCGGTTGTTCGACCTGCTGTCCGGAGTCGACCACACGTTACTGCTGACTTCGGACGGATCCGCGGAGAGCATCAACAGCTTGGAGAAGGTCGCCGACGCCGCAATTCGATCAGCGCACGGCTTGCTGGACGTCTACGCGATAGTGCCACCGGGAACCGTGACCGTCGACTCGCTGGTGCCGATCATCGAGGACAACGCCTCGCAACTGTGCGCCGCGTATGGGGTCGAAGGTACGGCGGCGCTGGTCATTCGCCCCGACGGCTACCTCGGATTCCGTGGTCACCCGGAGAACGTTTCCGATTACTTCACGAAATTGTTTGCCGTCAATCAGGAATGAGCGAAGCGAACATCAACCGAATCTCGGGCGAGAGCTTCATCAACTCGACGTATCCACCCAACGGCCCGGCATCGAGGTAGGAGAACTCCATGCCGGCGCCCTCTACCCGACCTTGTTGCACCACCGACATTCCGCGACGCTCGGCCTCGAGCAACGTCGCCTCGTAATCGCCTGGAACCCAAGCCATGTGATGAACTCCGACGCCGTGAGTCTCCAGGAACTCCGTGTACAGGTTGCGTCCGGACACTGGTTGGATCAACTCGAGCTGTTGGCTGCCCGCATATCCGATCGACACGTGAACGACATAGTCCGCGGGCTCACCTCGATACGTTGTGGTCTCGGGACCAAAGGCGATGTCTGGCATACGTAGCCATCGCTCCACTCCCCACTGCCGAGTGAACTCCTGTTCGGCGGCCTCGATCTCCTCGACCGCCCAGCAGATCTGGAAGATCGGTCCCGAGACCAACGGGGTCATGCCATTTTTCCGTTGTCCACCGAGTAGACGGCCCCGTGTATCGCCGAGGCGTCGTCGGAGGCGACGAAAGCCACCATCTTCGCAACGTCCTCGGCTTCCATCAAGCCACGCGGCGAGGCAACCTTCATGACGAGGTCGAAGTCGACTCCGTCGGGGAAGGTGAATCCGGTGACTTGAGGAGTCATCATGCCGCCGGGGCAGATTGCGTTGACACGCAGAGACTTTCCGGTGAACTCCATCGCCATCGCTCGGGTCAGTCCGATGAGTCCGTGCTTGGCAGCACAGTATCCAGCCGAGTACGCCTGCCCTTCCAGTCCCGCGATCGAGGAGACGTTGACGATGTTGCCGCCCCGTTCCAGCAAGTGCGGCAGTGCTGCTCGGGAAAGGAAGAACGGTCCGTTCAGATTGACCGCAAGGTCATGTGCCCATTCGGAATCCGCAATGTCTGCCGTGTGGCGCAACGAGTGCGATCCCGCCACGTTGACGAGGATGTCGATACCACCGAGTTCGTCGACGCACGCCTGCACGGCCGCATCACACTGAGCGGAATCCGAGACGTCCGTCGCCGCGAAACGACGCTCTCCATCCGCGCCGACCACCTCGACCATCGACTGTCGCAGCTTTTCCTTGTCGCGGGCGATACCGAAAACCTGTGCGCCCCTGCGGTGGAGTATCTCGGCCACCGCGCGCCCCAACCCTGAGGACGCGCCGGTCACCAAGGCCACTTTTCCGGCCAGTACGTCTGCCATGACCTAGGAAGCCGCTGCTTCGCGCTGGAGTTCCAGCGCGATGTCGATCAACTGATCTTCCTGTCCGCCGACCAACTTGCGCTTACCTGCGCGCACCAACAGTTCCGCGGACGACACTCCGTACCGCTCGGCCTGACGCTCGGCATGCTTGAGGAAGCTCGAGTACACGCCGGCGTAGCCCATCATCAGTGCCTGACGATCGAGCAGGCACTCCTGCGGCATTGCCGGGCGCACAACGTCTTCGGCTGCATCGGCGATCGCGAAGAAGTCGATACCGGTCTTGACGCCGATCTTGTCGCAGACACCGACAAACGCCTCGACCGGGGCGTTGCCGGCGCCGGCACCGAACCGACGGGTACTACCGTCGATCTGCTTGGCTCCCGCACGAACTGCCGCAATGGAATTGGCGACGCCCAGGCCCAGGTTCTCGTGGCCGTGGAAGCCGACCTGAGCGTCGTTGCCGAGTTCCTGAACCAGCGCCTCGACGCGATCGGATACCTGCTCGAGTACCAGCGCGCCGGCCGAGTCGACCACGTACACACACTGGCAACCCGCGTCGGCCATGATGCGAGCCTGCTTGGCCAGCTTCTCCGGCGGAATCGAGTGAGCCATCATGAGGAATCCGACTGTTTCGAGTCCACGCTCACGCGCGAGGCCGAAGTGCTGGATGGATACGTCTGCCTCGGTGCAGTGAGTTGCAATGCGGCAGATGGACGCACCGTTGTCCTGTGCGATGACGATGTCGTCCTTGATGCCCAACCCGGGCAGCATCAGGAAGGCGATCTTCGCGTTGGTCGCCGTCTCGACTGCAGCTTTGATCAGTTCCTGCTCGGGAGTCTTCGAGAAGCCGTAGTTGAAGGAGGATCCTCCGAGACCGTCGCCGTGAGTGACCTCGATGACCGGCACTCCGGCTCCGTCGAGGGCACCGACGATGGCTCGTACTTCGTCGACGGTGAACTGATGACGCTTATGGTGGGAGCCGTCGCGCAGCGACGTGTCGGTGACGCGGATGTCCCAGCTCGAATCGAAATGAATCATGTCGCTCATGCCTTCACACTCAGAAGCTTCTGGGCGATTTCCTCGCCCACCTTGGTGGCTGCTGCCGTCATGATGTCGAGGTTGCCCGCGTACGGCGGCAGGAAATCGCCTGCGCCTTCGACCTCGACGAACGTGGTGACCGTTGCATAGCCACCGGAAACGACGCTCGGTTCGTCGAACTGCGGTTCGTTGAGCAACCGGTAGCCGGGCACGTACTGCTGGATGTCCTTGACGACGCGGTGAATGGAGTCGGTGATCGCGGCCTGGTCGGCGTCTTCGGGGATAGCGCAGAAGATTGTGTCGCGCATGATCATCGGCGGGTCCGCGGGGTTGAGGATGATGATCGCCTTGCCGCGCTGTGCGCCGCCGATGGTCTCGATACCGCGGCTGGTGGTCTTGGTGAACTCATCGATGTTCGCGCGAGTTCCCGGGCCGGCGGACAATGATGCAACGGAGGCGACGATCTCGGCGTACGCCACGTCGACGACACGCGACACCGCGTAGACGATCGGAATGGTTGCCTGCCCACCGCAAGTGATCATGTTGACGTTGGGTGCGTCCAGGTGCTCACGCAGGTTCGCGGGCGGAACCACAGCCGGGCCGACCGCGGCCGGAGTCAGGTCGACGGCACGGATACCGGCGGCCTCGTAGCGCGGTGCTGCCTCGCGGTGCACGTATGCCGACGTCGCCTCGAAGACCAGGTCCGGTTTCTCCGCCTGGCTGAGCAACCAGTCGACGCCCTCGGCGGAGGTCTCGAGCCCCATCTTGCGGGCGCGCGCCAATCCTTCACTCTCGGGATCGATTCCGATCATCCATCGCGGTTCGAGCCACTCGGAACGCTGCAGTTTGTACAACAGATCGGTACTGATGTTTCCCGATCCGACGATCGCCACACTTGCCTTGGTCATGACTACTCCTACGTGAACTGAAGAGAGACGGAACCGAGGCCGCTGAACTCGGCTCGGAAGTTGTCGCCTGGATGAGCGTCGATCGCTCGCGTGCACGAACCCGGCAGAACGATGTCGCCGGCCTTGAGCCGAACTCCGAACGTGTCGACCTTCTGCGCCAACCACGCGACAGCGGTGACCGGGTTACCGAGAACCGCATCGCTGCGCCCCTCCGCAATCCGCTCCCCGTTGCAGGTCAGCACCGCGTCGATGGCCTTGATGTCGATGTCCGACGGGCGAACTCGTTCCTTGCCGAGGATGAACCCGGCGGAGGACGCGTTGTCCGCGATGGTGTCCGAGAGGCCGATCTTCCAGTCCTTGATCCGGCTGTCGATCAACTCGATGGACGGCGCATAGGCGACAGTAGCGTCGATGACGTCTTGTTCGGTGCACCCGGCGCCCGGCAGATCTGCTCCCAGAATGAAGGCGACCTCCACCTCGACGCGCGGGAAGCAGAAGCGCGACGTGTCGACCGGACGGTTCTCGAACTCTTCCATCTCGGCGAGCAGGTGACCGTAATCTGGCTCGTCTACGCCCATCATCTGCTGCATCGCCAGTGACGAGAGTCCGACCTTGTGTCCGACCACCTTTGCGCCACCGGCAACACGACGCCGGATGTTGATGAGCTGGATCTCGTAGGCGTCGACGACGTCGATGTCCGGATACGTGGCGATCAGCGGGCTGATCGGAGCGCGATCCCGTTCCGCCGAATCAAGATGGTCGGCAAGTTCGCCGCGGATCTGCGTCGAGAGCATCGTTCAGGCCTTTCCGACTGTGGAGAATGCGGCTGCGTGCTGACCGGCTCGTCGTCCGGAGAATACGCAGTCGGCGAGCGACAAGCCGCTCACATACGAGTTGGAACAGATACCGACCGCGGTACGGCCGGCGGCGTACAGACCAGGGATACCCTCCCCGGCCTCGTTTTTCACCATGCCGGACGATTCGTCGACCACCAATCCACCGAGCGTGAGCATCGGGCACGGATTCATCATGTTGGGCTTGATCGAGACGTCGTACATCGTGAACGGCGCAGACAGTATCGGCCTGACGAAGTCCGACGGTTTACCCATCGGATCAGGTTGTCCGGCAGCGGCAGCGGAGTTGTGCGCGTCGACGGTGGCTTGAAGGCCGGCGACGTCTATCCCCGCTTTGCGGGCGACCTCGGCAATGGTGTTGCCACGCACTGCAGTACGCATCATTCCGGTGGTCTGCACCCGCTGGAACCACATCGACTGGTCACCTATCTGCGATTTCGCTCCGCGAACGAGTTCGGAATCTGCCAGCAGCCAACCGATTCCGCTGCTCTTCTCCGCCATCGCCTGACCGAGAGCGGCACCGTAACGGGACTCGTCGACGATTCGCGCACCGGATTCACCCACCAAAATGGAACCGAGAAAAGCACTCGGCGGGACGATGAATCGCCAGGCGGACACATTGCCGAGCTTGTCGGTGGCTCCCCCGGCTTCGATACCGAGGTTGATGCCTTTGCCGTCGTCCCCGGACGTGCCGAGCGGGATACCGCCCTTGTAGGCGGGGGCATGGGTGCGCATCATCTCGCGATTGGACACGAAGCCGCCGGCGCTCAGGATCACGCCGCCGCGCGCCTGGATGCGAATCCGCTTGGCGTGCTTCTTCTCGATCTTCGCGATGAGTGCGTCGAGAATCGTGCGCAACTGCGGCGCGTAGACGCCGGGCTTGGAGGACAGGGACCCGAGCGTCGCGTGACGGCGACGAACTCCGGCAGGTGCGTCACGCAGCGTCAGTGCTTCGACGCCGATCACCCGGCCGTCCTCGATGATCAGCCGGTCCGCTCGCGTCTGGCCGAGCAACTGGACGCCCTTCGCCTCCGCGGACTTCGCGAGCGGGCCGTACAGCATCTTTCCCGACGTGCCACGCCCCTTGGCGCGATGACCACGCGGAGCAGGTTTTGCGATGTCACGGAACCCGCCGGCCGATTCGCTACCCGAGAAGTAGAGGTAGTGCTTGTTGCTCGGGTACGACGTCTTGTACGGACAGAGTGAGGCCTCGAACGGCACGCCGTGACTGCGCAGCCAGTCGATCGACGCCGGGCTCTCGTCGACGAACCGGCGCAGAGTCTGCGGCGTCACCGCGTCACCGACCTCGCGGTTCAGGTAGGCGAGCATGGCTTCGGGACTGTCCTCGACACCGGCTTCCTTTTGAATCACGGTGCCGCCGCCGGCGTAGTAGATTCCTCCGGAAATCGTGCTGGCACCACCACCGAGTGCTCGGTCGATTGCCAAAACCGACGAACCGGCCGCTACAGCTTCGAGCGCCGCACTGGCGCCCGCCACACCGAACCCGACCACAAGGACGTCAACCGAAGTATCCCAGGTCACACCGCACCATCCTCAATCTCACTGCAACGTGTTTCGTTATCAATGACAACGTCCGGAAATACTTCCTGGCAGAAAGCATGGACTGACACCCCCATCATTCTATAACGTGTTCTACATGAGCAAGCAGGAATACGACATCGTCGTCGTCGGCAGTGGTGCCGCAGGTATGACAGCGGCCTTGACCGCAGCCCACCAGGGCTTGAGTGTGGTCATCGTGGAGAAAGCCGCCCACTACGGCGGATCGACCGCCCGTTCCGGTGGTGGGGTCTGGATCCCCAACAACGAGGCACTTCAAGCGGACGGTGTCACCGATACACCGGAGGCCGCACGTTCCTACCTGCACAGCATCATCGGCGACGTTGTCGCTCCCGAACGCATCGACACCTATCTCGAGCGCGGTCCCGAGATGCTCTCGTTCGTGTTGAAGAACAGCCCGCTCGAGCTGCAGTGGGTTCCCGGCTACTCCGACTACTACCCGGAAGCACCCGGCGGACGCCTCGGTGGCCGCAGTGTCGAGCCCACCCCGTTCGACGGCAACAAGTTGGGCGCCGACCGCAAGAACCTCGAGCCCGACTACGTCAAGGCCCCCAAGAACTTCGTCATCACCCAGGCCGACTACAAGTGGCTCAACCTGCTGATGCGCAATCCTCGCGGACCCCTGCGCGCCATGAAGGTCGGCATGCGATTCCTCGCAGCGAAGGCCACCAAGAAGGATCTGCTGGTTCGCGGCCAGGCACTGGTCGCCGGTATTCGACTCGGACTTCAGTCCGCCGGAGTACCCATCCTGCTGAACACCCCGCTGACCTCCCTGTACACCGAAGACGGCGCAGTTCGCGGCGTCAACGTCATCGTCGACGGCGAGGAGCAGGTCATCCGCGCTCGCCACGGAGTCGTGTTGGGATCCGGCGGATTCGAGCACAACAAGGAAATGCGTGAGAAGTACCAGCGCGCACCTATCGGCACCGAATGGACCGTCGGCGCGAAGGCAAACACCGGCGACGGTATCCGCGCAGGCCAAGAAGTGGGCGCTGCAGTCGATTTCATGGACGACGCCTGGTGGGGCCCGTCCATTCCGCTGACCGGCGGACCGTGGTTCGCTCTCTCCGAGCGCACCCTCCCGGGCTGCATGATGGTCAACATGTCGGGCAAGCGCTTCGGCAACGAGGCAGCTCCGTACGTCGAGGCAACCCATGCGATGTACGGCGGTGAGTACGGTCAGGGCGAGGGCCCCGGCGAGAACATCCCGACGTGGATGATTCTCGATCAGCGCTACCGCAACCGCTACACGTTTGCCGGTATCACTCCCCGCTCCCCCTTCCCCGGCCGCTGGCTCAAGGCCGGCATCGTGGTCAAGGCGGAAACCATCGCCGAATTGGCCGAGAAGACAGGGCTTCCCGTCGCATCGCTGACCGAAACCGTCGATCGGTTCAACGGCTTCGCGCGCAACGGCAAGGACGAGGACTTCGGACGCGGTGACAGTGGTTACGACGCGTACTACGGCGATCCCCGACTGAAGAACCCCAGCCTCGCCGAAATCAGCAAGGCTCCGTTCTACGCCATCAAGATGGTTCCGGGTGACCTCGGCACCAAGGGCGGAATCTGCACCGACGTCAACGGCCGAGCATTACGCGAAGACGGAAGCGTCATCGACGGCCTCTACGCGGCTGGCAACGCGAGCGCTCCGGTCATGGGCCACACCTACGCCGGACCAGGCGCGACCATCGGTCCCGCAATGACTTTCGGTTACTTGGCCGTACTCGACATCGTCGAGCGTGCGAAGAAGGCCGAGACAACCGAAGCACCTGCAGCTGAAAAGACGGCGGTCGACCATGCCAATTGATCCGAAGATCGCACTCGGCGCCGAGCTTGCGCCACAAGAGTTCTCGTGGACCCCGTCGGACGTGCAGCACTACCACTTGGCCTTGGGGGCAGGTGCTCGTCCGCTTGATCCGAACGAGCTTCGATACCTCGACGACGAAAAGCCTCAGGTACTACCCACCTTTGCCACCGTCGCCGCCAACTTCCACGCCACCGAAGCACCGAAGGTGTCGTTCCCCGGCGTCGAAATCGATCTGGCGAAGGTAGTCCACGGGAGCCAGGAAGTCACTGTCCATCAGCCGATCCCGGCAAGTGGAAGTGGCCGCACTACAACTCGAATCGCCGAGGTCTGGGACAAGGGCAAGGCCGCGGTGATCGTGCAGGAATCCGTCACGGTTGACGCCGAGGGCAACCCGCTGTGGACAGCTCGCTCGTCCATTTTCGCCCGCGGCGAGGGTGGTTTCGGGGGTGAACGTGGTCCGTCGGAGTCGATTACGCTTCCGGATCGCGAAGCAGATGAGACAGTGGTGACGCCTGTGCTTCCACAGCAGGCTTTGCTGTACCGGATGTGTGGTGATCGGAATCCGTTGCACTCGGATCCGCAATTCGCCTCCGCGGCAGGCTTTCCAGCGCCTATCCTGCATGGACTGTGTACTTACGGAATGGTCTGCAAGACCGCAGTGGATACCATGCTCGACGGCGACAGCAGTCGGGTAGCCGGATTTCGGGCCCGCTTTGCCGGGGTCGTATTTCCCGGCGAGAACTTGAGTATCCAGATCTGGAAAGACAATGGGCGACTCCTGATCTCAGCTTCTGTACTGGAGCGCGAAGCTCCTGCCCTGGCTGACGTAGTTCTCACTCTTGTCTGATACCAACCTGTCTGATACCCACCTGTTAGAACTCACCGTAGTTCTCGAACCCGATGGAGTAGCCCGAAGATGACGGCACAAGACGAAAAGTTCCGACTGTCCCGACGAGGTTTCATGGCCGCTGGAGCCGGCGCCGTGGCAGCGACCGCATTCGCCGGCTGGACGCCGGCCTACGCCGTCCCCGCCGGCTCTTCCGGCTCCGCGGGTGGTCCCGTGTCCACCCTCACGCCGCCGCCTGCCTTCCCCGAAGGCATCGCGCTGTACCAGCAGGCATATCAGAACTGGTCCAAGGAGATCATGCTCGACGCGATCTGGACCTGTTCGCCCAAGACGCCCGAAGACGTAGTCCGCCTCGCTAACTGGGGTCATGCCAACGGCTACACCATTCGTCCCCGCGGCGCCATGCACGGCTGGACGCCGCTGACCATCGTCAACGGTGCGCCGGTCGACAAGGTCATCCTCGCCGACACCACGGTCCACCTCACCGGAGTCTCCGTCAACGCCGGTGGCAGCCCAGCCACCGTCACCGCAGGACCCGGCGCGACCCTCGACGCCATCACGACCGCACTGCAGGCACAGGGCCTCGGGTTCGCGAACCTGCCGGCGCCGGGTGTGTTGACCATTGCCGGCTGCCTCGCCGTCGACGCTCACGGCGCAGCTCTCCCCGCCGAAGGCGAAGCACACGTTCCCGGACAGACTTTCGGCTCACTCTCCAACCTCGTCACCTCCCTGACCGCAGTGGTCTGGAACGGCAGCGAGTACGCACTGAAGACGTACGCGCGTAGCGACGCGGCGATCAAGCCGCTGCTGACTCACCTCGGACGCACCTTCCTCACCTCCGTCACCTTGCAGGCCGCCCCCAACTACCGCATGCGCTGCGTCAGCCACACCGACATCGGTTGGCAGGAACTCTTCGGCGCCCGCGGAGCGTCCGGACGCACCTTCGAGAAGTTCGTCCGCGAAAACGGTCGCGCAGAAGCAATCTGGTACCCCTTCACCGAACGCCCGTGGATGAAGGTGTGGTCACTTGCCCCCACCAAGCCGCCGTTCTCGCGTGAGGTGACCGGACCGTACAACTACATCTTCTCCGACAACCTCCCGGAGCCGGTCACCGACATGATCGGCCAGATCAACTCCGGAAACCCGGGCATCGCACCGGCATTCGGGCAGATCATGTACGCCACCACCGTTGCCGGACTCGCCGCGACGTTCTCCAACGACCTGTGGGGATGGTCCAAGGACGTCCAGTTCTACATCCGGGCCACCACCCTGCGCCTGACCGAGGGCGGCGGAGCCGTCATCACCTCTCGCGCCAACATCGGCCAGGTCATCCACGACTTCACCCAGTGGTTCAACGGCCGCATGGAGTACTACCGCTCCATCGGACAGTTCCCCCTCAACGGGCCCGTCGAAATCCGTTGCTGCGGCCTCGATCAACCGTCGGATGTCGAGGTCGACTCGGCAGGCGCCCCCACCATCTCGGCCATGCGCCCTCGCCCCGACCATCCGGAATGGGACACCGCCATCTGGCTCAACGTCCTCGGCGTCCCCGGAACCCCCGGCATGTTCGCGTTCTACCGCGAAATGGAACAGTGGATGCGTAATCACTACAACAACAACGACGCCACCTTCCGCCCCGAGTGGTCCAAGGGCTGGGCGTTCGGCCCCGACAAGCCGTACACCGACACCCCGATCATCACCCAGGGCCTCCCCCAGACCTACCGCGACGGCGTCCCATCGAGCGACAACTGGGACACCGCCAACGCCGCATTCAACGCGTTGGATCCGCACAAGGTCTTCAGCAACACCTTCCTGGACCAGTTGCTGCCTTGAGGTTCAAGTACTGAGCGCACACTCTGACAACTCGACGGTCGTCGCCACTCCCCTTACTTTCGGGAGTGCGGCGGCCGTCGTGCGTTGCAGTGAGCGGGATGAAGGAGTCCCCCGCATCCCGACGAGGCAGCTGCCTCAATCGCGATCAGGATGGATCGCCTCGTGCATACTTTCCACTGCCCTGGCGTGAGTTGAGAGCTCGGACCGAGCCGACCGAATCGTGGCGCTGTCGCTGCGTGCCCCCGGCTCGGACGACGACGAGTCCTCTCCGGGGTTCGGCGCGCCACCAGCTGGATGCTCGGAGGAGCCGGTGCGCTCTTCCCTCTCCGCGCGGGCGCGCAACAACGACTCGGACTTCGGGGTATTTCGCATCGGAGTATTGTCCCAGATCCATCTCCTATGACTCACATTGAGCGCTCTCACCCCCGGCGACCAGGCCGTTCCTGAATATCAACACCTAGAATGTTCGCAACAAAATATCTACAGCGGCCAGGGTAGACATTCTCGCGAGGCTGTTGTATCTTTTTTCTCGTAGCAAGGAACGAGTCAAGAGATGCGGGAGAGATGAACTACCCGCAAGCAGTACCGCAGGGCAGGGACGTGCCGGGGCCGAATTCGTGTGTGAGTGTGTAGTCGGACCCGGCACCCCCCTTCAAAGCGGCTACCGGATGTCTTGTGCGAGTCCGGAAGTTCGAAAGAATGCAGTTATGTAAGTAAGTTCAACCCCATCCGGGGGGGGGG
>NZ_JBXAFO010000017.1:123058-144125 GCF_058793255.1 Rhodococcus sp. MPR-R1B
CCGGCGCTCCTCGCGCCGGGGGCCCCGTCCGTTCAGCGAAAGAAGCGAGCCATTCCGGCAGATACACCACCGGGGGACCCCTCCGGCAGATTCGACGACGAGAACTATCCTGCGTACAGCATGGGACATGCGGCCGAGATCCTCGGTGTCAGGCAAGCTTTCCTTCGTAGCCTCGATGCCGCGAAACTACTTACCCCGCAACGCTCTGAGGGCGGACATCGCCGCTACTCCCGCTACCAGCTGCGCATCGCAGCCCGCGCGCACGAACTCGTAGCCAACGGCACGGCGCTCGACGCGGCTTGCCGCATCATCATCCTCGAAGACCAACTCACCGAAGCCCGTCGCATCAACGCCGAGCTTCAGCAAGCGCAGGACCTGCGAGAGGAACCGGACGCGGCACCCGAATGAGGACTGCACTGGAACAGCAGTTGCGCCTATACGGTCGATCTGACCCCTCCTCCTTCCAACTGCGGTAAATTCGGCCAATTGGGACATTGCTCGGCGTCGGTTGCTCGATTTCCACATCGAAGGGATCGCAGGCATGACTTCCTCCCACCACCGCGCTCGGGTGCGGCTGTCTGCTCTGTCGATCGCCTTGACCGTTGCCATTGCAACCGCTGCGTGCAGTTCCGACGATGACTCCGTAACAAACACGGGCAGCGCCTCTCCCAGCACCTCGAGCAGTCGGGAATCCACCGAGATCACGGACATCGTCCGCCGCCAAGTGGCCGACTTGGGCCTCAGTGCCGCTGTGTTCGGGGTGTGGCGAGGCGACGACGAAGTTGCTCTCGGCGCCGTCGGAGAGTCCCCTGTCGGAGTTCCGGCGACAACCGACATGCAGTTGCGCGTCGGCCAACCGATGGAACCGATGCTCTCGACAGTCCTGCTGCAACTCGACGAAGAGGGAACGCTTCCCCTCGATCAACCGATCGCGAAGTGGGAACCGAACTTTCCACGCGCAGACACCATCACTCCGCGAATGCTGGCCAACAGCACGTCGGGCATCTCCGACTACGTGACCGATCCACAGTTCCTCAAACTCTTCACGGACAACCCGATGAAGGGCTGGACTTCTCGAGAGATCCTGGATCTTGCCAACTCCCGCCCGCCGTTGTTCGAACCCGGCACCAGTTGGGCGTACGCGCACAGCGACCTGACGCTGCTCGGCGACGTCATGGAGAAAGCGACTGGAAAACCGCTGGGCGAACTACTTCAGCAGCGCGTCTTCGATCCACTCGGGATGGATCACAGCAGCGTTGTACTCACGTCGCAGATGGACGAACCGATCCTGCACGGTTACACCAATGAACGTGGAGTATTCGAAGACTCCACTTTCTGGAATCCGACGGCGTTCCTGCACAGCGGAAACATGAACGCGCCTGTCGCCGACGTCGGAAAGTGGGTGCGCGCGCTGGGAACGGGAGAGTTACTATCCGACAAGGCTTTCGAGCAGCAGATGGCGCCGACGACTGCGGGCTTGGGAAGTATGACGGCGGACAAGTTCTTTTCCTTCGGGACCGGGCACCTCGACGGCTGGCTGGTGATGAACCCGTCGTACGGCGGTTACAACGGTCTCGCGCTCTACTACCCCGACTCGAAGACGACGATCGTCGTCTACGCCACACTCGGGCCGACAACCAACGCGGACCTCAACAACGCCGTGTCGATGGGGAAGGAGATCGGAACCCTCCTCGAGCCGGATCACCCGCCGCAGGTACCGACGCCGTGACGCCCCACACACGCTGGTAGTAAACAGCGCCGGTCGGCAACTTCCTGTTTACGCACGGATTACCTCCAGGACTTATCGCCCCATCACCATTCTCTTCAGTACCGAACGAAACGCGTCGGACCGCGGGTTGTCTCGCCAGTGAACGAGAACGTAGATAGATGGGGACAGGCCCGATGAGGAAATACGCGATGTCAGTGGCATGCACGGTTGCAGTCACAGCGGGGGTGACTCTTGTGATGTCGGTACCTGCCGGAGCGGACCCGAATGACGGTGGGTCGTGCCCGGCCGGTGCGGTATTCGCGGTCGGCGGAACGTGGGATCCGACGGGACAAACGACGCAACCCGTCACCGACCGCTACGTCGCCCAGGGTTACGCCTCCAAGCCGGTGACCTACCCCGCCAGCTTCTGGCCGCTCGGCGAACAGACGTACGACCAGAGCGTTGCCGCCGGCGCCCAGACGCTTCGCACCGAAGTCAACGCTTTCCACGCTCAGTGCCCGGGCAGCGAGATCGTCGTCACCGGATACTCACAGGGAGCACGGATTGCCGGCGACGTTCTCGGGGACATCGCACGTGACGGATCCATTCCCCAATCGCAAGTCGAAGGCGTCCTCTACGCCGACCCTCGCAACTCGGCCGGGGGCATCGAAACCGTAGTGCCCAATGTCGTTCCGGGAGCGACGATGTCCGGAGCACGCGGCGGATTCGGAGACATCGCAGTGCAGGAAGTCTGCATCGAGGGTGACGGCATCTGCAACATGCCCAAGCCGCGTGATGCGCCCGAGGTGTTCGTGGATTCGGTCTTCGGCTACTTCACGAAGCACAACACCTACACGCCGATGATGTCCGAGCCCGCTCCGCCTGCTCCCCCGGCGCTGCCGCAGACACCGTCGGTGCCACTGCAACCGGCTGACGTCGCCACTGCGATCGTGACACGGGTCGTCGAGAACATCACTCCGTATCTGAGCGCTGCACTCGCCACCGTGCTGACGAAGTAACGCGACACCGCTTGTTCGGCTGACTGAAAGTCGACCGATTCGTACAAGTCGAGGACCACCCGCGCCGTGCACCATCGAATACATGCTCACCTTCATCGTCAGATACGGGTACGTCCCGTTCATGCTCTTGGGAATCAACGGAGCCGCAATCGCGCTGGCGGCATCCGGCGCGCCGAAATGGTCACTGGTGGCATTGATTCTCTTCGCAGTGGTCTGCTCGTTCGCGGCCGAACGGGCGCTTCCCTACGAATCTTCGTGGAATGCCCCGGGACCGGACAGGTTTCGCGACGCTGTCCATGCGTTTGTCAACGAATCCCTCATCTTGGTCAGCGTCGCGGTAATCCCGTTGATGGCCGCGGTGATTCCGTTCGACGGGCTGTGGCCGAGCGGTCTTCCGTTTGTCCTTCAGGTCGTCTTCGCAGTGTTGGTTGCCGATTTCGGCATCACCGTGGTGCATTTGATCAGCCACAAGGTTGGATGGTTGTGGCGTTTCCACGCGGTTCATCACAGCCTCGAACGGTTCTACGGTATGAACGGACTGATGAAGCACCCCGTGCATCAGACTTTCGAAACCGCCGGTGGCGTCCTGCCACTGATCCTCCTCGGGATGCCCGTTCCAGTTGCCTCGGCGCTCGCGGTTTGTGTCGCTGTCCAACTCCTGCTTCAGCATTCGAATGCCGACTACCGCATCGGCCCCCTGCGTCCGATACTCGCCCTCAACGCCGGCCACCGATTCCATCACCTCAAGTGGGCGGGAATCGGTGACGTCAATTTCGGTTTGTTCACTCTGATCTGGGATCACCTGTTCCGCACTTATTCTTTCGATCCGGAAAAGCGATTCAGCAGTGACGATCTCGGAATGGCGGCCAAGCCCGACTACCCGGACGACTACCTCGGCCAGTTGGCCGAACCGTTCCGGAGACAGAACTGACGGACGATCGGTGGAGATTCAGCCCGCGAGTACCCGTCGCATGACGGGCTTGGCTGCAAACGCACTGGCCAACACCAACGCGATCCCCACAGCCAGGGTGACGCCCAACTGAACCAGCGCCATCGGAGTGGTCAATACGGCTGCCCCTGCCAGCGGGAAGAGGAACAGCAGTGCAGCGCCGGCGCCGGCCAGTGCCATCACCACCACGGGAGTGCGAACGTGCCGCATGCGGGCGCTGTCCATCACCTCGACAGGTGTACCGGCCAGAGTCAGACTCCGATACAGCTCACGGTTGTCGAGGATCCCGGATACCTGGGTGAGCGCAGACGAGATTGCCGCCAACGTGAATGTTGCTCCGAGAGTGAACAACACCCCGGTTCTCATGTCCGCGAACAGGAACTCCTGCCCTGGCTGCAAATCCTGCCCTTCCCCGTTGCCGATCGCGGCGAGGAGAGATGTGCCTGCGGCAACAAAGCTGGCCATCGTCACACCGCTGACCGTGCGCCACACAGCCTTCGGATTATCCAAGACCCGACGCGCCGCAATCAGCGAAGCACCGTCTTTGGCGCATTTGAGCATGATCCGTCCAAGCAGCGAAATGACGAACGGACCGACCAACGCAACAACGCCGAAGCAGAGACCAAGGCCCACCAGGATTGCCGCGATGCTTGCCGCGGAGCCCCCGAATGCACTCCATCCCACAAGAACCCCCACCCCAGCCACCGCGAAGATCATCTTCGGTGCGGCGCTGGGATTGCCCGCCGTGACGCCCAACGGGCTCACGAACACCTGGCGCATCCCGAGCATCGACGTCAAAGCAGCCAGGATGGTCATTCCGAATACGATGCCCACCAGCGGAAGTGCGCCTACCCAAAGCTCACTCCACTCGAATGTCCGACCTTGAAATCTCAAGAGAGCTACGAGCGGCAACGCGAGGAGGTATCCCACCACACCGATCAACGCACCGGCCAAGCCCTGGATACCCGATTCCGCAGCGCACAGCGCAACGATCTGGCGAGGGGTGGATCCGATGAGTCGCAGCGAGGCAAGTCGTTCGTCGCGACGGCGCGCGCCCAAGCGGGCCGCCGCCAGACCGAGAGTGACGGCTGGAACGATCATCAACACCGAAGCAACCCCTGCGAGCGCTAGGTACGCCTCGGCTTCGGGTTCGCTCGATCTGCCCGCAAATGCACCGTAGCCGCCGAGCACCGTCAGCAACAACGTCGTCGAGGCGGCAAATGCGGACACTGGGAGCGCGAAGGTACTCAAGGCCTTTCGTCCTTCACCTCGCATCGTCATCAATGCAACGCGCGCTGTGGCCTTCATGCCGCCACCTGTGTCCCGACGAGCGAACCGGCCTGCATCATCATCGTGCGATCACACCACCGAGCGACTTCGGCATCGTGAGTGACGACGACCAACGCAGAACCGATCTGTTGAGCCGAATCACGCAACACCCTCATCACTTCCCAACTCGTCTGCGCGTCGAGTGCACCGGTCGGCTCGTCTGCGAAGAGAACGGCGGGTTTGGTCACCAACGCTCGCGCAATCGCCACACGTTGCGACTGACCACCCGACATCTGACCCGGGCGACGGTCCTGCAGACCGTCCAGTCCCAATGGCGCGAAGAAGCCGTGCGCCGTCCGCTTGGCTTCGGCGATGGACAACCCGTTGAGCACCAAGGGCAAAGCGACGTTCTCGATCGCCGGAAGCTCCGGTAACAGTTGGCCCGATTGAAAAACGAACCCGTACGACTCCCGTCGGAGCCGGCTGCGGTCGTTCTCACCGAGGTTCTCGATATGCCTGCCGCTCAGCAGGATTGCTCCCGAGTCGGGCTTGACGATTCCTGACATGCAATGCAGCAGTGTCGACTTCCCCGATCCTGAAGGACCCATGATGGCCGTGGCAGTACCGGCGCGCACTTCCAGCGATACACCTCGGAGCACCGGAACGTCGCCGTACGACTTGCCCAGCGCGTGGACCGACAGGACTGCGGGTGCTTGTGCGTTGTTCATGATTCCACCTTCTCGTGAACCCTTCGCGAACACATCGGCCCAGCGCACGATCTTCGGACTGAGCTCGGTCCTACCGGAGGATGACCGGACCCCGAGCTCTGTCAGGGTCGTCACTATGATTTCCGACATGACCTGGTCCGGCGCCGTCCACATGCAGCCCGGAATTCTCATGTTCACCGGCGCAGTGGGATCCGCGCACATGCATTCGCACGCCGCTGTTCAGATCATGATCATCGACGACGGGGACGTCACGGTCACGGACGGGGACGGCCACAGTGAAGTCGTGCGGTCCGTGGTCATTCCATCCGGGGCGGTCCACGCGTTGTCCGCCTCCGAGGGCGCGCGGGGACGAGCGATTTACGTGGACTCCACCACGGGAATGGGCCGGCGCATCAGGCCGCCTGTATCCGAGCACGGTGGTGTGGCCGACTGGTCGGACCGTGGGCGGACCGCAGTAGCGATGACGGACCGTGGCGCTGATTCGGATCTGGAATACGCAGCGAGGCTGATCGATTCACTGTCCGAAAGTAGACAGCCGTCGAACTTAGGCGCTCTTCACCCTGCACTCGAGCATGCTCTGACGATACTGCCCGAGCGACTTTCGGGGCCGATAACGGTGACGGACACCGCCGCGCTGGTCTCCATCTCGCCCGGCCGATTGGGAAGAATCTTCAACGATCAACTGCAGATGAGTTTTTCGACCTACATTCGTTGGTTGCGGCTACGACGCGCCATGGAAGTGATGAGCGGTGGCGCAAGCCTGACAACCAGTGCACACGAGGCCGGTTTCACCGACAGCGCCCATCTCAACCGGATCTGCCACAGCATGTTCGGACTCACGCCCAGCGCCGCGACCGGCGATCTCACCTGGAATTGACGCTGCTCCTCAACTGATGCTGCCCACCGCCGACCTCGCCAGTAGCGACAGACGACTGTAGAGGCGCGCCAACCCCGGCACGTCCCGGAGGCTGCCTGCCACTTCTTCGACGTAAGCGTCGGCGTAGATCGTCAGCCGCGCATCGACGTCATAGAGAACATCGACGACATTCGCGAAACGGCGAAGGGCAAATTCCGACGCCTCGGCGAGCACCGGCACTCCGAAGATCACCCAGTCGTCGAAGCGGGCGGCGAGCGCGAGGTAATCGGCAGCCGAGGTCGAACCAGTGCACAGCACCTCGAAGTCGAACCAGACGACACCGTCTCGAATCGCCGAGCACTCCAATGTGCGTGTGCCTATCGTCAATTCGACACTTTCGCCCGAAGGCCGCGTAATTCCCGAGCCGACGAGGAATTCCCCTGTCGCAAATCGGTAGTCCCCGGCACCTGGCTGTCCCACCGTCCGATAGTCGACGGAGCCACCCAACTCGATCACCTCGAGAGTCCGCTCCATCAACTCGATCGACGGAACGAACTGCTCGTGAAAAAGCGGATTGGGAAGAAGATCGGTCGGCGGAACATTGGACGTGACGACAACAGTCACGCCTTTCGCGACGATTGTGTCGAGAACCCTTGCCATGAACATGGCGTCGGCGACGTCGTCGAGGTGGAACTCGTCGAAACAGAGCACACGGATTCCATCGACGACGTGATCCAGTGCCACGCCCATCGAGCCGAGTTCATGCGCCCGAGAGTGCAGATCTGCAAAGAACCGATGAAAGTGAATGCGCCGCTTGCCGACCGGGAGCCTGTCGTAGAACTCGTCCATGAGCATCGTCTTCCCGCGGCCGACGCTACCCCAGAGATAGATCCCACCCCCGACCTCACCGCCCGAGATCCGGGCCTGCAGTGCGTCGAGGGCTTCGCGTGCCGCCAACTGCTCTTCGTCCAGTAGCATAAGACTCCTCTACGTCTGTAGAGTCGAGGCTAGTGATCGAAGGCAAATCGAGTCAATGTGACCCTCACGACGCACCATCAGCAACATTCAACTCCGGCAGCATGCAACATCGACAGCAAGGAACGGCATGAAGCCTGATCGCAGAGCCCTCATCGCGGCATCCGCCGTCACGATCATCGCCGAGCAGGGCCCGCGTGCACTCACCCATCGGGCGGTTGATCAGTCCCTGGAACTTCCTGCCGGTTCGACGTCGTACTATTTCCGCACTCGCGAGGCACTACTCGAAGCAACCGCATTGCACATCGTGCACCGGTCACGTTCGATATTCGACGAACTCCGCGAGAGGCCCAGCGATCCTGCTGCCCTGACGGCCGAGTATCTCGATGATCTTCTCTCGCACCGCAGACACGAATTGATCGCGAGATATGCACTGCTCTTGGAAACTCCCCGAGATTCGGCATTGCACCAACTCCTCGAAGACAGCCTGTTTTCACGGGAGAAGGCAAGGCCTGTCTTCGACATCGTTGGCGTTGACGATCCTGACGTCGCCGCCGCAAATTTTCTGAGCCTTCTGGAGGGCTTGATCTTCGACTACTGCCTCGGAGCGCGTAGCCGAGATCCCCGCTCCTCCGAAACCGTTCGGCAACTTCGGATCCCGATCGACATCTATCTGCGCGGAGTTGGTGCCGCCTGAAAGATGTTGGTCAGCAGAGGCTTCCGGTGCAGGGCCGTTGACCAGAGAACAGTGCCGCGACAAACGGGGTACTGTCTGGAACCGAAGCCGGAACGGTTCCCAGATGATCAGTGGGATAGGTATGGAATGCAAAGTCGACACCGTTGGCAGTAAGGTCGGCCGCGAACTTCAGTGTCAGCGGTGCCGGAACATCGATGTCCGACAACCCCTGACCGATGAAGAACGGGCGGTCGTATCCTGCGGTCGGCACAGTGAGCAGGTCACGCGCAGCCTCCATGAATACTGGATTGTCCAGCGACTTCGTCAGCACCTGCCCGAGCGTGACGGTGCCGTACTTCGTGCGCGCCTCGGTGTAGCACATGTTGTTCTCGACGTCGTCGAGGATGGTCTTGCCGAGCGGGGTCAGATACGAGTCGATGTCGATATCCGGCCGCGAAGCACGCAGTCCATCAAGAACGTTCGCGATGTAGACCGTCGAACCCTTGAGCGGAAGCGCCGGGAAAGCCGGACCACCGAGCGGTAGAAGATTCTCGATGTTCGAGGGGACACCAGTGGCGACAGCGCCGCGGTAGTCCAACTCCGGCGCGTAATCAGTGGCAAGCGAAGCGGTGAATATAGTCGCCTGCCCGCCCTGCGACTGCCCCATCGCAACCCATGCGCTCGACAGGTCGTCGTCGACCGCACGAGCGGCACGCACCATGTCCACAACGCTGTGTGCAGCGGAACGACCGTCGAGATACGGGTGAACACCGGGTGTTCCGAGCCCCACGTAGTCGGTGGTCACGACCGCGTATCCCTGCTCCAGCCAGTGACCCAGATGCGTCGCGGTCCGTTCGAGTGGAACACTGCTGCTCGGCGCACACTGATCCGCGACACCCACCGTCCCGTGCGCGTAGGAGATGACCGGCCAACCACCCTCGGGCGGAGCTCCCTCTGGGCGATACACCACACCGGTACTCGTCATCGGCGCATCCTTCGGGCCCGTCGACCAGTACGTCACCTTCGTTGCGCTCACGGCACCCGGGATCACCCGGTCGGGACCGAGCAACTCCTGACTCACGACAGCACCCGGAGCATCGTTCGGTTCCGCTCCGGCCGGCGCCGCAACTGTCAACGCCACCAACGCACTCGCACTCAGTCCGACGAGCGTCCTACACAGTCGCTTACTCACGTACTTCTCCTACCGATTGCGGTGACGGTGCAAATGTGGTGATCGGCCCCACATCAGCTGATCGAGTTCAGACCATAGAACAGCCTTACCATTTGGTCAACCTAAATTTCCGCTCCGCATCGACCGTCGTGACACGCCTGCTCGGGTAGGGTGGCGGTGTTCGATACGTGCAGGTCCCCCGCGAGATCAGGAGGCCGAAAGGCTCTCTCATGTCAGCACCTGATCTCCCGACCTTCCCTGCTTCGCAGCAGAAGTCGGTGGCCGCGATCCTCCGAGCAGCAGGTTGCGTCTTCGCCGAAGACGAGGCTCGCCTACTTCTTCACACCGCACGCTCTCGCGATGAACTCGACGCGATGGTCGACCGACGAGTTGCCGGCGAACCACTCGAGCCCGTCCTCGGATGGGCCGAGTTCTGCGGCTTGCGCATTCACATCGACTCCGGAGTCTTCGTCCCACGCCGGCGCACCGAGTTCCTCGCCCGGCAGGCCTGCTCACTTGTCACCCCAGGAAGCGTCGTCGTCGACATGTGTTGCGGCTCAGGAGCTGTCGGTGTTGTCCTGCAGTCGACGCTCGACCCCGTCGATTTGTACGCGGTAGACGTGGAACCGGCCGCAGTGCGGTGCGCTCGCCGAAACATCACACCGCCCGAGCGCGTACTCGAAGGCGATTTGTTCGAACCACTGCCGACGAAATTACTCGGTCGCGTGGATGTCGTCGTCGCCAATGCACCTTACGTCCCCACCGAATCGATCAGGCTGATGCCGCACGAAGCCCGTCTTCACGAACCGCTGGTCTCGTTGGACGGCGGTACCGACGGACTGGACCTGCAGCGTCGCATCATCGCGGACGCCGCGCCGTGGCTACGACCGGGTGGCTGTCTTCTCGTCGAGACGAGTACGGAGCAGGTCGAAATGACTGTTGAAACATTCACTCGGGGAAGGTTTCTCACTCGGGTGGCAACCTACAGCGAGACCGCGTCGACCGTGGTGATCGGTCAGCGTTGAAGGCGATCGGATCCTGGCGTGGACCACTCCCGAGCGCGGGCGGCAAAGCCGTCGACAAAAAGCCCGAACGCGCGATCGACGCGGGCCCGGTCCCCGGTGGCCAGAAGATCCATCGACAGACCCCGCATTTGCGAGAGCAACAGAGTAGCGACAGAGGCAACATCGTCCTCGGGGCAACCCGCTTGTCGTAGACCGGCTTCCAGTGCCTCGATCCAATCGCCCACAAAACGGTCCAGGAACCGTCCGTAGCGGTCGCGGTCGCCGAGCGCGAGGGCGTAGATCTCGACCATCACCCGGAACCGCGGCAGGACCTCCGGCGTCGTACGTTCGGTCCACCACGCAGTCAGCACTGTCGCCGGATCGACCCCCGGTTTCATCGGCACCGCAATCGGAATGGACTCACCACGCATGTTCTCGATGACCTCGGAGAGCAGATTCTCCTTGCTCTCGAAATGGTTGAGCAACGACGCATGCGACACACCCACGGCCTTGGCGAGCTGCCTCACCGTCAATTCTCCGACACCGTTGTCGATGACGTAGCGGGTCAGCGCGTCGAGCAACTCCTCACGTCGCCCGGCGTATCTCAGGCTGCGTTTGTCGATGCGTTCGGGCTCCGGCACACATCCACCCTACCGGCCGGAATCACCAGGTCAGCGGCTGACTGCCTTCTGATACCGACGAATAGCGAACGGCACGAAGACGATCAGCAAACCGAAAGTCCACAACAACGACGCGATGACCGGATTCTGCAGCGGCCACGCATCCGGAACCGTCATCGCAGGATTGGTATTGCCGAACAATTCACGCACCGCCTGAGTAACCGCCGACACCGGATTCCATTCGGCGATCACTTTGAGCGGGCCGGGAAGATTGGTGGTCTCGACAAAAGTGTTCGCGATGAACGACAGCGGAAAGATGACGATGAAGCTCGCGTTGTTGAATACCTCCGGTGTCCGGATCCAAAGCCCGACAACAGCCATGACCCACGACAACGCGTACGCGAAGAACAGAAGCAGCGCATAACCCGCCACCGCTTCGAGGAAACTGGAGTGAATCCGCCACCCGACCAGAAGACCGGTCAACGACATGACCACCAAACTGATGACGTTGATCAACACGTCACTCGATGTTCGGCCTGTCAGCACGGCAGACGGAGCCATGGGCAGCGATCGAAATCTGTCGATGATTCCTTTCTGAATGTCTTCGACCATCCCCAAACCAGTCCAGGTGGCACCGAATATGACCGTCTGCGTGAAGATTCCGGCGATCAGGAATTCTCGATACGACGTGCCCGGGACGGAGATCGCACTGCCGAACACATACGCGAACAAGAGCACGAACATGATCGGCGACAAAGTGGTGAACACCAGCAGATCCGGAACGCGCTTGATCTTGATCAAGTTTCGCCTGGCGATGGTCAAACCGTCTTCGAGCGCCATCTGCACGGTCATTTCTGATCCTCCAGTTCAGCCTGGTGCCCGGTCAGTGTGAGGAAGACATCGTCGAGAGTGGGTCTGCGCAGGCCGACGTCGAATACGCGGATGCCTCGTGCCGACAGAAGATTCAGCGCCGCGACCAACGCGTCGGTGCCGTCGTCGACAGGAACGGTGACGCGACGGACATTCTCTTGAACCTGAATGTCCCCCACGGCAAGCGAGCGCAATTCCTCGCGGACGATGTCGAGATGCTCGACCTCGTGCACACTCAGTTCAATGCGCTCACCCCCGACCCGCGCCTTCAACTGATCTGCAGTACCGCGCGCAATGACCGAGCCGCGGTCGATGACGGCGATCTGGTCGGCCAACCTCTCGGCTTCCTCCATGTATTGCGTCGTGAGCAACAGCGTGGTCCCCTGAGCCACCAACCCTTCGATGACGTCCCAGAGACCGAGTCGCGCCCGAGGATCGAGGCCGGTGGTCGGCTCGTCGAGAAACAACACCTGTGGCCGAGCAACCAATGCGCCGGCGAGATCTAGACGTCGCCGCATTCCACCGGAATAGCCCTTGACCGGCCGATCTCCAGCCTCGACGAGATCGAACTGCTCGAGCAATTCACGCGCTCGGGCCTTACTGCTTCGGGCGCCGAGGTGATACAGCCGCCCGACCATGTCCAGATTCTCGTAGCCCGTCAGGTACTCGTCGACCGCGGCGTACTGACCCGAAGCACCGATCTTGGATCGCAACGCCCGCGCATCCTCGACCACGTCCAGCCCGGCAACCTTGGCGCGTCCACCGTCGGGAATGAGCAGCGTCGTGAATATCCTTACCGCAGTGGTTTTTCCGGCGCCGTTGGGGCCCAACAGAGCCATCACCGAACCCTCGCGCACTTCCAGGTCGATGCCGTCCAATGCCGTGACGTCGCCGTACTTCTTGACCAGCCCCTCGGCCACAATCGCTTCGGTCATGAGCCCTCCCGCGTCGGTAATCCGTCGGTAGTCCGTTCCCCAGTGTGACCCAGGAGGCCGACACATTCCAGGAAATTTCGTCAGTTGCCCGGCTGCAATCACCTCCCTGGTTTCGCCGGTGCCTTTCGGCCACGAGGTACGGAACAGACCACACGTCCCAGTCCTGTCCAATACAGCCGATAAATTTCACCGACCTTTCGACGGATATATACCGGAAAGAAAAACCCGAAATTCTTGAACAAAGACCGCTTTCAGGTATTCATGATGAACGCGGCAGCGTTACACTCGTTCAGCAAGTGACACTCGGGCCGGTGACGGTTGACTTATGGTGTCGAATCTCGAATTACAAATCAGGCAGAGGCCGAAAAGAATTGAATCACCGATTCAGTGCACGCGGGGAAGACTCACACTTCGGGGGATCGAGAAAGGCTGACTGTGCCATGAGTATCAGAACTCGATACATCCGAACTCCGTGGATCCGAAAAACGGCGAAATATTCCTTCGAGACCATCTGCTTCACCCTGGCCGTGATTGTCGCGGCCGCACTGATCGCCGCGTACAACACACAACCGCGCTCCGCGCCGACGTACACGCCGGCCTCGTTCTCGGCGAATCCTGAATCTGCAGCGCTGCCCTTCGACATTCCACCCAAGTCAGCACTGAACGGAAAGTTGGTTTTCGCTCACTACTTCCCGCCCTATCCGGTTTCGATCGACAATGCGAATCCGTCTGGCGATTACTATGCGACACAATATCTTACGGTCAACGGCGAGAACAACAAACACGTTCGCTACGGAGGATTCCTCCGCGATCGGCCGACACCGCGGCAACCCATCGCCGATACGCAGTGGCGCCAACGCGACCTCGAAAACGAAGTTCGTTCGGCAATCGCCACGGGCATCGACGGATTCTCCGTCGACATCATCGCCAAGGCAACCGACACCAGTTGGTGGGGTTCCACCGTGCCCACAGCCCTGATCAAAGCGGCCGCAGCAGTCGATCCGAATTTCAAGATCATGCTCATGCCTGATATGAACGGCGCGTTCAAAAACATGACCGCAGCTCAAATGGCAGCAGAGATGAAACCGTATTCGACCATGGCATCATCGTTCAAATTGAGCGACGGACGACTAGTGATCTCGCCATTTCTTGCCGAAAACAAGACTGCGGGCTGGTGGTCGGAGTTCATCACTATTATGAAAAATTCTTACGGAATAAATGTGGCATTTGTTCCGGTTTTCCTCGACGCAGCAGCCAACCGGAATTCTTTTGCATCGATCAGCTACGGGATGTCGAATTGGGGTAACCGAAATCCGGCAGGAAATCCGCTCTCGGGATCGAACCCGAACTCTCCGATGGGGCTTGCTGCTGCCGCTCACTCCTTGGGAAAGATATGGATGCAGCCAGTCGCCTTCCAAGATGTTCGTCCGAGTCAGTCGATCTACGACGAGGCACAGAATTCACAGAATCTGCAGAACATGTGGCAGATTGCGATTGCGTCCAACAGTGAATGGGTACAGCTCGTCACCTGGAACGACTACAGCGAGGGAACGTCGTTCGCACCCAGCGCCGGTCATGGGCGCGCGTTACTCGACATGAGTTCCTACGGGCTGTACAGCTTCCGCTCCGGCGCCTCACCCGCGATTGTTCGCGACACCGCGTATCTCGTCTATCGCAATCAGTCGGTCTCCGCGGTCCCCGTCAATCGCTCTGCTGCCCCTATGACACTGCGCCAATGGTCATCCCCCGCTCGCGATACCGTCGAGGTTCTCACCTTCTTGACCGCTCCCGCAGTCGTCAAAGTGACGGTGGGAACCACGATTACCACCTGCAATGCCCCGGCCGGGATGAGCAGCTGCATCGCCCCGTTGAAAGTAGGTTCCATCAAGGCCTCTGTCGTTCGCGGCACTACCGAGGTATCTCGGGTGAGTTCGCACGCGGCGGTGACGGCCACACCGTACAACCAGAATCTCGAGTACCTGGTCGATTCCAGTCGGAGATAACGGTGACGAAGATCGGGTGAGTCCGTCGACTCACCCGATCTTCGTTGCGCCATCGGTTTCGGCTGCAATTGGTAACTCGGGCCGCGATACCGTCCCCGTCCGCTCCACCCTCACTGCCAAGGTCACCGCGGCCGCCAGTGCCGATACGCCCGCTCCGATCCAGTACAAAACCGCGAACGAATGCAGGGTCGGCACAGTGCTCGCACCGATCACCACCGTCGAACCGGCCAATACCGCTGCCGCAACGGCGCTTCCGGTGGAGGTACCGACCGAACGGAGCAGGCTGTTGAATCCGTTGGCCGAGGCAGTCTGATGGATCGGCGCAGATTCGGTGATCAGAGTCGGCATGGCTGCCAGAGAAAATGCCACACCGGCCGATACCACGGCAGCGCCGATCACGATATTGACCAGCGTCGGCGTCAACAGCACACGCAAGACGTATCCGATTGCGATGACGATCGCTCCTGAGGCCAACGTGGCCTTCGCTCCCCATCGCCTCGTCACCTTCGACGACACCGGCGCCAATCCGATCATCAGGACTCCGCCCGGCATCATCGCCAGTCCGGCTTCGGCAGCCGAGAGTCCGAGACCGTCCGCCGACGCCAGGGGCAACTGAAGTTCCTGCGTTGCCGCCAACGCGCTGATGAACATGGCAAAACCGAGTAATACTGCGCAGACGTTCGAAACCAGAATCGGAGCGCGAAGGGAAGTCCGCAGATCGACCAGCGGTGCCGGCGTGTGCAGTTCCCACGGAATCCATCCACAGAGCAAGACCACGCCGGACGCGATCAGAACCAGAACCTCGGGGCTTGCCCAGCCCCATTCTGTTCCTTTCGAAACGGCCAGCAGCAGTGCAGTCATAGCGAGCGTGAGGACTGTGGCTCCCAGAAAGTCGAAGCGTCCGCGACTCTTCACAGCCGATTCCGGCACCACCAGAGGCAAGACGACTATCAGTACAACCCCGAATCCACCGGTGACCCAGAAAAGCGCGGGTAGTCCCCAGTGCGCCGAGATCACCCCAGCCATCGGCATACCGAACATGCCACCGATCCCCAACGTCGCACTCATGAGAGCTACTGCACCACTGAGCTTTTCCGGAGGAAGGACATCGCGCATGATGCTGATTCCGACGGGCAGAAGTGCCGTCGCGAACCCCTGCAACGAGCGCCCGAGGATCAATAACCAGAAACTCTGGCTGAGCGCCGCAACCATGCAGCCGACGATCATCACGGCAAGACAGACGAGCATCATCGCGCGCTTGCCGAACATGTCGGCGAGTCTGCCGATGAGAGGGGTTGCGACGGCACCGGTCAGCAACGTCGAGGTCACCAGCCAGGAAGCGGTGGAGGACGATACTCCCGATGCCGTCGCGAACGCAGGCAGGACCGGCACCACCAAGGTCTGTTGCAGCGCGACCACCACGCCGCTCAGACTCAGGACGCCGACGACCCACCCGGTCCGCGCTTTCGCGCGAACAGTCTTGTCCGTCAAGCGTTCGAGCGAGCGGCTACTCCGGCGTCGACAGGAACCACGATGCCACTCATGTGGGCACTCGCGTCGGCGGCGAGGAACAGGACTACTCGCGTGATCTCGAAGGGATCCAGCCAACCGACCGGCTGCGCATGCAGAGTCGCGTACACGGGTTCGACGTCGTCTGCCGTCGGCGATTCGAGGTCAGGCCGCATCATCGCGTACATCATGTCGTTGTGAATCATCGGCGTCGAGATGTTCCCCGGTGCAATAGCATTCACGGTCACACCCGAGTTTGCCAGTTCGAGCGACACACTCTTCGTCAAACCGATGACGCCCCATTTGGAGGCGCCGTACGCCGCCATCTGGGTGCCACCGGATCGACCCATCATCGAGGAAATCGTGATGATGCGACCGTAACCACGTTCCGCCATTCCACCTGACACGGCCGCAACGGTGTTGAACACACCGGTCAGGTTCGACGAGATGACTTCGTTCCACTGTGCCGACGTCATCGACGTGATCGGAGCGGGCACGGACACACCGGCATTCGCGACGGCGATGTCGACACGGCCGAACTCGGCTTCAGCGCGGGCAACGAGCGCGTCCATTGCTTCGCGATCAGCAGTGTCTGCCTTGACGGCAATGCACCGACGACCGGTGGCTTCCACCAAACGAACGGTTTCCTTCAGATCCTCCTCGTTTGCGAGGGGGTAGGCGACGACATCACTGTTCTCGCACCGGTCGCAGATCACGATGTCCGCGCCACGCTCCGCGAATGCGACAGCGTGGGCGCGCCCCTGACCGCGTGCGGCGCCGGTGATCAGTGCAACTTTTCCTTCGAAGCTGCCTTCGAGGCTGTTCATGCCGTCTCCTAGTTCGTCGTATGCAAGCGTGCGCTGTACTGCATGCGTACTCCGAACCCGCCCGAAAGAAACAGTCGATCCCGGACAGCGGGAATCCAGCCGGTTACTGGTAAACGGCGGTCTCGAATTCCAGGTATCCGTTGATGGATCCAGGGTCCGCGAACGGCAGAATCTGCGTTGCCCAGAACCCGCCGACGCCGGTCTGCCGGTCAATCCAGTAATAGAGGTTGGCAAGACCCGCCCAAGCCAGCGATCCGGCCGGCCTACCGGTGGGTGCCACCTCTTCATTTGTCATGAAGGAGTATGCCCATCCCTTGGGCACACCGGGGAAGAATTCCGCATCGTTGGACAGTGTCGGGAGAACTCCGGGCAACAACCCCACGTGCTGGCCTTCGAGCCCGTTCTGAACGGCTGCAGCTACCGTCTCCGACGACAACACGCGACCCGAAGTGCCCGCGCCGTCGTTGAGCCACATACGGATGAACTTCATGTAGTCGCCGACAGTGCCGTGCAAACCGTGACCACCCATGTGCACCTCGGGTTCGGCCGGAAGCTCGAATCCGATGAGCGGAGTGAGGCTTCCGTCGCTCTCACGCTGATGGATCGGCGCAAGTCGATCCTTCATCGACGGGCTCATCGTGAATGCCGTATCGGCCATCTCGAGAGGTTCGAAGATGCGCTCGCGCATGACATCGCCGAGTCGCTGACCTCGAATCGACTCGACGACCTGTCCGGCCCAGTCGATGTTGGTGCCGTACTCCCACTTCTCACCCGGGTCGAAGAGCAGCGGTGTCGTGAGCGCCGCTTTGCTACACGTGATCACGCTGGGCTGCCCATGTTCCTGTGAGAGCCGGTTGTACGACTCGTTGAAGAAGTCGTAGCCGAACCCTGCAGTGTGAAGGAGCAGCATGCGAGTGGTGATGTCACGCTTGGGTTCCCGAAGAACGGGGTTTCCGCCGGCGTCGAAACCGTCCAGGACCTTCAGCTCACCGATGTCGGGAACATAGGTCGCTGCAGGTGCATCGAGATCGAGCAATCCCTCCTCCACACATTGCAGGACAGCGGTACCGGTGATCGCCTTGGTGGTGGAGAAGAGCGCAAAGGTTGTATCGAGGGTCATCGGAACGCCGGAACCGAGAGTCCGCTCGCCCGCAGCACCCTCGTAGATGTTGCCTTCTCGATCCGTAATCATCGCGACCACACCCGGGACGCGATCAGCCCCCTGAGTTGCTCGCGCCAGCACGTCGTCGAGGCGCTGCTTCGAAAGGGGCTTCCGCGCAATATCTTCGATCGTCACTGCATTTCTCCATCCGACTTGCAACTTGTCTTGTCGAACAGAATGTAACGGCGATCACATACCCGGTTCTGCCTCGAAACGGCAGGAAAACTGTCTCGTTTCGGCAGAACCGGGCAGAGCTTGGAGTCAGCTCTGGGGCGCTCCGATATTCACCAGCCAGGAAATGCCGAATTTGTCTGTACAGGCGCCGAATTCGTCGCCCCACATCTGCTTCTCGAGCGGAACGCTGACCGTACCTGTTCCCGACAGTTGCTCCCAGTACCCGCGCAGCACGTCGCCGTCGTCGCCGCTGAGGCTGACCGTGATGTTGTCGCCGGGGTTGTACGGCATGCCGGGCGGAGTGTCGGCACCCATCAGGGTGTATCCCTGATCGGTTTCGAGCATTCCGTGCATGATCTTGTCGCCGCCTTCACCGGGATTGCCGAACTCACCGAACGTGCTCAGCGCCAGCGTGCCACCGAAGATTTCTTTGTAGAACTCCAACGCCTCACGGGCATTGCCGTTGAAGCTGATGTACGGATTGAGTCGAGTTGCCATGACGTACTCCTAGCTCGTGGGATTGCTGTCACGTTCGATTTCAATCCTTGCAGAACGCTCCGATACGAAACAACGGATCACGGCAGTTCATCGAGTGCGTAAAACGATCGTCATGACCGTTCAAACAACTGTCCTCAGAGTCGATTCCGGGTCTCGGAAGGCAACTCTCCGAACCGTTTCCGGTATGTGGCCGCAAACATACCCAGATTGACGTAGCCCCAGGCGTTGGCGATTTCGGAGACGGTTCTCCCGTCGGAACGCAACAGTTCGCCGCGTACACCCTCCAACCGACGCGCGCGCAATCGTTGCCCCGGCGTGGTGTCTCGGTACCGTCGAAATCCCGCAGTGAGCGCCCGGACACTGACACCCACCGCAGCCGCGATCTCCGATGCCGTCGGCACCGAGCGAGCAAACGTATCGATGTACTCCTCTGCCGATCGCACGTAGGCAGGTTCGGCGGAGGCGACGTCGACGCCGAGTTGCAGCCCGGCCTGCGTCGCCCACTCGTCGAGAAGCTGAGCCGCGATGAGTTCTTGAACCCTGGCACCCAGCCTTTCGCTCGACATCGCCTCAGGCGACTCTGCAATTGCGCGAACGACGTAGTCCATCAATGCCAGCCAACTCGAGCCCCGCCCGCCAATGGTGCACTTGTGCCGCCACAGACGGTCGTCGGGAACCGACCCGAACCATTGCATGGCGTGATCGGCGACAAGCTGATGCGGCACAGTGAGATTCAGCTGCAGATGATCTTCGTCGAATTCGACGAAGTAGTCGGTCCGGCTACAGTCGGCGACAAAGGTCTCCCCCACGGCAGTGTTCACCGCAGTTCCTCCGCCGAGGGCATGTCGACCGTTGCCTCTGATAGTCGTCAGAACCAGAATGTTTCCGGCCTCAGGCGAACATTCACCGACGGAGACCGGAATCCCGTAACAGAATCTGGTGACGTCGATCTTGCCGACTGCCGCGGAGTACATGTCCGAAGCCGGCTTCAACCGACTTCCGATCGGCGTGACCGTATACGGCATGTAGATGTTGTCGGACCACTCCTTGATGCGGTCCCAGTCCCGAGAAAAGGCCTGGTGATGCTGCATAGTGGGCCGGCCGGCCGCGTCGATGAGCAAGGCATCCTCGAACATGGTTCGAGTATCGCACCAGGGCCCGGGAAGGTCACGCGAAGTGAGATGACGTGATCTCTGGCTGTACGGCGGCGGGTCGTGTTGCAGCAAAAAGCAGCGAATCCACCGCGGTCCCCCGGATCACCATGTGTGCCCTCATTCGCCCCTCCTCCTCCATTCCGATTTTGGTGAGCACCGACGCCGACGCCGAGTTCTCGGGACGACACGTTGCTTGCACTCGCTGCGCTCCGAAGCGAGCAAAGGCGAATTCCAGAACCGCGCGCCCCGCCTCCGACGCATAGCCTCGCCCTTGGAACTTCGGGTTCACGACAAAACCGAGTTCCGCCCGCCGGTGAGCGGCGGATACTTCCCACACAGCTACCGAACCGATGACCGCTCCATCGGCCTTCGACGTGATGGCCAGGGTGAACGTGCGACGTTCGACGAGCGCAGCTTCGAGTGCCGCGTCAGCCAGGAATGCCCTGGTCACCGCGGGGGTGTTCGGCCCCCAATCAACATATCTACAGACGGCAGGGTCGGACGCGTACTGATGGACGGCACCTTCATCCGCGGCAGTGAAATCTCGAAGAACAAGGCGTTCCGTAGTCAACGTGAACATCCAGCGATCCTAGAGCGAGCCCAAAGCACCTCTTGACTCGAACGCATGTTCGAGTATGATTTGGGGAGGGGATCGGGGGATTCAATGAGCGTCTTGTTGTCGGATGTGGTGTCAGGTTCTGCGGTGGGGTTACGCGGACGCCTGTGGCAGTTGACTGCTGCCGAGTTGCGCGCTGCTGCTGTCGAAGCGAGTGCGGAGATTCTTCGTCTCGAAGCCGTTCGAGTGGCTGTGGTCGACGAGTTGTCGTTGCGCCCGGATGATCAGGTGATTGCCAGCCGCGGAGTGGGGTCCTGGTTGGCGGCCAACACGATGCTGCAGGTTCGGGACGGGAAGAAGATCGCCGCGTTGGGTGCAGCTTTGCGGCCGTTTCCGGCGGTGGC
>NZ_JBXAFO010000018.1:0-126854 GCF_058793255.1 Rhodococcus sp. MPR-R1B
GAAGTACCAAAAAAATTTTGGCACTGACATTCATCGACACACTGTTGAGTTCTCAAAGAACACGCACACACCATCACTTCAACCAGGTTGAAAGCTCCGGGGCAAGGGTTACAATCTTAGCTTGTTCGCTCCAGGGAAGCAAGTTCCCGCTGAGCGTGATTGTCTCCGACTTCGTCCAACCGCGTTTCCCCGGCCTGTCGGTCGGGGTTGGTGTCCGTGTCGCTCTGACTTGGACAAAGTTACGCGAATGAAAACTGAGCGTCAAACGTGCAGGTCGCAGATGTTCGACAGGTTAAATCCGCTGGTAGCCCGCCCGGAGGCGGGCCACCAGCGGCCACAGGAGCCCCGCTAGACAACTGTGACCCCACACACGTCAGTTTGGAAGGATTCTCACGCCGGCGAAGTTGCGCTTTCCGCGCCGGACGACCAACCAGCTGCCGTGAAGCAGATCGGATGCGGTGGGCTCCCAGTCGTCGGCCGACACCTTCTGGTTGTTCACCGAAGCACCGCCCTCTTTCACGGCGCGTCGAGCAGCTCCCTTGCTCTCACACAAACCGCTCGTCACGAGCAGATCGATGATCGTGCGCGGCTCCCCCGGCGCCAATTCGCTGACCGATGCTTCTTTCAGCGCCGCGGCTAGCGTCGACTCGTCGAGTTCCGCCAGCTCCGCCTTGCCGAACAACGCCTGACTGGCGAGCTCGACAGCACGGGTGTTGTGTTCCCCGTGAACCAAGGTCGTCATCTCCGCGGCAAGTCGCTTCTGCGCTTCTCGCGCATGCGGCCGCTCCGCTGTTGCAGTCTCCAGCTCCGCGAGTTCGTCCGCAGTCAGGAAGGTGAACCAGCGCAGGTACTTGATCACGTCGGCGTCGCCAGTGTTCACGAAGTACTGGTACCAGGCGTACGGGCTGGTCATCTCGGGGTCGAGCCACAAACTTCCGCCACCGGTCGACTTTCCGAACTTTTTGCCATCGGCCGAGGTCACCAGCGGAACCGTCATTGCATGAACGCTCTCACCGTCGACACGACGGTTGAGTTCGACGCCGGCAATGATGTTGCCCCACTGATCGGACCCGCCGACCTGCAGAGTGCAGCCGAGGTCGCGTCGCAGGTGCAGGTAGTCGTTGGCCTGGAGCAGCATGTAGCTGAACTCGGTGTACGACATCCCGTCCGACTCGAGACGACGCTTCACGGTGTCACGCGCAAGCATGACGTTCACGGAGAAGTGTTTGCCGACATCACGCAGGAAGTCGATGGCCGACATCTTGCCGGTCCAGTTCATGTTGTTCTCGATGACCGCGCTCGTCGGCGAATCGTCGAAATCCACGAATCGTTCGAGCTGACCACGGATGCGACCTGCCCAGTCCGCGACGGTATCGGCGGAATTCATCGTCCGTTCCCCGACGTCACGGGGGTCTCCGATCAGGCCCGTTGCACCGCCGGCAAGAACGATCGGGCGGTTGCCGGCGCGCTGAAACCGCTTGAGCGCGAGGAGCGGAACCAGGTGACCTGCGTGCAGGCTCGGTCCGGTCGGGTCGAAGCCCGCATACAACGTGACCGGTCCGGCCTCGAGATCTTTACGCAAAGCGTCGAGATCGGTTGATTGGGCGATCAGCCCGCGCCAGGTCAGTTCGTCGAGAATATTCTCAGTCACGGACTCGATCATCCCATCTTCACGAAATGACCGGCGCTCGCGGGCTTCGGCGATACGCGGACACCGCTCGCGAGTCCGGAATCCACAGGCGCCACGGAACCTCCGCCGCGGTACTGACCCCCACCCGCGGTCCACTGACCCATTCCTTCGACTCCCCCAATTCGAGCCGAATCCGAGAGGCAGGGTTGAACACGTCTGTTCCGTTGTCCGCCAACGTGATTGCGACAGAAGCACCGAGATTACCCGGCCCTCTGGCCCATTGGTGAGATGGTCGATCCGGCGATCTCCGAGCAGACACCACATCGTGACCGGCCTCGATTTCGGCCGCTCGGAGCAGAACACCACCCGCGACACCATCCGGGCCGTACGAGATGTTCATACAAAAGTGCATTCCATAGCTGCGGTAGACGTAGAGACGCCCCGCCCGCCCGAACATCACGCTGTTCCGCGGCGTTCTCCCCCGATACGAATGTGCTGCCGGATCCGGCCATGGCCCGTCCTTCTCCCCTCCGTACGCCTCGACCTCGACGATCCTCAGCGAGATGTCGTCGACGGTCAGGGTCGAGCCGAGAATTGTCAGGCCCGCTTCCAACGGGTTCTCCACATTTTCCAAGGTCTCGATGCTCACCCTTCGATTGTGCCCACGCCGTTGACTCATCGGTCGGCCGAGTCGCATAATTCAACAAGTGATGAATTATTGAAACGAGGCGAACCGTGACCACAACGCCGGCAATAGATATCCGCGGACTACGAGTCATTCGCGGCAAGCACGAAGTTCTTCACTCGCTTGACCTGCAGGTATCAGCAGGATCGATCACCGGACTGCTCGGCCCGTCCGGCTGCGGCAAGACAACCCTGATGCGCGCGATTGTCGGAACACAGATCGTCGAAAGTGGTGAGGTCAGAGTGCTGGGCGACCTCGCCGGTTCCGTTGCTCTTCGCCGCCGGGTCGGATATGTCACCCAATCCCCCAGCGTGTACGGCGACCTGACGGTCACTCGAAACGTCCAGTACTTCGGCGCTCTCTACGGCAAGTCCGGCGCCGACGTCGCAGCGGCGGTCGACGCCGTCGGATTGAGCCGATACGCCGACCAGACCGCCGCCGATCTGTCTGGTGGTCAACGCGGGCGAGTCTCGCTGGCTTGCGCGTTGGTGGCGTCACCTGATGTGTTGATCCTCGACGAACCGACCGTCGGCCTCGATCCGGTGCTTCGCGTCGAATTGTGGGAACGATTCGCTGACCTTGCTCGCAGCGGAACCACCCTGTTGGTCTCGAGCCACGTCATGGATGAGGCCGACCACTGCGCTGAGCTGATCCTGATGCGAGACGGGCACCTCCTCGCTCAACTCACACCCGATGAATTGCGCGCCAAAACCAGATGTGAACGGCTCGAGGACGCCTTTCTCGAGCTGATTCGGACTTCACCCGTCGGAGGTGAAATATCATGAGCATCAGGATCTTCGGCGCTACGACCGTACGCATTCTGCTTCAGCTCCGCCAGGACCATCGCACGGTGGCCATGATCTTGTTGGTCCCGTCGTTGTTGATGATTTTGCTGTATTTCCTCTACCAAGACGTCCCGACGCCACCCGGCCAGGTTTCGCTCTTCCAACGAGTGGCGATCACGATGTTGGGAATCTTGCCGTTTGTCGTCATGTTCCTGGTCACATCCATCGCCATGCAGCGCGAACGCAGTTCAGGAACCCTCGAACGCCTGCTCACCACACCGATGGGCAAACTCGACCTTCTCGCCGGATACGGGGCGGCATTTTCGCTCTCCGCCGCCGCTCAGGCAGCCCTCGCGTGCGCGGTTGCTTTCGGATTCCTCGGACTCACCATCGCCGGCAGTCTTGCCTGGGTCATCGTCATTGCAGTTCTCGGCGCAATACTGGGCGTTGCGCTAGGCCTGTTGGCCAGCGCATTCGCGAAGACCGAGTTCCAAGCGGTGCAGTTCATGCCGGTAGTTGTGGTTCCACAGCTCTTCCTCTGCGGACTCCTGGTACCGCGCGACCAATTGCCGACCTGGCTCGAATGGATCAGCAACGTCCTCCCCTTGAGCTACGCCGTCGACGCACTTCAGCAAGTGTCGATGCATGCCGACGCGACGGGTCAGATGTGGCGTGATCTCGCCGTCATGGCGGGCTTCGCCGCCGCAGCACTCTCGCTGGCCGCGGCAACACTCGATCGCCGCACTCCATGACCGACAAGGACACGAGTCCGGTACCGATTCGTTCGGGGCGACGACCGGGCAAGTCGGAGACTCGCGCGCAGATTCTCGATTCGGCGCGACGAGCGTTCTCCCAGAACGGTTTTCGACGAACAACTGTTCGATCGATAGCTGCGGCCGCTGACGTCGATCCGGCCATGATTCATCATCATTTCGGAAGCAAGGAGCAGTTGTTCACCGCTGCGATCGCGCTACCGATCGATCCAGTCCAGGTATTGGGACCGGTTCACTCCTCTCCGACCGAAAATCTCGGCGAAAATCTACTCAGAGCAGTAATCGGGCTGTGGGAATCAGAACACCAGCCGGCGATTCTGGCGGCTTTTCGATCAGCCATTTCCGGCGACGGATCGCAGTTGATCCAGAGCTTTCTGCTCGATGTCGTATTGCGCGACATCATTCCGCGGGTGGACACACCACCTGGTACCGGCTTGATCAGAGCGGAATTGGTGGCCTCTCAGATGGCCGGACTGCTTGTCACGCGATATGTGCTCGGACTCGAACCACTCGCATCATTGAGCGTTGACGCTTTGGTACCGCTGGTGGCTCCGAACCTCCAGCGGTACCTGACCGGTGAATTACCGATCTAGCCTTCAGCCCGCGCGAGCAACTTCTCGTGCTCGTCGTCCGCCACATCGCGTGCCTCGTCGATCAACAGAACGGGAATGCCGTTCTCGATCGGGTAGGCACGCCGCAGGCGCGGGTTGTAGAGCAACTCGTCCCCGACCAGCAACAGCGGGCCTTTGTCCTGGGGGCAGGCCAAAATGCTGAGCAACGTCGAATCAATAGCCACGTGAGTCCTCTCGAACCGATCAAACAGAATGTCCTCAGGCTACCGTGCTCCGGTGCTCACCCTCGTCGGCATCAACTGCGCGGCAATTGCCTTGGTCAGCCGCTTGTACGACTGCGACTCGGAATCGAGGAACCAGGTCCGTGGCCCCGGCGCCGGCAATCCGGCCGCGGCCAACGCAGTGGAGCTCGGACGGTACGACGAACCCACCGGGATCTCGTCAACCACGTGCACGATATCCGGACGAGCGTCGAAAGCGATGCGCGAGAGGGCCTCTGCAAGCTCGGCAGAACGGAACTGCCGCCCCGGACGCCATGTCACGGCAGCGACCGCGAGCTGATGCGGCGCGTCACCGACTCCGTATGCGACGGCAAGATCCACCCGCGCCACACTCGACAACGCGTCGACGATCGGCTGGGTGAAGACGGGACCGCGGACCGTGGAAATGACCGTGTTCTTGTGGTCGATCAGCCAGTAGTCGCCGTCGGCGTCCCGGCGGAAGAGATTTTCGGTGGGAATCCACGAATCGCCGGCTTGGAAGAGACCTCGCATGGCTCCGCCCGAGAGATCGGCGGTGAATCCCGCGCGCCCGAGCAGCAATCCGACCTCGTCTTCGGCGCACTCACGGACAAATCCGTTTCCGTTCTCGAGGAGCCGACCACTCAGCGGGTCGTATGCCGCCAACCGCACCTGCGCGCTACCCGGCAGCGGGCGCCCCTTGGAACCAACTTTGGAGCCTGCAACATTGGCAAGAATCACGTCGCCTTCGGTCGACGCATAGAACTCGAGTACCTGCGCGGGGTCGAACGCCTCCGTTGTCCGCTTCCACAGACCATGGGGCATGCCCGAACCGATGAACAGGCGGACCGGATGACTACCGTCGATGAGAAGAAGATCCTCGTCGAGTATCTCGCGCATCATCGACCACGTGTAACTCACGACCGTCACGCCGTAGCGGTGGATTTCCTCGACGAACCTCGCGGGGTTCAGTCCACGTGAGAGCGCAATGCGTGAGCCACCGGCCATGGCACCACCGATGGTCGCGAGCAGACTCGACGAATGATGGAGTGGCGCAAGGCAGTACACGGTGTCACCGCGATCGAGATCTGCCGCCGTGGCCGTGCCGAAGGCCGACAATGCCCACCGGTAGTTGGTGATCTGCTTGGCTTCGAGCACACCGCCGGATTCCGCAAAGATGATGAAGGCGAGTTCGCGGGCGACACCGGGATCCGGTCGGTACCACCCGGGCAGATTGACCTTCGTCGGATCGATTTGTTCGAGATCGATCACGTCGTGTGACGGATCCACCTCGAGGCCACGGGCATCGCCGCCGCCGAGCACCAGTACCGGCCGACCGGTAACCACTGCAGCATCGACGTTTTCCGGATCGGTGATGATCCGATCGACCGACCCCAGCTTGACCGCCGCCGTGATGTCGGAGCCTGGCGGAAGCATGACCGCGACGGCACCAAGTCGCGACAGGGCCGCGATGGCCGCGAGTGCGCTGGGGCGGGTCTCCATCAGGACACCGACATGCGCTGCCGGACGCACTCCCACGGAGATCAATCCACGCACGACATTGTCAATACGCGCGTTGACCGCTTCATAGGTGTGCACGCGATTGTCGAAGAGGAAGCACTCGCCGTTCGGCGCCTTTCGACGCTGCTCCGCCAGCAACTGGCTCAGCGAGATTTTGGTGTGCGGCTGAATCTGGTTGAGTCGAGCCAGACGTGGCAACGCTCGTGCCGCTTCTCCCGACAATTCGAAAGTGCCGCGCAACGCACCGGCGGCAAGGTCACTGATTCCCTTGGTGACTCCTGCACCTACTTCAGCGACCGAGGCGACGGTGTGGATGATCCGATTGCTGATCGACACACCGGTCTGGTCTTCGAGGTCGGCGCCGTAGACCATGTTCGCGATACGGTCCGGGAGGGGTCCACCCGTCTCGGTCCACTGTACGAATTCACCGGTGGTCGGCCAGGTGTGATTGGCCGCGGTGGAACCGACAACCAAACCGAAATGGCCTGCACGCAAGGTAGATTCGTAGACCTTCGCCCGCGGAGCGGCTTGACTGATGCCTCGAACCGCTTGCGGCTGGCCGATGTCGTCGACCTCACCGACGAATGCCAGGATGGGGCAGGTGATCTCGGCGAGCGAGACCAATTGATCCTTGATGACGAACCCACCTGTCATCATTCGGTTGTGCACGATGAACTGCTTGAGCAGTTCGGCTACCGCGGGCCCCGACCACGCGACCCAACCCTCGGTCGCGAGGAAGCGGCGTTGCTGCTCCCGCGGAAGCAACGCCTCACGGTCGTGCAGTTGAAGCAGAAAGTCGACGCGCATCTTCAGCGTCTTCACGGGATCGAGCAACTGGAACCCGGTACGGGCCATCCACCCGGTGACCGCCAGGCGATTGAAGACGTGATCGGCGAGGAAATCTGCACCCTTGGTTGCCAATCCCGCCGGGATGCCGAAGGGTAGCGCGGCGAGTGTGTCGACCGGACTGCCGAAGGTGATGACGCTGGCGATGTTTCGACTACGCCGATACGCGGCAGCCTGATAGGCGAACATGCCACCCTGCGAATAACCGGAGATGTGAACATCTTTTCCGGTGTGACGGTGGATGTGATCGACGATGTCGCTGAGAGCGATGATGTGATCGGCGAGGTTACGATCCCAACCGCCCTCTTCGGAGTCGGGCGAACCGAAATCGACGACCCAGGGATCAAGGCCCATCTCGTGCAGAATTCCCACAGCGCCCTGGTCACGGGTCACGTCGTACACGTTCGCCGACATCATCATCGGCGGGATCAGCAAGATCGGTGCGCCGACGGTTTCCGGGTCACTGTCCGGGAAGTAGCGCCGTAGCCGATACATCGCTGCGCGTTCGACGATCTCGAACGGCGACGTGGTCGCATCCGTTTCCAGCCCACCCAACCGGACGACCTCGAGGCCGTTTTGTGCTGTCGCAACCACCCGACGAATCGGGCCCAGCACAGACTTGGAATTCAATCCCACCATTTCACTCCCAAGTTACTCACCATGTGACGTCAGTCTCATTTTTCCCGCGCGCGACAAGCCTACTGACGGCGAATACGCGTACGCGGTCAGGGAGCAAATTCTGCTACCTGACCGCGTACGACCGAAGGACTACTGCCGAAAAGAGAGCGACAACACTCGTGACCGCGAGGTCACAGGGTCCATTCCCGCAGTGACTGCGCCACTGCTTTGACTCCGTCCAGCTGCTCGGCAACCCGCACCCCCGCAGTGCCGCCTCGCGCGTTGCGCGAAGCAATGGAACCCTCGACTGTCAGCACCTCACGAACAGCGGGTGTCAGCGCGCTGTCGACGCCGGCCAGTTCCTCGTCCGTGAGATCTTCGAGTCCGACGCCTCGCGCTTCGGCGACACGCACACACGCTCCAGCAGCCTCGTGTGCAACCCGGAACGGCACGCCCTGGCGCACCATCCACTCCGCGATGTCGGTGGCCAACGTGAACCCTGCCGGAGCAAGTTCCGCCATGCGCTCGGTGTGGAACTCGAGCGTCTGCACCAGACCGGTGATGGCCGGGAGCAGCATCTCGAGCTGCGCAACCGAGTCGAAAACCGGTTCCTTGTCCTCTTGCAGATCGCGGTTGTACGCCAGCGGCTGAGCCTTGAGCGTCGCCAGCAGGCCGGTGAGGTTACCGATCAAACGACCAGACTTACCGCGCGTGAGTTCCGAGACATCCGGATTCTTCTTCTGCGGCATGATCGACGAACCTGTCGACCACGCGTCGGCAAGCGTGATGTAGCCGAATTCCGGTGTGCTCCAGATAATGATCTCTTCCGCCATGCGTGAGAGATCGACACCGATCATCGCAAGCACGAACGCTGCCTCGGCCGCAAAATCACGCGAAGCGGTTGCGTCGATCGAGTTCTCGGCCGAGCTGTCGAACTTCAATTCCGCTGCAATGGCTTCGGGGTCGAGACCGAGCGAGGAACCGGCGAGTGCACCGGAACCGTACGGGGACACCGCAGCTCGCACGTCGAAGTCGCGAAGGCGCTGCACGTCCCGCAACAGTGGATGTGCGTGAGCGAGCAGGTGATGCGCCAACAGGACCGGCTGAGCCGCCTGCAGGTGCGTCTTGCCCGGCATCACGGCATCCGGATGCGCCCCGGCCTGAGTCGCCAATGCGTCGACCACGTCGAGAACTCCGGTGGAGATGCGGCGGACTGCATCGCGAAGCCACATGCGGAACAGCGTGGCCACCTGGTCGTTTCGCGAACGTCCAGCACGCAGGCGCCCACCGACCTCAGGCCCGACACGCTCGATCAGACCGCGCTCGAGTGCGCCGTGTACGTCCTCGTCCGACTCGCTGGGCCCGAAGGCGCCACTGGCAACATCTGCCGCCAGGCGGTCGAGACCGTCGAGCATTGTCACGAGGTCGGCTTCGCTGAGCAGGCCTGCCTTGTTCAGCACACGCGCATGCGCCTGCGACGCCCGCACGTCGTACGGAGCGAGGACCCAGTCGAAGTGAGTCGACTTGCTCAGCGCCGCCATGGCAGCGGCCGGTCCGGACTCGAACCGCCCGCCCCACAGCGCACCTTCGTTGGTGCCGTGTTTTTGAGCGTCTCCGTCACCGTGAGCCGTCATGGCTCAGAGTCCCAGATCGCGCTTCGCGGCGACCTTCGACGACAGACCGTGGATCTCGACGAAGCCCTTCGATGCGGACTGGTCGAAGCTGTCGCCCTCGTCGTACGTCGCGAGGTTGAAGTCGTAGAGCGACTCCGGGCTGCGACGACCGTTGACGGTGATGGCTCCACCGTGCAGGAAGAGACGGATGTCGCCGGTAACGCGTTCCTGCGTCTTGTTGACGAACGTGTCCAGTGCGTCCTTGAGGGGCGAGAACCAGAGGCCGTCGTAGACCAGCTCGGACCAACGCTGCTCCATCTGACGCTTGTAGCGACCGAGTTCGCGTTCGAGGGTGACGTGCTCGAGTTCCTGGTGTGCGGTGATGAGAACCATCGCGCCGGGAGCTTCGTAGATCTCACGGCTCTTGATGCCCACGAGACGGTCCTCGACGACGTCGAGACGGCCGACGCCCTGAGCGCCTGCGCGCTTGTTCAGTTCCTGAATGGCTTCGAGAACCGACACCGGGCGGCCGTCGATGGCGACCGGGCGGCCCTTGTCGAAGCTGATGATGAGCTCGTCGGGTGCGTTCCAGTTGACCGTCGGGTCCTGGGTGTAGTCGTAGACGTCCTTCGTCGGCGCGTTCCACAGATCCTCGAGGAATCCGGTCTCGACGGCGCGGCCCCAGACGTTCTGGTCGATCGAGAACGGCGACTTCTTGGAGACGTTGATCGGGATGTTGTTCTCTTCGGCGAAGGCGATGGCCTTCTCGCGGGTCCAGGCGTAGTCGCGGACCGGTGCGATGACCTGCAGGTCGGGTGCGAGGGTGCCGAATCCGACCTCGAAGCGAACCTGGTCGTTGCCCTTACCGGTGCAACCGTGCGAGACGATGGTGCCGCCGTGCGAGCGTGCAGCTTCGACGATGTGCTTGACGATCAGCGGACGGCTGATGGCCGAGACGAGCGGGTAGCGGTCCATGTACAGGGCGTTGGCCGCGATGGTCGGCAGGCAGTATTCGTCCGCGAACTCGTCGCGGGCGTCGACGACAACGGATTCGACTGCGCCGCAGTCGATCGCGCGCTGACGCACGACCTCCATGTCCTCGCCACCCTGCCCCAGATCGATGGCGACGGCGACAACTTCAGCGCCCGTCTCCTTACCGATCCAACTGATGGCAACAGAAGTGTCCAGCCCGCCCGAGTAGGCGAGTACGACGCGATCGGCCATGGTTTTTGTGCTCCTTCGGTTGAAAATCTCTATCAAAGAATAAGGGGTCAGGCGAGCGATTCGATCATGGCCGCGAGTTCCGCTCCGGAAAGCGGTTCCCGGGCCACTACGAAGATGGTGTCATCTCCGGCGATCGTGCCCACGATGTCCGGCATCGAGGACCGATCCAGTGCGCTCGCGAGGTAGTGCGCGGCTCCCGGCGGTGTCCGGAGGATCGCCATGTTGCCGCTGAAATCGGTGGAGACCAACAACTCACCCAACAGCCGTGAGAGGCGGTCGGTACCGCCGGCCACACCGCGTACCGGGTTCCCGTCCTCCGGCACCACGTAAACACCGGCGCCGCCGTCGGCGGCACGCAGTTTCACCGCTCCCAGCTCTTCGAGGTCACGCGAGAGCGTCGCCTGCGTTGCTTCGATGCCCTCGGCACCGAGCAAGGCCGCCAGCTCCGTCTGACTTCGGACAGGGTGAGCCGCCAGAAGCGCGATGATGCGCGACTGGCGACCAGCCCGAGTGGGAGCGACGCTCACGCCGGGTCCAGTTGGGTTCGCTGTTCCAGCAGCCACACGAGCAATGCCTTCTGGGCGTGCAGACGGTTCTCCGCCTCGTCCCAGACAACACTCTGCGGCCCGTCGAGAACCTCGTCGGTGACTTCTTCGCCGCGATGCGCGGGCAGGCAGTGCAGGACGACGGCCTTCGGATCTGCCTTTGCGAGCAGCTCCTTGTTGATCTGGAACGGACGGAAAGGTCCGACCCGATCGAGCCCGTCGTTCTCCTGACCCATCGAGGTCCAGGTGTCGGTGACCAACGCGTCGGCGCCGACGACGCCGGCCTGTGGGTCCTGCGTCAGGGTGATGGTCGCGCCGGTTTCCTCGGCGCGTTTGCGTGCTGCTGCCACGACCCAGTCCGCCGGTTCGAAGCCGGCGGGGCTTGCGATGGTGACGTCGATGCCTGCGGTCACTCCGCCGAGCATCAGCGAGTGAGCCATGTTGTTGGCGCCGTCGCCCAGGTAGGTCAGCTTCAGCCCCTTGAGCTCACCCTTCTGTTCGATCAGCGTTTGCAGATCGGCCAGAACCTGACAGGGATGAAATTCGTCGGACAATGCATTGACGATGGGAATCGTTGCGCCCGTAGCCATTTGCTCCAGGCGCTTCTGGCCGAACGTGCGCCACACGACGGCGTCGACGTAGCGGGAGAGAACGCGTCCGGTGTCCGCCAAGGTCTCTTCACGACCGAGTTGAGTGCTGCGCCCGTCGACGACGACAGCGTGACCGCCCATCTGTGCGATGCCCATCTCGAACGAGAAACGTGTACGCGTCGAGTTCTTCTCGAAGATGACACCGACTCCGCGGGGACCCTCGAGCGGACGCCGAGCGAACGGGTCCTTCTTGAGAATCGCAGCGAGTTCCAGAACTTCGGCCTGCTGCGCCGGAGTCAGATCGTCGTCCCTGAGAAAGTGTTTCACCACGGTAGTCACTTCTCCCCCGGCTGGTCAGCCGATAGTGCACTGTCGAAGATGGCAGGTAGTGCTGCCACGAAGGTTTCGGCCTGCTCGTCCGTGAGGATGAGCGGCGGCGCCAACCGGATCACTCCGGGTTGCGCTGCATTCACAAGGTACCCGGCTTCGCGCGCTGCGTTTTCCACCGCCGGCGCGACGTCCTCGGTCAGCACGACACCCAGCAACAGTCCTGATCCCCGTACGTAGTCGACCAACGGATGGCCCAGATCTTCGATGCCCGCCGAGATCGACTTACCCAAGCTGTCGGCGCGTGAGATCAGGTCTTCCGCTGCAATGGTTTTCAGCACGGCAAGTGCCGCCGCAGCACACACCGGATTGCCACCGAACGTCGTACCGTGCTTACCCGGTCCGAACAACTCGGCCGTTGCCCCGGTCGCGATGCAGGCGCCGATCGGCATTCCGCCACCGAGTCCCTTCGCGAGGGTGATGACGTCCGGAACGATGCCGACTGCCTGATGGGCGTAGAACCAGCCGGTCCGGCCGATGCCGGTCTGCACTTCGTCGAGCACGAGAAGTGCACCGCGCTCGGCGGTGATCCGCCGAGCCTCGACGAGGTATCCCTCGGGTGGCACCACGACGCCGCCCTCACCCATTATCGGTTCGAGGAACACAGCGGCGGTGTCGGAATCGACGGCCTGCTCGAGTGCCTCGACGTCGCCGTACGGCACGAACTCGACACCGGCGGGCATCGGTTCGAACGGCGCCCGCTTGGCCGGCTGACCCGTCAGAGCGAGTGCCCCCATCGTGCGACCGTGGAAGGAGCCTTCGGCTGCGATGATCTTCTTCCGGCCGGTGGCGCGAGCGAGCTTGAAGGCAGCCTCGTTCGCCTCGGTACCGGAGTTGCAGAAGAACGCGCGCCCGGTGACGTTGCCGAGATGAGCGAGCAACTGCTCCGCCAACTCGACGACCGGCTCGCTGGCGTACAGGTTGGAAACATGGCCGAGTGTCGACAACTGAGTAGTGACGGCTTCGACGACGGCCGGATGTCCGTGTCCGAGGATGTTGACCGCGATTCCTGCCAGGAAGTCGACGTACTGCTTGCCGTCGGCGTCGGTGAGTACGGCGCCGTCACCGCGGACGAGAGCAACCCGGGGTACGCCGTAATTGTTCATCAGCGAAGCGGACCACCGCTGCTGCAGATCGATCGTGCTCATGAGATAGCTCCCTGCTGGGGACCGGCGACCGAGGAACCCGGCACGACCATCGTGCCGATTCCTTCACCGGTGAAAAGTTCGAGTAGGACTGAATGTTCGAGCCGACCGTCGATCACGTGCGCCGACGGCACACCTCCGCGCACCGCGCGAAGGCAGGCCTCCATCTTGGGCACCATGCCGGCGTCGAGACTCGGCAACAACTGGGCCAGGGCGTCGGTGTCGATTTCGGTGGCCAGTGAGGCTCGGTCCGGCCAATCGGTGTACAGGCCCTCGACGTCGGTGAGGACAACGAGCTTCTCGGCACCGATCGCCTCGGCCAGTGCTGCAGCAGCGGTATCGGCGTTGATGTTGTGGACGACACCGTCGGCGTCGGGTGCGATGGTCGAGACGACCGGAATACGTCCTGCCGCAATGAGATCGAGTACCGCGTCTGGGTTCACGGTGGTGACGTCCCCGACCAGCCCGATGTCGGTCTGCTCCCCCTCGACCGCAACAGTGCGTCGAGTAGCGGTGAACAGGTGCGCATCTTCACCGGAGATACCGACCGCGTAAGGACCGTGCGCGTTGATCAAGCCGACGAGTTCACGGCCGACCTGACCGAAAAGCACCATCCGCACGACGTCCATCACCTCGGGCGTCGTGACCCGGAAACCACCGCGGAACTCACCCTTCATGCCAAGGCGTGCCAGCATCGCGTTGATCTGCGGGCCACCGCCGTGCACGACGACGGGATGGATGCCGACAGTCCGCAGGAACGCCATGTCGGCGGCAAATGCCGTTTTGAGCGTCTCGTCGATCATGGCGTTTCCGCCGTACTTGACCACGACCACCTTGTCGCGGAATCGCTGCAGCCACGGCAGCGCGTCGGCAAGGACATGCGCTTTCTGATGCTCGCTGATCACGGGATACGTCTCGGTCATGACGAATACGCCGAGTTCTCTTCGACGTAAGCATGCGAGAGGTCCGTGGTGCGAATGCTCACGGACTCGTTGCCGATTCCCAGATCGATGTCGAGTTCGATGTCGATCCCACTCAGGTCCACCTCACGCGCCCCCGGAGCACCGACGCCGTCGATGCAGACGGGACTCCCGTTGAAGGACACACTGATTCGATCGGGATCGAGCTCGATGGGAGCGATACCCACTGCGGCGAGAACGCGGCCCCAATTGGGATCGGAACCGAAAAGCGCTGTCTTGACCAGGCTGTCGCGGGCGATCGTCCGGGCGCCGATCAACGCATCCGACTCGGACGCTGCGCCGCGAACCGTCACCTTGACCCGCTTGGTGACGCCCTCGGCGTCTGCCATCAACTGATCCGCGAGATCATCACACACGGCCAGCACTGCGGCGTTCAGTTCGTCCTGCGTCGGCGTGACACCGCTGGCGCCGGAGGCCAACAGGAGCACTGTGTCGTTGGTGGACGTGGCGCCGTCGACGTCGAGGCGATCGAAGCTCAGGTGGGTGGCGGCGCGCAGAGCGGTATCGAGCTGATCCGCCGTTGCGACAGCATCGGTCGTGACGACGCACAGCATGGTGGCCAGCGCAGGCGCGAGCATGCCTGCGCCCTTGGCCATTCCGCCGACGTTCCATTTGTTCGCGTGGTGCAGCGACGCCTGCTTCGGCACGGTATCGGTGGTCATGATCGCGTATGCCGCGTCGGTGCCGCCGGAGATTCCGCCGGCCAGTTCGTGCACCACCTCGGTGACACCGGGGATCAGCTTGTCCATGGGCAAGCGGTCACCGATAAGTCCGGTCGAACAGACAGCGACCTCGATCGCGCCCGTCTCGGTGCCCCAATTACTCAGTGCCGAAGCAACTTCCTCGGCAGTCTTGTGTGCATCCTGGAATCCACCCGCGCCCGTGCAGGCGTTCGCGCCGCCCGAGTTGAGCACCACCGCGCGCAGCTTGCCCGTCGTCAGGACCTGCTGAGACCAGAGCACCGGAGCTGCCTTGACCTTGTTCAGGGTGAAGACGCCGGCAGCGGCCAGATCGGGTCCCTCGTTGAGCACCAATGCGAGGTCCGACTTGCCACTCTTCTTGATACCGGCAGCAATTCCGGCACCGCGGAATCCGGCAGGTGCGGTGACGCCCTGCGTGCGGAGCAGACGTCCCCCGGCGACGTGAACCACGTCTGCAACGGTCGCGTCAGGCTCGATTGCGTTGTCGATCTGCTGCGGATTGTCGGTGCTCACGGAGCTACTCCCACGGTAGAGAGACCTGCGGTCTCGGGTAGGCCAAGGGCGAGATTCATCGATTGCACCGCGCCACCGGCGGTGCCCTTGGTGAGATTGTCGATTGCCGAGATGACAACGAGCTGACCGGCGTCGGCGTCAACGGTGACCCCGATCTGCACGGCATTGGATCCGATCACGGCACCGGTCTGCGGGAAGACTCCGGCAGGCAGCACGTGGATGAACGGCTCGTCGTTGTATGCCTTTTCGTAGATTTCGCGCGCTTGCTCTTCGGTGGCCGTGGTGGCTGCCGTGCAGGTCGCGAGGATGCCGCGCGGCATGGGCGCGAGGACCGGAGTGAAGGAGACACTGATGTCCTTGCCGCCTGCGGCCGAGAGATTCTGAATGATCTCGGGGGTGTGGCGATGGACGCCGCCGACGCCGTACGCACGGACGGAGCCCATGACCTCGGAACCCAGCAGATCAGCCTTCGGTGCCCGGCCGGCGCCCGAAGTGCCACTGACCGCAACCACGTTCACGTGTGAGTCCACGATCCCCGCGGCAACGGCGGGGGCCAGCGCGAGGCTCGCTGCCGTCGGGTAGCAGCCCGGAACAGCGATGCGGGTTGCGCCTACCAATTTCTCACGGGCACCGGGCAATTCAGGAAGACCGTATGGCCAGGTACCGGCATGAGTGCTCTTGTAGTACTTCTCCCAGGCTGCGGGATCCTGCAGCCGGAAGTCCGCGCCGCAGTCGATGATGACCGTCGACTCGGGCAGCAACTTGGCGTACTGAGCCGAATTTCCGTGTGGGAGACCGAGGAAGACGACGTCGTGACCCGAGAGGATTTCGACAGTGGTCTCTTCGAGTACCCGCGAAGAGAGTGGAAGCAAGTGCGGATGATGCTCACCGAGCGTCGAACCGGCGTTGCCACCGGCGGTCAGCGAACCGATCACCAGACTGCCGTCGGCGTAGGACGGGTGCCCGAGGAGCAGACGCAGAACCTCACCACCGGCGTACCCACTGGCGCCGGCAACGGCGACTCTGATCGGCTTGCGTGCGTTCTCGGTCGTACCACCTTCAGTCATGTCACACAGTATGCATCATTGTGCATCGGTATGCATAATTACTTACCCATGGATCGCCGGATCTCCTCGAGCTTGGCCTTTGCGGCCTTCTGGCGCTCGTCCCACTGCTCGTCGACGGACTTTCCGGCAGGACTCTCGTGCGCCAGTTCGGACGAACCTATTGAAGTACCGAAGCGCCCCTCTATCTTCTCCCGAACGCGGTCGAAAGTGGGCACTCCCCCTTCGGTGTAGTCGGGTTCGGGAATTCTCGGATCGGTCGCAAGTACCACCGGGACGTCGATGATCTCGTCGACCTCCACAACGGTGTCGGGCAGTTCGACTTCTTCGGCGTCGGTGATCGTGTTGTCGTCCTCTACACGGTGCGGCTCGAGGCTCGCGGCAGCGGTGTCCACCACGGAAAGAAGGACCGACAAGCTCGGACGACGCTCGACCACTGCGCGAACGACCGCGAGGAAGTCCTTGTCGTCGAGTGCACTGGCGGCCTCGACTACCTGGCGCACGGAACCATCGTGCTCGGACCCATCATGTTCGGGCCCATCATTTCGTGACACTGTGAGTCCCTTCTCGAAACGCCGACGGACAACTCCGATCCTTCCACGACTGTCTGCCGAAGGGGTCAGCGTGAGGCGAGGTACGCGGCAAACGCGTCCTCGCTCGAGTATTCGGGGACGTACCCGAACTGTTCCTTGAGCCGCCGATTGTCGAGAACCGGTCGGTACTGGAGAAATCCGACGCGCTCCGGACCGTGTTCCGTTACGCCCAATCGCCGTCCGACGCGTAGAACGCCTCGCAACAACCATGCAGGAAGCGTCACCGTGCTCTTGCCCATCCGGGAAGCCAACTCGTCGACGGTCAGCGCGCCGTCGCCCGCGACATTGAAGATGCCCACTTGGTTTCCGGTCACGGCCTCCGCAAAAGCGCCCGCGACATCGGTGTGCCAGACGAAGACGAAGGGGCTGTCGCTCCCGGCAACCTTGAGCAGCTTGCGGCGATCGAACAACGCGGTGATCTGATTGTCGACGCTCTCACCCAAGATCGTGCCGATCCGGAAGACAACCTGTTCCAACTCCGGGTGTTCGACGCGATATTCGACGAGCATCTCTTCGACCAGGCGTTTGTGGCGACTGTATGTGAATTCGTCGTTGCCTCGGACAGGTACGTCCTCGGTGATCCACGGTGGGCTGTCGGAGTGGTAGCCGTACGCCGCTCCGGACGAAGACACGACGATCCGTCCAACCCCGTGTTCGACGCAGGCCGCGAGCACGTTTCGTGTCCCGTCGACGTCGACGCGGTACTCCTGCTCTGCTGTCGTGTTCTTGCCGGGATTCACGATGGACGCAAGGTGGATCACGACGTTCGGTCGGTACTGACCGAACACCCGCCCCAATTCTGTGGGGTCGCAGACGTCCGCCCTGACGCGGCGGATGCGATCGTCCGGCGTGTCCTTGACCGTGAGGTCGACACAGACGACGGTGATGCCCTGCGCGATCAGTGCGTCGATGACAGCGGTACCCAGGAACCCGTTTCCGCCCGTGACGAGTGCGACGGTCATGCCGGTACCGCCTTTCGGGCGCGTCGCTTGGACCAGATCGTCGCCAGAGCCAACCCGGCGATGATGTCCCAGATCCCCCACCAGCCGGCCACGACGGCCATGCCACCGAGACCGTCGAAGAACGTGAACACCAGGCCAAGCCCCAGCCCGGCATTGCGGATGCCGACCTCGAAAGAGACGGCGCGACGGCTGTATTCGTTCAACCCGGTGACGGCGCCGCAGAAGTATCCCAGTGCGAGGGCAACCGTGTCGTGCAGGAAGACCGCGAGCAGTACCACCCCGATGTAGTCGACGAAGTACGACGCATTCCCCGACACCCCCGCGACGATGAAGATCAACAACGCCACCAACGAACCGTTTTTCACCCAAGGCTGCGCTTTCGCGGCGATCTCCGGAAACCTTCGTGCCGCCCAGATGCCGAGAACGAACGGCACACCGATGATCAGGGTGATTTGCGCGACCATCTCGAGCGCATTCAGGTTCACGGACTGCAACAGAGCGTCGGTCTCCGGGCGTCGGCTCCCCCAGAACGCAAGATTGAGCGGCATGAGGAAGATCGCGAGGACGTTCGACACCGCCGTCATGGACACCGAGAGTGCGACGTCGCCGCCCGCCCGGTGAGTCAGGACGTTCGAGATGTTCCCTGGCGGGCAGCACGCCACCAGGATCATGCCGAGTGCTACCGACGGAGCCGGCGAGAGAATCAGCGTCAGGAGAAAAGTCACTGCCGGCAACAACACGAACTGCGCAGCAATACCCACCGCCATCGCCTTGGGTTTGGTGAGCGCACGACGAAAGTCGTCGACCGAAGTGTCGAGGGCGATCCCCAGCATGATCGCGGCCAGCACCACGTTGAGGATAATCAACGATCCCGGGTTGAAGTTGAGCACCACGTCGTCGATCGGCATCACTGTCCTCCCTTCGTCAGAGCGGCATCAAGCAGTCCGATGTGTCGCTTGATCGCCGATCGGTAGGCGTCCTTGTTCACGTAGTAGGCCATTCGTCCCAACTTCAGGTACTTGTATCCCCCGGACAGATCGGGAGGAGGACCGGCCGCCGCCGCCGAGAATTCCCGCGCCGCGGCGGGGGCTTCGGTACGTGCGGTGATCAATTTGGCCACCAACTCGGCCTGCTCGAAACGGCCCTGCCACCCGAGACCGGATGCTTCGACCATGCCGAGAACAAAGAGATTGTCGTGGCGGCGACTCGCGACGTTGAGGAACAGGTCCGGGGCAGCGCCCGACCAGTCCAAGTCCTCGCGCGCGATGAAGGGATAGTCGAGATGATACCCCGTGGCGCAGAGAACGAGGTCGTAGTCGGCAGACGATCCGTCGACAAACCGCACCGTCTTCCCCTCGAACCGGTCGACGTCGGCGCGCACGTGCACATCACCGTGCCCGATGTGGTGCAGGATCAACGAGTTCACGACCGGATGCGATTCGTAGATCTTGTAGTCCGGTGCCGGAAATCCGAACCGCACCGGATCACCCGTGAACTGCTTGAGTACCAAGGTGTCGACGCGTTGTTTGATCCACGGCGGCAATGGCTTTCCCTGATTCAAGGTGTCCGAGGGTCGGCCGAACAGATACTTGGGAACGAAGTAGTAGCCTCGCCGAACGCTCAAGTCGACGCACTCGGCCTGGTGGACGGCATCGACGGCGATGTCGCATCCACTGTTGCCCGCTCCGATGACCAGTACCTTCTTCCCACGGAAGATCTCGGCGCTGCGGTACTGGCTCGTGTGCATCAACGTGCCGGTGAAGTCGCCCCGGAAAGTCGGCATGTTCGGCTTCGACAGCGTTCCGTTCGCGATGATCACGCCTCGATACCGCGCGACTGTTGTCTCACCGCTGCGACTGCGCGTGGTGACCTGCCACAGCGAATCGACCGGCGAAACGTCGACGACGGTAATGCCGAAGGCAAAGTGCCTGCGAAGATCGTGAGTATCGGCGTAGTCGCGGAAATAATCGGCAAGTTCGACGTGGCTCGGGTAGTCGGCCACCGAATCCGCCATCGGGAACTCCGCGAATGCGGTGGTGCCCTTCGAAGAGATGAGGTGCGCCGACTCGTAGACGGTGCTGTGCGGGTTGTCGATGTCCCAGAGCCCACCGACGTCGTCGTGGCTCTCGAAGCCGTCGAACGCTATCCCGGCCCGATCGAGGTTTCGCGCGCCGGCCAATCCAGACGGGCCCGCTCCGATCAGCGCGTACTTCTCCTCTGTGATCATCCGTCGAGCGTCGCAGATAGTCCGAATCTTGCAGCAATATGCCGGATAATGACGCTATGAGCGCACCAGATGCCGGCAACGGTCGCAGGATAGATGAAATCGATCTGAGGATAATCAATGCGCTCCAGCTCGCACCGCGATCGAAGTGGCTTTCGTTGGCCGGACCACTCGAACTCGACGCCGCGACTCTCGCCCGTCGTTGGAATCGACTCTCCGAATCGTCGTTGGCCTGGGTCACGGTCACTCCAGGGCCACAGGTGCTGGGCAGCATCGTCACAGCGATCATCGAAATCGATTGCTCACCTGCTCTTCTCGACACCATCGCGGCACGGCTGACTCGCTCGGCCCACGCCGTGACCATCGAAGCATCAACGGGCAGAGCAGATCTGCTCGTCACAGCCGGTACCGCGGATCTGGCGTCGATGTCGCGCTTCATCTCGGAAGACGTCGCAACGATCGACGGTGTACTGGCGACACGAACCTCGATCATCACACGCTGGTTCACCGAAGGTGGGCGATGGAGACTCAATGCGCTGGCACCGTCCGAGAAGGGTGTGCTGACCACCAGCGAAAACCGTACTGCCGTGCGCGCTCGGTCGACCGGCATTTCCGAACAGGATCGCAAGGTTCTGACGAAGCTCGCTTACGACGGGCGCACTCCCATGAAGGAACTGGCCGACGCGATCGGTGTCAGTCCCGCTGCGTGCAAACGCCAGATCGACCGGCTCACGTCTTCGGGGTTGGTGGCGCTGCGGTGTGAATTTGCCCGGCCGCTGGCCGGCCTTCCCGTGCTCGCCACACTGTGGTGCCGCGTCGAACCCGAGCTTCTCGATACGGCAGGACGAGTGCTGAGCCGAGCGCCGGAAGTCCGAAACTGCTTCGCTGTGGTCGGCGCCGACAACCTGGTGGTTCAGTTGTGGCTGCATTCTCCTGCAGAACTCGATGCATTCGAAACTCGTCTGCGCAAGGAGATTCCGGGTCTTTGCGTCACGGAACGATCCATCGTGCTGTATTTGCGCAAACTGCTCGGCCACGTGCTCGACCAGCAAGGGCGACGGACGGACACCGTTGCGCCAGATGTGTGGCTTTCCGATTCACCTCAGTCGAAAAGCCGATAACACGACAGAGCCCACGACCACCGGCAACGGTCGTGGGCTCTGTGATCAGTTGAGGAAATCAGCCACGCATCTGCGCACCGACAGCCTTGGAAGCCGCCTCCACTGCTGCATCGCGCGCGGCACTGGCCTCGTCCTCGGTCAGCGTCCGGTCGACACCACGGAATCGCAATGCGAACGCGAGCGACTTGCGGCCTTCACCGACCTGCTCGCCCTCGAAGACGTCGAAGAGGCGAATGTCTTCGAGAAGTTCGCCGCCGCCGGAACGCAGAGCTTCCTGGACCTTCGCCGCAGGAATATCGCGATCGACAACAACCGCCACGTCCTGGAGCACTGCGGGGAAGGGCGAAATGCGCGGCGCCGGCAGGTTCTCGACCAACGGCAAAGCGTCGAGGTCGATCTCCAGTGCACAAGTGCGCGCAGGCAATCCCGCACGCTCGAGAACAGCCGGATGCAGTTCGCCCGCATGACCGACTACGTGGCCGTCAACGACAACCTCGGCGCAACGGCCGGGATGCCACGGCAGGTACTGCGCCGCACGCAGTTCCACCTCGACGCCTGCTGCAGCTGCAATGACCCGCACTGCTGCAAAAGTGTCCGAAGCCTCGGCCTGACGGCCCGGGCCCCAGGGGCCGCTCGGCTCACGCAAACCACTCAACACTGCAGCGATGTGCACGGGCTGAGCCGGCAACGACGCGATCAGGTTCGCGATCTGCTCGTCCGTCGGACGACGATCCACCGGCAATGCATCCACCGGCTTGGTGTCGGGGCCCGGCAGGACGACCTGCGCGATGCCGTACAGCGACAGATCACGCTGACCGCGAGAAGCGTTGCGAGCCAGGATCTCCAGCAGACCCGGGAGCAGCGTGGTCGCCAACTCCGGACGATCGGCTTCGAGCGGATTGAGGACCTTGCTGGTGTTGCGGCGCGGATCATCCGCGTCGAGGCCCCAGACGTCGAAGACGTTCGTCGGCAGGAAGACCGGAGGAAGGACCTCGACGTAACCGGCGTGAGCCACGGCCTTCGAGACCGTGCGCTTTCGCCGCTGCGACGGAGTCAACCCACGTCCGGCCGGAGCGGCGGGAAGCACAGACGGGATCTGCTCGAGACCTTCGAGGCGAAGAACTTCCTCGACGAGGTCCGCAGGCTGCACCAGGTCCGGACGCCACGACGGCGGCGTCGCGACCAACTGGCCATGTCCTTCTTCGCTGACGCCGACCTCGACGTTGCAGCCAACCTGGGTGAGGCGGCGAGCTGCGGTGCCGTTGGGGTACGTGACTCCGGCGACACGGTCGGGCAGGTCGATATCCATGCGAATGGCAGCGCGAGGGGCGACATCGCCCACGTCGGTCAGGACCGGTTCGATCCGTCCGCCGGCAATCTCGACCAGCAGAGCGGCTGCGCGGTCGACGGCCGCGAGCGGAATTGCCGGATCGACGACGCGCTCGAAACGCTTGCTCGCCTCACTCGGCAGCTTGTGCCGGCGCGCCGTCTTGAAGACTGCGAGCGGATCCCAGGTAGCTCCTTCGAGGAGGATGTCCGTCGTTGCCGTTCCCACCTCGGTGGTTGCGCCGCCCATGACGGCAGCCAGCGAGATGACTCCGGAATCGTCGGCGATGACAACGTCTTCGGGATCGAGCGTGCGTTCGACGTCGTCGAGCGTCGTCAGCTTCTCCCCCGCCTTGGCGCGACGGACCACCAGGTCGCCCTGCACTGCGGTCGCATCGAACGCGTGCAGAGGCTGACCGAGTTCGAGCATCACGTAGTTGGTGACGTCGACTGCCGGCGAGATCGGGCGAACACCCGAGAGCAGCAGTCGACGCTGCAGCCACCACGGGCTCACTGCCTGCGGATCGATACCCGTGATCTTCCGCATCACGAAACGCGAAGCCTTGGACTCCGGTTCGAGGCGCACCGGCCAGGCTTCACCCTCAGCCGGGTGAGCGGGAACCGAAGCGGGATCGGCGTATTCGAGATCGAAGCCGCACGCGAGTTCTCGCGTGAGACCGCGGACCGAGAAGCAGTAGCCACGGTCCGGGGTGATGTTCAGTTCGATGATCGTGTCACCGAGACCGAGCAACTCGTTGCCGTCCGCGCCGGGTTCGGCGGTACCGGGCTCGAGCACCAAGATGCCCGAATGGTCTTTGCCGATACCGAGTTCCGAGACGGAGCAGATCATGCCGTCGGACACCTGGCCGTACGTCTTGCGAGTGGCGATTTCGAATCCGCCGGGCAGCACCGCGCCGGGCAACGCAACGACGACGAGGTCACCCTCGTTGAAATTACGCGCGCCACAGACGATGCCGCGAGGCTCGGGTTCGCCGACCTCGACCTGGCAGAAGCGGATCGGCTTCTTGAACTCGGTCAGTTCGGTGATGGAGACGACCTTGCCGACGACCAACGGGCCGTCGATCGCCTCGAGTGTGTCGAGTTCCTCGACTTCGAGTCCCACCCGGACGAACCCGGCGTCCAGCTCTTCCGGGGTCACCTCCCAGTCCGGAGTTGCCCGCTGCAGGATCTCGGTCAGCCAGGATTGCGCTACTCGCACGTCTGCTCAGCTCTCTCGTTTGTCGATAAGTCTTTGTGAAGGTTCCGCGGACCGGATCGGTCAGCCTGCGACACCGAAGGGCAGCGTGAAACGCACGTCACCCTCGACGATGTCGCGCATGTCCGGGATACCGTTGCGGAACTGCAGGGTCCGCTCGAGGCCCATGCCGAATGCGAAACCCGAGTACTCGTCGGGATCGATACCGCTGGCGCGCAGAACGTTCGGGTTGACCATGCCGCAGCCGCCCCACTCGACCCAGCCTGCGCCGCCCTTCTTGTTCGCGAACCAGACATCGACCTCGGCCGACGGTTCCGTGAACGGGAAGTAGTTGGGGCGCATACGGGTACGCGTCTCGGGGCCGAAAAGGGCACGAGCGAACGCGTCGAGAGTCCCGCGCAGGTTGGCCATGGTCAGGCCCTTGTCGACGGCCAGGCCTTCGACCTGCGAGAAGACAGGCGTGTGGGTCGCATCGAGTTCATCGGTGCGGAACGTGCGGCCCGGGCACACCACGTAGATCGGTACCTCACGCGAGAGCATGGTGCGGACCTGCACCGGCGAGGTGTGGGTACGCAGCACCTGGCGCGAGTTCTCGGGTGCCAGGTGGAAGGTGTCCTGCATCGTGCGGGCAGGGTGATCCGGCAAGAAGTTGAGCGCGTCGAAGTTGAAGTGCTCGGTCTCCACCTCCGGACCCTCGGCAACTTCCCAACCCATCGCGACGAATACGTCGGCGACCTGCTCGGAAATCAGGCTGATCGGGTGACGCGCCCCGACGGGGTGACGATCGGAAGGCAGAGTGACGTCGATTGCCTCGGCAACCAACACCGCGGCGTCACGCTCGGCGAGGAGGACCTCACGACGAGCGTCGTACGCGTTGTTGATCCGAGTGCGGAAGATGTTGACGCGCTTACCGGCGTCCGCCTTTTCCTTGCCCGGAAGGCTGCCGAGTCCCCGGCGAGCGAGGGCGATCGGGGACTTGTCCCCCAGGTGCTCCACCTTGACGTGCGCCAGCGCATCCAGGTCAGCGGCGTCCGCCAGCGCCTTCTCGGCGTTCTCAGCCGCAGCGGTCAACGCCTCTTCGGTGAGTACACTCGCGTCGACCTCCGGCGGTGTCGCGCCCTCATTTTTGGCCACGGCTGTGACGCTCCTGTCGCTTCTCGGTTTACTTCTCGTACTGCGTGCTTCTTGTACTGCTTACTTCTTGTACTGCGAGCGAGCTTTCGAACTCGCTCGAGCATTGTCTCTGCTCTTGTATTGTCTCAGGCTTCCGCAAATGGGATTCCGTGAGGTCTTCGCGTGCGTTTTCAGCCGTGATCGGTGGCGCGATTTTGCACCCGCGCGCTTGCGTACAGGCAAATTGCCGCCGCTGTCGCGAGGTTCAAGCTTTCGGCGCGGCCATGGATCGGAATCCTGACCCGATGATCAGCCTGCGCGGCGATCGCCGGATCGAGACCGTGCGCTTCGTTACCGAACAGCCAGGCCGTCGGCTTGCTCAGCAACTCGTCGGCCTCGTCGAGATCGACCTCGCCGTCAGCTGCAGTCGCGAGAATCTGAATGCCGGCTGCGCGAATCTGCTCGATCACCGACACTGTGTCTCGATCGCGGACGACTGGCAGGTGAAACAGGCTGCCCGCCGACGAACGAACGACCTTGCCGTTATGCGGATCGACGCTGTCGCCGGCGAGGATTGCCGCATCGGCACCCACTGCGTCGGCGATGCGAATGACGGTGCCCGCGTTACCTGGTTCGTTGACCTCGACCGGCACTGCGAGCAGGCGGGTCTCCTGATGGACGGCTGCGCTCAGCGGTACGTCCAGTAGATCGCTGACGGCAACGAGTCCGGGCGGCGTGACGGTATCGCTGAGAGCTTTGATTGCTCGATCGGTCACACGAGCAACACGAACTCCAGCGGTCAGCGCCCGATCGATGACGTGCTGATAGCGCTCGGCTGCGTCCTCGGTGTAGAAGAGGTCGTGTACCGGGCGGGCCTCGCCATTCGAGAGTGCACCGTTCAACAGTTCGGTGACCGAGTTCTCGCCCTCGACGAGGAAACGTCCTGCTTTGCGTCGTTCTGCTGTGCGCAGGAGCTTGACAGCAGAAACGACCCGCGGAGTCCGCTCGGTGAGCGGGTCCACGGGCCGTTGCTGTGATGCGTGAATCAGGCTGCTTCTCCGGCAGGAGCGTTCACGTCAGCCGGCAGAGCGGCCTTCGCGAGTGCGACCAGGCCGGCAAAGGCCTCGGCATCGGAGACAGCGAGCTCGGCCAGGATCTTGCGGTCGACGTCGACCTCTGCCAGACGCAGGCCCTGGATGAGGCGGTTGTACGTGATGTCGTTTGCACGAGCTGCAGCGTTGATACGCGTGATCCACAGCTTGCGGAACTCGCCCTTGCGCGCACGACGGTCGCGGTACGCGTAGGTGAGCGAGTGGAGCTGCTGCTCCTTGGCCTTGGTGTACAGACGCGAACGCTGTCCACGGTAGCCGCTGGATGCAGCAAGAATTGAACGACGCTTCTTCTGGGCGTTGACCGCCCTCTTTACGCGTGCCACTTGAAAAATCCTGTCAATCTAGGGGCTGAAAGTACGGCCCCGGGTGGTCAGTAAGGGGGCGACTCAGATGCCGAGCATGCGCTTGATGCGCGGAGCGTCGTCAGGGCTGACAACAGCGACACCGTCGAGACGACGGGTAACCCTGCTGGACTTGTGCTCGAGAAGGTGGCGACGGCCGGCCTTCTGGCGCATGAGCTTTCCGCTGCCGGACACCTTGAATCGCTTCGAGGCGCCGCTGTGGCTCTTCATCTTGGGCATGGAGTCCTCAGTTCTTGTTACGTGGTGGATCTTGGGAAATCGACTAGCTGGCCGGAGCCTCGGGAGCGGCATCGCCGGTCGCCGGTGCTTCCGGAGCTGCTTCACTGGAAGCCGGTGCGGCCGGAGCCGGACGCGGAGCAGCCTGAGCCACTGGCGCCTGAGCGCTCTCCTGCGCCTTGACACGAGTCTTGGCGCCCTTGTGCGGTGCCAGGACCATCGTCATGTTTCGGCCGTCCTGCTTTGCCGAGGTTTCGACGAATCCGAGATCTGCGACGTCTGCTCCCAGACGCTGCAGAAGGCGGTAGCCGAGTTCGGGGCGTGACTGCTCACGTCCGCGGAACATGATCGTGACCTTGACCTTGGAACCGGCTTCGAGGAAGCGAACGACGTTGCGCTTCTTGGTCTCGTAGTCGTGGTCGTCGATCTTGGGTCGGAGCTTCTGCTCCTTGATGACCGTCAGCTGCTGGTTCTTACGTGACTCACGTGCCTTCTGTGCAGCCTCGTACTTGAACTTGCCGTAGTCCATGATCTTGCAGACCGGTGGACGGGCGTCAGGAGCTACCTCGACCAGGTCGAGGTCGGCCTCAAGGGCCAAGCGGAGTGCATCTTCAACACGCACGATGCCTACCTGTTCGCCGCCAGGTCCGACCAAACGAACCTCGGGAACGCGGATACGATCGTTGATGCGGGTCTCAGTGCTGATGGGGCCTCCTAGGTTGAACGGTGCGGTCTTCATGACCGCACGCAGCCCGTACCGCCCGCACCCCAACAAAAAAGCCCCGCTGTGATGATTGCTCATCCGCGGGGCCCGATGTCGACCGATCACATAAGATCCAGCTCACGCCGAAACCTATCTCCTCGACTGAGCGAGGAACCTGACGAAGAATGATCTCCGATAACAGGTGACCGGAACCACTGAACTGCAGTTTCACCTGCCGCGCAGAGGTGGGAGTCGGACTCCACTTGCTGCCCCCGAACAAGTCGGAGGCGGTCGTTGCAACAAGAGTAACAGGTCGCCACAGATGAAAGAAATCGGTGCCGCTCCCAGTACTGCCGGGAGAGGCCCGATTCAACACCGTCACGGCCTGATGGAATCCTTACATCCATGAGTGAGAACTTCGAGGCAGAACAGAACACCGACGGCGCGAACCCCGACGTCCGCGAACTCTCCGAAGTTCCCGCGGTCGAGGTCATCAGCCGTGCTGCAGTGATGCTGATGAGTTCGGCTGCCGAAAAACTCGGCCTCTCCGACGCCGATCCGTCTTCCAGCCCCTACCTGGACCTCGACGAAGCGCGTCGAGTCATCACGGCACTTGCCGGACTCGTGACTGCGTCGGTCGAATACCTCGGCCCTCATGCCGGACCCATCCGTGAAGGCCTCCAAGCCCTGCAGCGCGCATTCCGTGAGGCCTCCTCGCACCCGGACGAGCCAGGAAAGGGACCGGGCGAGAAGTTCACCGGTCCGGTCTACTGAATTGGCAACCGCCAACAAGACTCAACCGACGCCCGAGGACGTCGACGCATTCATTTCACGCGTCGACGACCGCAAACGCGCCGACGCCGTGGAGCTGATCTCCCTGCTGTCGGCCGCAACCGGCGAGCCTGCTGTCATGTGGGGCGCGAGCATCATCGGATTCGGGGCACGGCACTACCGATATGCGAGTGGCCACGAAGGTGACACCCCACTGATCGGGTTCTCCCCCAGGGCCACCGCGCTCACGTTGTACTTGTCGCTGAACTTCGACGACTACACCGACACGCTCGCTCGCCTCGGCAAGCACAAAATCGGCAAGGGCTGCCTGTACGTCAAACGGCTGAGCGACGTCGATATGACGACCCTGACCGAACTGATCACGGATTCCGTTGCCGCAGCCCGCAACATGATCGACTGAGTCACTCACCTACGGGGAGAAACAGGCCGAGCGTCTTCGGGCGGTTGCCCGAAGACGGTCGAATCGCGTGGTGTGAAGTGATCGTTCGTCAGCGTGGCCCGACGCATTCGATCGAGTCGAAACCACCGCACCGCGTCGCGCTGGCGACACCAGCCGATAAGAAACCACCGCCCACGGTCCTGCGCCAGAATGTGCGGCTCAACTGCCCGCACCGTCTCCGCACCGTCCCCATCCACGTAGTGCAACGACACGACGCGACTCTGCTCGAGACCCTGCTCGACGGCCTGCCGGTTCGCGCGCGAATCCGTCAGAGCCCCGCCGTCACCGCGAATCCACACGCGGCCGCCGAGCTCCGCGACCTTGCGACGACTCTCCTCGTCCATCACATCGAGCAGTTTCGCCAGCGCTGCTCGCCCATCCGGCGCAAACGGAGCATCACCCATCGCCGTCAAGGCCAACGCGATCGAAACTGCTTGCGGAACAGTGAAATTCACCGGCGGTAGCGTGGCGCGACCTACGAGTCGGTAACCACCCCCGGGGCCTGAGCGCGCTTCGATCGCCGCACCTGACATCATCAGCGTCTCGATATCCCTCTTGATCGTCCGGGTGGTGACACCGAATTCCTCGGACAATCGGGAGCACGTAGTCCCTCGATCGCCCTGTCGCCGAAGTTCCTCGACGAGAGCATGCAATCTCGCAGCTCGATTCACGTTCACCAGTGTCTCAGATTCCGATACCAAACGGTGACATAATTGGTGACACTCTGTTGTCACCAACCCGGGTGCACTGTGAGTACATGAAAACTCACATCGTTCTTGTTCCCGGATTCTGGCTCGGTTCATGGGCTTGGGACGCAGTCCTCCCCCACCTCGAACGTTCCGACACCCGCGTGACCAGCCTGACACTGCCCGGGCTCGACTCAGTAGACACAGATCGATCAGCGGTCACCTTCGACGCTCACGTCCGTGCAGTCGTCGACGCCGTATCGGACTCCGACGAGCGCACGGTCTTGGTCGTACACAGCGGCGCCGGCCCGGTGGGGTACGCCGTCACCGATCGCATCCCGGATCGCGTCGCTCGGATCGTCTACGTCGACTCGGGCCCCATGCCCGACGGCGCAGCGCTGCGACCGGATCTGGCTTCCGATGTCATCGAGATTCCGCTCCCCACGTGGGCAGAGCTCGAAGCGGACGGCAGCAGCCTCGAAGGACTCGACGAGAAAGCTCTGGAGACGTTCCGCGCCAACGCGGTACCCGAACCGGCTGGGCCCGCGCGTGAGCCGATTGTCCTGACGAACGAAAAGCGCTACCAGGTGCCGTCAACCGTCGTTTGCAGCACGTTCCCCTCCGCGGTGATCGCCCAGATGGCCGACGGAGGTCATCCGATGGCCGCCGAACTAGCGAAACTCCCCGTGACGTACGTCGACCTCCCGACCGGCCATTGGCCGATGTGGTCGCGCCCCGAAGACGTCGCCCAGGTGATCCTCGAGGCCGCCGCTTCCTGATCGACAAAGCAGTGATGCCGGATCGGATTCCGACCCGGCATCACTGACCGACTTCTACTTGCTCACGTTCTACTAGCTCACGGAAGCAGCTTTCTTCCGTGTCGCCGCCTTCTTTGCGGCAACTGCCTTCGTCGCACGCTTCTTGGTGATCGGCTTGGCCTTGACCGGCGCGTGCTGTGCGGTGAGAACCTCACTGAGGAACTTGCCCGTGTAGCTCTCGGGGACCGCGGCAACGTCCTCCGGAGTACCTTGCGCCACAACGGTTCCGCCGCCGGATCCACCCTCGGGCCCCATGTCGACGACCCAGTCCGACGTCTTGATCACGTCGAGATTGTGCTCGATCACGATCACGCTGTTGCCCTTGTCCACCAGACCGTTGATCACGATCAGGAGCTTTCGGATGTCCTCGAAATGCAGACCCGTGGTGGGCTCGTCGAGGATGTACACCGTGCGACCGGTGGACCGCTTCTGCAATTCGGCGGCGAGCTTGACGCGCTGCGCTTCACCACCGGACAGAGTCGGAGCCGGCTGACCCAGTCGGACATAGCCCAGGCCGACGTCGACCAGCGTCTTGAGGTACCGGTGAATTGAGGTGACCGGCTGGAAGAACTCGGCTGCTTCCTCGATAGGCATGTCGAGTACCTCGGCGATCGACTTGCCCTTGTAGTGGACCTCGAGCGTTTCGCGGTTGTACCGGGCGCCGTGGCACACCTCGCAGGGCACGTACACATCCGGCAGGAAGTTCATCTCGATCTTCAGCGTTCCGTCGCCGGAGCACGCCTCGCAGCGTCCGCCCTTGACGTTGAACGAGAATCGGCCGGGCTGGTAACCGCGGACTTTCGCTTCCGTGGTGGCCGCGAACAGGGTTCGGATCTTGTCGAACACGCCGGTGTACGTCGCCGCGTTCGATCGTGGAGTCCGGCCGATCGGAGACTGATCGACCTGCACGAGCTTGTCCAGCTGATCGAGACCGTTGATTCGTGTGTGACGCCCAGGTACCTGGCGTGCACCGTTGAGCTTGTTCGCCATGACGGTCGCGAGAATGTCGTTGACCAACGTCGACTTGCCCGAACCGGAGACACCGGTGACAGCGGTGAGAACACCCAGCGGGAAACTCACGTCGATGCCGTCGAGATTGTGCTCGCGAGCTCCGACGACCGTGACCTGGCGTTTGCGGTCCACCGGTCGACGAATGGCCGGAACCTCGATGAAGCTACGACCTGACAGGTAGGCGCCGGTCAGAGATTCTTCACACGTCAGCAGTTCTTCGTATGGCCCGCTGTGGACGACCTTGCCGCCGTGCTCGCCGGCGTACGGTCCGATGTCGACTACCCAGTCGGACGTGCGGATCGTGTCTTCGTCGTGCTCGACGACGATCAGCGTGTTGCCGAGGTCGCGCAAGCGCGTCAGGGTTTCGATCAGTCGTCGATTGTCACGCTGATGCAGGCCGATGGACGGCTCGTCGAGTACATACAGCACGCCGACGAGTCCGGAACCGATCTGCGTTGCCAAGCGGATTCGCTGGGCCTCGCCACCGGACAACGTGCCAGCGGCACGCGAGAGGGAAAGGTATTCCAAGCCGACGTCGAGCAGGAACCCGAGTCGTGCCTGAACTTCCTTGAGGACCTGACCCGCAATCGCCTCTTCGCGCGAGCCGAGAGTGAGGCTGTTCAAGAAGTCCGCGCAATCGGAGATCGACAGTTCACAGACCTCGGCGATGGACTTACTGCCGAAGTCCCCAGCCGCGATAGTTACCGACAGGATTTCCGGGCGCAGGCGAGCACCACCACACGCCGGGCACGGGGTGTCGCGCATGTACCCGTCGTACCGTTCCTTCATCTGATCCGATTCGGTCTGCTCGAGCCGGCGATGCAGGAACGGCATCACACCTTCGAACTCCGCGTAGTAAGAACGGGTACGGCCGTACCGGTTCTTGTACCGGACGTGAACCTGCTCCTCGCTGCCTTCGAGGATTGCTTTACGGGCCTTCGCCGGCAACTTGTTCCACGGCGTCTTCATGTCGAATCCGAGAATGTCGCCGAGGCCGGACAGCAAACGTCCGAAGTACTCCGAACTCTGGCCCATCGACCACGGCGCGATTGCTCCGTCTTCGAGACTCAGGTCGGGATCGGGAACCACCAGATCCGGGTCGACCTCCTTGCGGATACCGAGGCCGGTGCATTCCGGGCAGGCGCCGTAGGGCGAGTTGAAGGAGAACGAGCGCGGTTCGAGATCGTCGATCGCGAGTGCGTGGCCATTCGGGCAGGCCAACTTCTCGGAGAAACGACGCTCACGATCAGGTGCATTTTCTTCACGGTCGACGAAGTCGAGGACCACGATGCCTTCAGCCAAGCGAAGTGCGGTCTCGACCGAGTCGGTCAGGCGCTGCTTCGAACTCGCCTTGACCTGCAATCGGTCGACCACTACTTCGATGTCGTGCTTTTCCTGCTTCTTGAGCTTCGGCGGATCGGCCAGCGAATGGACGACACCGTCGACGCGCACTCGCGAGTAGCCCTGGGTGTTGAGCTGATCGAAGAGATCGACGAACTCGCCCTTACGAGTACGGACCACTGGTGCGAGGACCTGGAACTTGATGCCCTCCTCCATCTCGAGCACCTGGTCGACGATCTGCTGGGGCGTCTGACGTGCGATCTTCTCACCACACACCGGGCAGTGCGCCGAACCTGCGCGGGCATAGAGAAGTCGGAGGTAGTCGTAGACCTCGGTAATGGTGCCCACCGTCGAACGGGGGTTGCGGTTGGTCGACTTCTGGTCGATCGACACCGCAGGAGACAATCCCTCGATGAAGTCCACATCCGGCTTGTCCATCTGACCGAGGAACTGACGCGCGTATGCCGAGAGCGACTCGACGTAGCGGCGCTGACCTTCGGCGAAGATCGTGTCGAACGCGAGGCTGGACTTGCCGGAGCCGGACAACCCGGTGAAGACGATCAGGCTGTCTCGCGGGAGGTCGAGATCGACTCCTCGCAGATTGTGCTCACGCGCACCCCGCACGATCAGGCGATCCGCCACACCAATTCCCTTCATTGTCAATCGTCCGGGGCCGTCCCCCCGGAGAAGTCTCGAGTGGCCTCGCAAACGCGAGTCCTCGAGCGATCGTCATCGTAGGCCGAGCCACCGACACGTTTTTCTCACCAGGCGAGCCCATCGCTCTACCTGCCCCTATTCGAAGGTAGCCTGCGTTTCATGACGAATCAGCCCATCGTGATCGACGACTCCTACACCGGTCAGGTCTCCCCCGATTCTGCCCCTCAGCGGCGCACAGTCGAAGGCGCCGTCATCACGAAGATGTCGGTCGGCCCCATGGACAACAACACTTACCTCGTCGTCTGTTCCACGACCGGGAAATCTCTCCTGATCGATGCGGCCAACGAAGCCGAGAAGATCATCGCGCTTATCGCACAGGAAGCACCTGTTTTCGATTCCATCGTCACCACCCATCAACACGGCGATCACTGGTTGGCTTTGCAGGACGTCCACGCTGCCACCAAGGTGCCGACCGCCGCTCACCCCCTCGACGCAGAGGTCCTTCCCGTCACCCCGGACGTGCTCCTCGAAGACGGCGACAAGGTGACCGTTGGCAACTTGAGCCTCGATGTCATTCACCTGTCCGGCCACACGCCCGGCTCCATCGCGCTGGCTCTCACCGAACCGAGCGGACAGGTTCACCTCTTCACCGGCGACTCACTCTTCCCCGGCGGAGTAGGCAAGACCGCTGACCCCGAGAAGTTCACTTCTCTGCTCGACGACGTGGAAAACAAGCTGTTCGGAAGGTACGACGACGCGACCGTCGTCTACCCCGGGCATGGCAAGGACACGACGCTCGGCGCCGAGCGCCCGCACCTGGCGGAGTGGCGCGAACGCGGTTGGTGACGTTTCACCTGTTCCGTACTGGACCCCGCTAACCGACTTGGCTGTCGACCTGTTCACCGTTGACGCGAAGTCGCGGAAGCCAGGTCGACAGAGTCCGGCCGAGTCCTTCGACCATCCGTTCCCCGAACACACACAGCGTGCGTTCCCACGGATGGCCGAAGGTCCCTTCCGTGAAGTCGTCCCGACTGAATATGTAGTAGTCACCGTTCGGATAGACCGGGACACGCCACTCCGCAAGCTCCTTCGCAGCAGCGTGTGCCTCCGCGTCGAAGGTGTAGCCCGGATGCTGCCAATCCAGAACGACGAAGTTGGGATCGTCGTTCCAATCGGTGACAAAACAGCGCAACGCTTCGGCGTTGATCGCATCCACGCGAGCGGCCCACGCCCCTGGAGTCGCAGCTGGCGCCGCACCCAAATCGAAGACCACGGACGGGATGGGCTCGGCGATAGCGGGCCGAGATCGTGCGTCGATTCCGGGCGTGAACCCAAAGCGGTCACGAAAGACCGCCCAGTTTCTCTCGTTCTCCTCGTCCGACAGCTGTCCCCAGCCGGTGGGAAGGGTCGAGCCGAAATTCTGAGTCATCTTGGTGGTCACAACACCATCGTGCTCGAACGGTGAGCATACTGTGACACCTTCGAACACGCCGTATGCGGATACGCGGTAACGGATACTTCAGAACGGTGCGTCCGGATCAGTGGAGAAGTCATCGTCGCAGTACAGCGCGCTTCGGCGACCAGGAATCCGTCGACCGGGTCAGGCGTGCCGGGATCGCCGAACCGGACCAATTCCTTGTGAGATCGCTAGGGTGGAAAACGAACCTACATCGGGAGGCTTGAAACATGCTGGTACGTCGAATTGCTCGTCCACTGCTTTCCACGATCTTCATCGCCGGGGGAATCGATGCTTTGCGCAACCCTGCTCAGCGAGCAGCCAAAGCGTCACCGCTGATCGACAAATCCGTCGAGACGCTGCCAGGAGCAGTGACGCAGAAGGTGCCTGCTGATCCGGAAACACTCGTCAAGATCAACGCCGCCGTCCAGATCGGCGGCGGTGCCCTGCTGGCCACCGGCAAGGCGCCGCGGCTCGCGTCGTTGGTGCTCGCGGGGAGCCTGGTACCGACCACGCTTGCCGGTCACGACTTCTGGAACGAAACCGATCCGTCACTGCGAGCGATGCAGCGCACCAACTTCATCAAGAACGTCAGCTTGCTCGGCGGACTGATGATCGCCTCCGTCGACACCGAGGGCAAGCCGTCGCTCGGCTGGCGCGGCCGTCGCGCCGCGAAGAAAGCCCAGGCGTCTATCGCCGCGGCACTTCCGTTGGTCGCATCGCAGACCGATCACACGAGCGATCGCGTCGAGCATGCTCTGTCGGTGGCGTCCGAACGCGGTTCCGAACTTGCCGAAACCGCGAAGGCGCACGGCACGGATTGGCTCGAACTTGCGAAGGAGCGCAGCTCCGAGTTCGCGGAGATCGCGAGCAAGCGTGCCGCGGAATTCGGAGAGGTCGCCAAAGAACGCGGCCCGGACATCCTCGAAGTCGCGCAGAAGCGCGGCTCCGAACTGGCCGAGACCGCACGTGAGCGCAGCGCCGAACTGGCAGAGCTGGCGAGCAAGCGCAGCTCCGAGTTCGCCGAACTCGCGCTCGAAAAGAGCAACGAGTGGGCCGAAACGGCGTCGGAGCAAACCGAGGTGCTGGGTAAGCGTGCCCGCAAGCGCGCAGAGAAGGCGCTCGAAAAGGCTCGCGCCAAGAAGGACGAATTGACGCACTGAGTGCACTGAAAGACACGGTCAGGCCACCTTCGGGTGGCCTGACCTGTATCTATGCGGCAGTTCATCTGGGGGAACTAGACTGTCTTGGCGCTTTTGCAGCGCGTGAATTTCTCATCAAGCCTAGGAGATCCTTTGCCCGACGCGGACCCGTCACTGAACGAGCAAGAGCTCGAGCAGCAGTACGTGACGATGTTGTACTCCCGTCTCGACGATCTTCGAAAGTATGCCCAAACTCGCTTGAGCACGGTCCTCCTCGAGACCGGCGGAACCCCGCAAGCACGCAGTGAACGCGAATCCTTCAACGCCATGTACACCGAGGATCTCGCCAAGTACGACGCAGCCGAGAACGGAATGTGTTTCGGACGCATCGACTTCGACGACGAGCGACGCTACGTCGGCCGACTCGGAATTCTGGACACCGACAACGACTACGAAACGCTACTGCTCGACTGGCGAGCTCCGATGGCACGCCCGTTCTATCTGGCGACGCCCGCGGCACCTGAGGGCGTGAAGCGGCGACGCCATATTCGCAGTCGGAGCCGCACCGTCACCGGCATCAACGACGAATATCTGGACCTCGACGCAGCCCGCGCCGCGGGCGTGGTGACCGAAGCCGGCGGCGTCGCCGGTGAGAGCGCTCTCCTGGACGCTCTGAACGCAGCGCGTACGGGTCAGATGAACGACATCGTCGAGACCATTCAGAGTGAGCAAGATGCCATCATCCGCTCCGAGCACAAAAGCGTTCTGGTGGTCCAGGGCGGTCCGGGTACCGGCAAAACCGCAGTCGCCCTTCACCGTGCCGCCTTCTTGCTCTACACCTACCGCCAGCAACTGGCCAAGGCCGGTGTTCTCATCATCGGGCCGAACGCGACGTTCCTCGACTACATCAGCCAGGTCCTTCCTTCACTCGGTGAGACCGGAGTTCTACTCTCGACGATCGGGGACCTGTACCCCGGAGTGCGTGCGACTCGTACGGATTCCCTCGCCGCCGGTGAGATCAAGGGTTCCCTCGCGATCCTCGACGTACTCAAGAACGCCGTCCGGGATCGGCAGGAAGTTCCGTCGAAGCCGATAACCCTTCGATTCGACACGTACGACTTGAAACTGGATCGCAAGACTGTCACGAAGGCGCGCGGGCGTGCTCGGTCGTCGCGTCGCCCACACAACCTGGCGCGCCCGATCTTCGTGGCAGCAGTCATCGAGGCGTTGGCACTGCAGATGGCCGAACTCATCGGCGGAAACCTCGTCGACGGTGGGTCACTCCTCAGTCGGGACGACATCGCCGACATTCGCGACGAGATGCGTGAGGACCCGGACATCATGTCCGCCATCGCGAAGCTGTGGCCCGAATTGTCGCCGCAGCAAATCCTCGCGGAACTGTGGACGTCGCCGGCGCGGTTGGCCAAGGCAGCACCGCAACTCGACGACGCCCAACGCGACGAGCTTCTGCAGAGCGTCGGACCGGGTTTCAGTGCGGCCGATGCTCCCCTGCTCGACGAACTGGCCGAGATTCTCGGCGTCGACGACGCCGCCGAACGCGAACGCGCACAACGTGAATGGCGCGCGCAGATCGCCGACGCCCAGGGCGCCCTCGACATCCTCACCGGGTCTGCACCACAGGATCTCGAAGACGAGATGGATCCCGAGATCTTGATGGCGTACGACTTGATCGACGCCAGCCAACTCGCCCAACGCCACGATCAGGGCCAGCGCCAGACCACGGCGGAACGCGCTGCCGGCGACCGGACGTGGACCTACGGTCACGTGATCGTCGACGAAGCCCAAGAGCTCTCCGAAATGGCGTGGCGAATGCTGATGCGGCGCATACCGAATCGCTGGATGACGTTGGTCGGCGATACAGCCCAGACCGGGGATCCGGCGGGAACCTCGTCCTGGCAGAAGATTCTCGAGCCTTACGTCGCCAAGCGCTGGAAGCTCACCGAACTGACCGTCAACTACCGAACTCCTTCGGAGATCATGGATGTCGCGCACCGTGTACTCGAAGAGATCGACCCGGAGCAATCCGTGCCCCGGTCGGTACGCGACAGCGGATTCGCGCCGTGGGCGCTCAAGACCACGGCCGAAGAATTGGAATCGACCGTGCGCCGTTGCATCGAGTCCGAGTCGCATCCCGGTATCACCGCAGTGATCGCCGGTTCCGAGGTCGTTGCCGATCTGGCGGGCATTGCGAGTGACACCGTAAGCGTCCTGTCCGTCAAGGACGTCAAGGGACTCGAGTTCGACACAGTGTTGATCGTCGAACCTGCCGACATTCTCGACGAGTCACCACGCGGAATGAACGACCTCTACGTCGCATTGACCCGCGCTACCCAGAGGCTCGGCATCATTCACGTCGAGTCGCTCCCCTCGGTTCTCGACGGCGTCGAAGCAGCAGAGTTGGCCTTCGATTCGTGAGCATCACGGAGTAGGTTCGTGCGTGACACCACGAATGGTGGTGTCACTCCAATTTGTGTCGACGACTGAAGGAATGACCCCTCGTGCTTGGCCTGCCCGCAAGTTCCGCCGCACCCATCCGCAAGATCGCTCGCGTGGTGATCGGCGTCGGGATGCTTGCGGCGGTGACAGCCGGTTGCTCAGAGGATGATTCGAGTTCGACGGCTGCTGCAGGCAGCGACGACATCGCTGCTGTTGCTGCCGCACCGACCGAAACACCGGTAGACGAGGCAGAAAGGCTGCGGGCGGCGCTTGCGTCTACCGGGGTCACGCCCACCTTTTCCGACGACATGTTGCAGGCGCTCGGTGACGGCGTCTGCCAGCAGCTCGCGGCCGGAACGGATCGAGCGATGATCATCGCGAATCTGCGGGCGGTATCGCTGAACGGAGCAAGCGAACCAATGGTCACCTCCGGAAACGGCTCGGCCGCATCGACAACACCCCCCAGCGCCGATCAGCTGGCTGAGGTGTTCGTCGATGCGGCCGAGGCCGACTACTGCCGGTAGTTCAGCGAACGGTGTGCACGATCAGGACATCGGACGTCGCCTTGCGAGCGGCATCGGAAGGCACCGATCCGAGTAGACGCCCGGTCAACGTGTTCAATCCGCGATTTCCGACGACCAGCAAGTCGCCCTTCACCTCGTCGAGCAAAGCGAGAAGCGATTCGACGGGAGCGCCGACGACGGCGCGCTCGACAACATCCTTTGCCCCCTGGGCATGTGCGCGCTCACGAGCGGTGCGAAGGATCTCGTAGGTCGGAGCGGAACCGGTGACCTGGTAGGCCTCGTTACCCAACGCATCAGCGGCAGCGCTCACGTCCTTGGGATCAGCCGGGTAGTACGCACACGCGATGACGAGCTGAGCGTCCGAGCCACTGGCAATGGCGGCAGCTCTGTCGACTGCCTTCAGTGACGACTCGGAGCCATCGGTTCCTACGACAACGGTCCGGTAGGCACTCATTCATTCCTCCATGGTTACGGGACGGACGGTACGGCCGGCACCGGGCGCAACGCTGTTGCGCCCGCTCGACAACCGCTGCGCTGACATTAGCGGGATTGTGCCGCGGATAGTGTTATTTGCAGTACACGCCACAAGCCCACAGTGAATGTGATTCTTCGTCACAGACACATTTGTTCGGTGGTGACCACTCAGCGAAGTTTGCCGAAGCGGGGCCCGAACAGCGCCGCCGGAAATACTTCCTGCTCGACCAGGGCGGTACGCCACGGCGTCGCCAATTCCAGCAACCGCTTGGCACCCTCCTCACCCAGCGCATCCCACGGAGCCAAAGCGAGGTCGTCCGTCAGGTCTTCGACGACGTCACGCAAGTCCTGCCCGTCCTCGGTCAGCGCACCGGACGAACGATGCAGCAGTTCGCGGTCCTTCAAACTCTCGACGGCCTCGTCCCACTGTTCCTGCGACCATCCGCGACGAGTCTGCGCGAATTTGCGCTGAAACCCGATTCCCGTCGCGGTGTGCGTGATCAACGCGTCCAGGCCGTTCAATCCCGCGGTCTGAAGGGCCGCAATGTGGCCGTCACCGCGATACTCACGCAGCAGTGTCAGCGCGTGCCAGAAACGCAGGTGCGGCTCGGCCGGCCAGTCGAGCGACGCCCAACCCGCGTACAGAGGGCGGCCGTCCACTCCAGGAATGTTCTGGGCAGCGATCGACACGAGTTCGGCGGCCTCGGCCATGTCCGCCGATCCTGTCACGTCTGCACCGAACAGGCGGACGTACGCCGCGTCGATTGCCCGATACCGCGCGGCGACAACCTCTGTGGGCCTTGCCAATTCCCAGGCACGTGGGATGACACTGGCGATCAATTCAGGATTGAAGTTGAAGAAGGTGGCCGTGACGACAGTCGCGGGTGGAGCGCCGAGCGGAGCTGATCGCCCGGCAAAGTACACCATTCGGCCAGGCTCCAACCCGACGCCGACAAGTTCCTTCTCCGTCTCCGGGACGAAGTACGCCAAGGAATGGAGAAGTTCGAGAGTCCGCGCGGTCTTGCCTGCAGTCTGTGCATCCATACCTGAAACCGTAGCGGTCGAAAGCACGAACGCACGCGAGGCGACCTACTTGAGACCCGCGGCGTCCATTCCTCGAAGCTCCTTCTTCAAATCCGAGATTTCGTCTCGCAATCGCCCAGCCAACTCGAACTGAAGGTCACGTGCAGCGTTCATCATCTGATCGGTGAGTTCCTTGACCAGATCTGCCAATTCGGCCCGAGGCATCGATTTGGTGTCGCGCCCCTCGTACACACCCGCACTGACCGCACGACCGGCCTCACCCTGCGCACGCCGACCACGCGTCGCATTGCGACCCGAACCACCGACGTCCACGGACGCCGCAGTGTCCTCTGCCTCCTCGTACACCTGATCGAGAATGTCCGCGATCTTCTTGCGTAGAGGTTGTGGGTCGACGCCCATCTTCTCGTTGTAGGCGACCTGCTTCTCGCGTCGTCGCTCGGTTTCCTCGATGGCCTGCGCCATGGAAGCGGTGATCTTGTCCGCATACATGTGCACTTGACCGGATACATTTCGAGCCGCTCGGCCGATCGTCTGAATGAGGCTGGTGGAGCTACGTAGGAAACCTTCTTTGTCGGCATCGAGAATCGCGACCAGCGACACCTCGGGAAGGTCGAGTCCCTCACGCAGGAGGTTGATGCCGACCAGCACGTCGTACTCCCCCAGGCGGAGCTGACGGAGCAACTCGACTCGCCGGAGCGTATCGATATCCGAGTGCAGGTAGCGGACGCGAATACCGAGTTCGAGCAGGTAATCGGTCAGATCTTCCGACATCTTCTTGGTCAACGTCGTGACCAGCACACGCTCGTCACGTTCCGCTCGCTCGCGGATTTCGTGAACGAGATCGTCGATCTGTCCCTTGGTGGGTTTGACGATGACCTCGGGATCGATCAATCCGGTCGGGCGGATCACCTGCTCGACGAACTCACCGCCGGACTGACCCAACTCGTACTTACCTGGTGTCGCCGACAAGTAGACGGTCTGACCGATCCGCTGACTGAATTCTTCCCAAGTCAGAGGGCGGTTGTCTGTTGCCGACGGTAGCCGGAATCCGAACTCGACCAGGTTTCGCTTGCGCGACATATCGCCCTCGTACATGGCGCCGATCTGAGGAACCGTCACGTGCGACTCGTCGATGACCAGAAGGAAATCTTCCGGGAAGTAGTCGATCAAGGTTGCGGGGGCAGTTCCAGGGCCACGGCCGTCGATGTGGCGCGAGTAGTTCTCGATGCCGGAGCAGAATCCGACCTGTTTGATCATCTCGAGGTCGTACTGCGTACGCATGCGCAGACGCTGAGCCTCGAGGAGCTTGCCCTTGCCTTCGAGCTCGGCGAGTCGCTCTTCGAGTTCCGCCTCGATGTCCTTGGCGGCACGCTCCATGCGTTCAGGGCCGGCGACGTAGTGCGTCGCCGGGAAGATACGAACCGTGTCGACCTGGCGAACGATGTCACCAGTCAGTGGATGGAGGTAGTACAGTGCCTCGATCTCGTCACCGAAGAATTCGATGCGGACCGCCAGCTCTTCGTACGACGGAATGATCTCGACCGTGTCGCCGCGCACGCGGAACGAACCTCGCGTGAACGCCATGTCGTTGCGGTTGTACTGAACGTCGACGAGCAGACGCAGGAACGCATCCCGCGGCACCTCCACACCGACGTCCAGCTGAATCGAGCGATCGAGGTACGACTGCGGTGTACCGAGGCCGTAGATGCACGACACCGATGCCACCACGACCACGTCCCGTCGTGACAGAAGGCTGGACGTCGCCGAGTGGCGCAGCCGCTCGACATCGTCGTTGACGGACGAATCCTTCTCGATGTAGGTGTCCGTCTGGGCGATGTACGCCTCGGGTTGGTAGTAGTCGTAGTACGAGACGAAGTACTCGACCGCGTTGTTGGGTAGCATTTCCCGAAGCTCGTTCGCGAGCTGAGCCGCCAAAGTCTTGTTCGGAGCCATCACCAGAGCCGGGCGCTGCAGCTTCTCGATCAACCACGCAGTCGTGGCCGACTTGCCGGTACCGGTCGCACCGAGGAGGACTACGTCCTTCTCCCCCTCGTTGATCCGTTTCTCCAGCTCGGCGATAGCTGCCGGCTGATCGCCTGCCGGTTCGTACGGGCTGACGACCTCGAAGCGCGCGTCTGAGCGCTCGATGTCACCAACCGGCCGAAACTCGGAATGCGCGACCACGGGATGTTCGGAAGCAAACGCCATGAAACCAGGGTAAGCGCACCTACCGACACAATGCCCGCTCGTCCGCGTTCAGCCGAAAATGCAGTTCGGCGGTAGGTTCTTCGACCATGAGCGAGGAACGTCCCCACATTCACCGGCCGAAGGTCGAAACCTTCGACATCGCAGCTCGCACCAACGTCGATCCCAAGGGCTTCGTTCGCCCGGTCGAGCACTACCGCGAAGAACCGTGGGGGCTGTACATGGCGCGCCACGCCGACCATCCCCGGTTTCACTACCTGGAGTCCTGGATCATTCCCGAACTCGGAATTCGGGCGTCGATCCTGCACTTCACCCCGGAACACATCCGAGACTGGGATTTCTATGTCGACATCGGCGACTTCATCCGCGGCGACCAGGTCTGGACGTCCGAGGACCACTACCTCGACCTGATCGTGCAGACCGGACGCAGCGTCGAATTGCTCGACGTCGACGAATTGCTCGAGGCGAACACCGCCGGGATTCTCGACCCGAAGACGTCAGAGCGTGCGATGCTGAACGCGGCCCGCGCTATCGAGGGCATCGCCGCCCACGGTCACGATCTCGACGCCTGGCTCACCTCGGTGGGCATGCCGGTCACGTGGCGCTGAGTGGTTAGAGGGACCAGCCTGATTTCTCGGCCCACTCCCATGCCCGGTGGAAAGCGGCGTCGAACCACGGCGTCTTGACTCCCAGGTAGGCATCGATCGCAGCGGCGTAGTCGTCGATGCCGGCGGCACTCTCGGCTGCCTTGACCTTGAGTTCGGCATATTCGGCACGCGCCGCTGCGTCGGCGCGAAGCCAGTCGCGGAACAGGATCGCGAACTGCTGACCTGGCCAACCGTCCACCCGAATGTGAATGTTCGCGCGGCGCCCTGGATCGGCACTCCCGTGGATCCGCTTCGCCCACACTGCCGGATCGGTCTCGCCACCGAGGTACGACGGTTTCGGGTCGTCGGCGACGATGTGCTCGATCCGGGGGAACCCGGCAGCGGCCAGATCTTCCGCGAGGTCGTCGGCAACGCCGAGGTGCTCGACAGTGATCTGAATGTCGATCACGTCCTTGGCATCGAGACCAGGCACTGCGGTCGATCCGATGTGATCGATACGGCGCGCACGGTCACCGGACGCCAACGACAACCGGCCGATGATTCGTTCGGCCTGCGCCGGCCACGACGGGTCGGCTGGAGTCAGCTCGGGCAGTGCGCGCACTACCGTGCCCTCGCGGAGGTTCTTCTCGAAGGGAACAAGTCGATTCGCCCACAAGTCGCGGACCACGTCGTCGAGTGAACCCGGCTCTCCGCTGTTGTCGAGCCACACGTCGGCAACAGCACGACGCTGATCGTCATTTGCCTGCGCTGCGATGCGCGCACGAGCGTCGGATTCAGGCATGCCGCGCGAGCCCACCAAGCGCCGAACTCGTTCCTCCTCGTCGACGTAAACGATGACGACCAGATTGAATGCCGGCGCCATCGAACCCTCGACCAACAGCGGAATATCTTGAACGAGCACTGCATCCGACGGCGCAGACGAAATCTGCTCCATCGTCCGCGCACCGATCAGTGGGTGGAGGATGCCGTTGAGAGTTCCGCGTGACGTGTCGTCGGCAAACGCCAACGACGCCAGCGCGGGTCGGTTGAGGCTGCCGTCCTCGGACAGAATCCCGTCGCCGAATGCATCGACCAGAGCGGCAAGTCCCGGAGTACCGGGCTCGACCACTTCTCGGGCGATCAGGTCGGCGTCGACGATGACGGCTCCCAGTTCGCTGAGGATTTTCGACACTGTCGACTTACCGGCTCCGATGCCTCCAGTGAGGCCAACTCTCAACACACTCGACAGTCTCTCATCTCCGCGCCCGAGAGATTCAGACACGCCTACTGATCGAACACGCCGGGGCGTTCGAGGCTCAAATACCACAATTTCGGTGACCGTGCGGTTATGTTCTAGCGAACGCACCTGTACCTGCACCTTCTCGAGAAAGTGGACGCCATGCGAGCAGATCGCGACCATCACGGTCAGCACCGCCTCGGAATGCCGAACGGCGTGCACTGCATAGAGTTTCCCGAAGTTGCTTTTGCCCTGGCAGAGCACCGTCGTACGTGGTTCACGATGCTCGTGAGCCAAGGCCGACACAGCTTCGCGTCGATGCGTAAGCGCACAGCCGAAGCGACCGCCACCTACTGGGTGCCTGCTCCCGCAAACTGAGTTCTCTTCACAAAGTACAAAATGACCGGCAACCCTTCGGTGCCGGTCATTTTTGTGTTCACCCACTGAATTGATTCTTCGCTCGCAAGTGACACCTGGCAGAGAGAAGAACCCCGCCCCTGCACGTGCAGGGGCGGGGTTCTTCACAGATCTCGCCTGATCAGATCAAGCGGTAATCCTTATGCGTTGCCCGACAGCTTCTCGCGAAGTGCGGCGAGCTGTGCATCGCTGGCAAGCGATCCGCCAGCGGACTCGGCCGGAGCGGAGCCGGCAGCAGCCGGAGCCTCGGCGTCGTCTGCAGCAGCCGTCTCCGAGGAGTAGCCGGCAGCAGCGGTGGCAGCCTCAGCGGCCTCGTCTGCAGCGGTCTTCTCCATCTGAGCGGTGTGCATCTTGTGGCGACGCTCAGCCTCGGCGTAGCGGTTCTCCCACTCTTCACGCTGCTTGTCGAAGCCCTCGAGCCATTCGTTGGTCTCGGGATCGAAGCCCTCGGGGAAGATGTAGTTGCCCTGCTCGTCGTACGAGTCGGCCATGCCGTACTTGGACGGATCGAACTCGGCGTTGTAATCCTCGTTGGCCTGCTTCAGCGACAGCGAGATACGACGACGCTCGAGGTCGATGTCGATGACCTTGACGAGTGCATCGTCGCCGACGCCGACAACCTGGTCCGGAACCTCGACGTGGCGCTCAGCGAGCTCCGAGATGTGAACGAGGCCTTCGATTCCCTCTTCGACGCGCACGAATGCACCGAACGGAACCAGCTTCGTGACCTTGCCGGGCACGATCTGGCCGATGGCGTGCGTGCGGGCGAACTGACGCCACGGATCTTCCTGCGTTGCCTTGAGCGACAGGGAGACGCGCTCGCGGTCCAGGTCGACGTCGAGAACCTCGACGGTGACCTCGGTGCCGACCTCGACAACCTCGGACGGGTGATCGATGTGCTTCCAAGACAGCTCGGAAACGTGAACCAGACCGTCTACGCCGCCCAGGTCCACGAATGCACCGAAGTTGACGATGGAGGACACGACGCCCTTGCGGACCTGGCCCTTCTGGAGCTGGTGCAGGAATTCGCTGCGAACCTCGGACTGAGTCTGCTCGAGCCATGCGCGGCGCGACAGGACCACGTTGTTGCGGTTCTTGTCGAGCTCGATGATCTTGGCCTCGATCTCCTTGCCGACGTACGGCTGGAGGTCGCGGACGCGACGCATTTCGACGAGCGAAGCGGGGAGGAAGCCACGAAGACCGATGTCAAGGATGAGGCCGCCCTTGACGACCTCGATGACGGTGCCCTTGACGGCCTCGTCCTTCTCCTTGAGCTCCTCGATGGTGCCCCAGGCACGCTCGTACTGAGCGCGCTTCTTCGACAGGATCAGTCGACCTTCTTTGTCCTCCTTGGTGAGGACGAGAGCCTCGACCGCATCTCCCACGGAGACGACCTCATTGGGGTCGACGTCGTGCTTGATGGAGAGCTCACGAGAAGGGATGACGCCTTCGGTCTTGTAACCGATGTCGAGCAGAACCTCGTCGCGGTCGACCTTGACGATGGTTCCTTCGACGATGTCGCCATCGTTGAAGTACTTGATCGTGGCATCGATGGCGGCGAGGAAGTCCTCGGCGGAGCCAATGTCGTTAATGGCAACCTGCGGCGAGGTGACGGTTGTGGAGGGCATATGTTGAATTGCTCCGGACGAGTTGTGGTCGGTTGATGGATTTTGTCGGACGAGATGCGCAACTGTGGCGTACAAATGTTGGAAGTACTTTGTGAAGTACTAGATCGAAGTACCCAGCTGCATCAATAACGAACAACCGAATACCGGATCACATTCCACACCGCGGAAGCGCACCGCGAGCTCCCTCGGTCCGACTGATTCCGAGACCTTGGTAAAGATCTCGTATAGACAATCGGTCGGATGACAGACACTCGCGTGAGTAAGACTACGCGTCGGCTATCTTGCCGGGCAAACCCGGGTACCCTGCGCCCGCATCACCCGTTCTACTGTGTTGTTCATGTCTGACGAGCGCCATGCCGCTGCCAATTCCATTCTCGGTACCAGCGGCGTCGGCCGAGTCCGTGTCGATTCGAGTGCCAGCGACCGCGCCAGCCGTGCGTGGTGGGACGCCGACGCCGACGATTACCACCGAACCCACGGCGAGTTTCTGGGCGTGAACAGCGCGGAAGGTGAATTCGTCTGGTGCCCCGAAGGGCTGCACGAGGGCGATCACCACTTGCTCGGCGACATAGTCGACAAAGACATATTGGAAGTGGGTTGCGGCTCGGCACCGTGTGCCCGATGGCTCGCCGGACATGGTGCTCGGGCCGTCGGTCTCGACATCTCGATGGGGATGCTCGCCCGCGGGCAGGACGCGATGAATGCCGGCGGACCGGCAGTCCCGTTGATTCAGGCAAGTGCGGAACTCCTGCCGTTTGCCGACGAGAGTTTCGACATCGTCTGTTCCGCGTTCGGCGCCGTCCCGTTCGTTGCCGATTCGCAGCGAGTGATGAACGAAGTCGCCCGGGTTCTGCGTCCCGGCGGATCGTGGGTCTTTGCCGTCAACCATCCGATTCGATGGATCTTCCCCGACGATCCCGGGCCGAAGGGCTTGACCGCGACCCTCCCCTACTTCGACCGCACCCCGTATGTCGAGGTCGATGACAACGGAGTCCCCACCTACGTCGAGCATCACCGCACCATCGGCGACCGGGTTCGTGAGATCGTCGCCGCCGGACTTCAGGTGCGCGACATCATCGAGCCCGAATGGCCGGAGTGGTTGGACCGCGAATGGGGACAGTGGAGTCCCCTGCGCGGCCAACTCTTTCCGGGCACTGCAATTTTCAGCGCCGTCAAACCCTGACGGCTACAGCAGCTTCGACAGGAAAGCCTTGGTCCGGTCGTGCTGAGGATTGGCCAGGAGTTCCCGCGGCTCGCCTGCCTCGACCACAACTCCCCCGTCCATGAACACCAACTGGTCGGCGACCTCGCGGGCGAATCCCATCTCGTGGGTGACGACCACCATCGTCATACCTTCTTTGGCCAACTGCTTCATCACGGTGAGAACCTCACCGACCAGTTCGGGGTCGAGCGCGGACGTCGGCTCGTCGAACAGCATGAGCTTCGGGTCCATCGCGAGAGCGCGGGCGATGGCAACTCTTTGCTGCTGACCACCCGACAACTGGGCCGGGTAGGCGTTGGCTTTGGCGCTCAACCCGACCTGATCGAGGAGGTCCTTCGCTCGTTCGACAGCCTTCTTCTTACTGACGCGCTTCACCTGCGTCGGCGCTTCGATGATGTTCTCGAGAGCGGTGCGGTGCGGGAACAGATTGAAGTGCTGAAACACCATCCCGATGTCGCGGCGCTGTTTGGCCGCTGCTCGCGGGTGAAGTTCGTACAGTTTTCCGTTCTTCTCCGAGTAGCCCACCAGGTCGCCGTCGACGTACAGTCGGCCGGCGTTGACCTGCTCGAGGTGATTGATGCAGCGCAAGAACGTCGACTTGCCCGACCCGGACGGCCCGACGAGGCACAGAACTTGGCCGGGATCGATTTCGAGTGAGACCCCTTTGAGAACCTCGAGCGCGCCGAAGTTCTTACAGACCCGGTCTGCCTTGACCATCGGTGTCATCTGCGTTCTCCTCCTGGAATATCCGGGAGTGTCTCCACTACCGTTTCTTTGCCCTGTGCGTCGGCGAGTGCCTGAAGCTGGCGAGTGGTGAGCGTCCTCGTCGACCCTTTCGAATAGTGGCGTTCGACGTAGTACTGGCCGACCATGAGAACACTGGTCATTGCGAGGTACCACGTAACCGCGACCATCAAGAGTGGGATCGGCTCGAAATTTGCACCGGATATGTCTCTCGCTCGTCCGTAGAGTTCGGTACTCAACGGCACTGCGGTCACCAGCGAAGTCGTCTTGAGCAAGCTGATCAATTCGTTGCCGGTCGGTGGGATGATCACCCGCATCGCCTGGGGAAGGACCGTTCGCCGCATCGTCTGGCCCCACGTCATTCCCAAAGCCACTGACGCTTCGGTCTGACCTTCGTTGACCGAGGCGATACCTGCACGGACGATTTCGGCCATGTACGCCGCCTCGTTCAATGCGAGTCCGATGACTGCGAAGAGAAACGCCGCCTGGAGATCCTGCATGTCGAAATGCACGAACTGATGGACGAACGGAACGCCGAGATCGATGCTCTTGTATATGGAGGGGAAGAGACCCCAGAAGACGAGCTGGACGTAAACGGGCGTGCCGCGGAAGACCCACAAATACACCCAGGCAGCGGACTTCAGCACCGGGTTCGGCGACAGCCGCATTACCGCGAGGACGATGCCCAGAACGATCGCGGCTGCCATCGACAGAATTGTCAATTGAATGGTGACCCAGGCGGCCTTCGAAATTCGAGCGTCGAAGAGGTACTGGCGGTAAGTCGCCCAGCCGAACTGTTCATTGGTCGCCGAACCGTAGATAAAGAGCCCTACCAGGACCACCACCACGACTGCTGCGACCCATCGGCCCGGTCTGCGCAGTGGGATCGCCTTGATCGGCGCCGGATCGCCAGTCTCAGTTGTTGTCATGTTCATCAGCTTTCCGCGCCGTTGATCTTGGATACTTCGATGACGCCGGCCTCGACACTCCAGGTCTGCGCGATCTGTTGATAGACACCGTTGTCGATCAGGTACTGCATTGCCTGCTGCAGGGCGGGACCGAGGGCGGAACCCTTCACGATCGGCCAGCCGTACGGCGCGGAATCAAAGGGCTGACCCGCAGCTTCCATCCGCCCCTTACTCCGTTTGATCGCGTAGCCGGTCACCGGTGAATCAGCGGACAACGCGTCGACTCGACCCAGGATGAGTGCGTTGGCCGCGTCGTCCTGACTGTCGTACTTGATCTTCTCGATGGGCGGCTTGCCCGCAGCAACGCATGCCTCGCTCTTGGCGGGTACTTCGTCGATGTCCTCGGTAGTTGTGGTCTGTACCGCCACTCGCAACCCACACGCATTGTTCGGGTCCACGGGATTGTCCGGCCGCTGAGCCCACTGGATACCTGCGCTGTAGTACGTGACGAAGTCGACCGACTTCTCCCGCTCCTTGGAGTCGGTGAACGAAGACATGCCGAGGTCGTAGCTTCCCGACTGGATAGCGGGGATGATCTTGTCGAAGTCGGCCTGGTTATAGACAGCTTCGACCCCGAGCACAGTCGCCACTGCGTTCATGATGTCGACGTCGAAGCCGACAATTTTGCCATTCTCATCTTTGAATTCGTTTGGTGCGTAAGGAATGTTGACCCCGACCTGCAGCTTGCCCGACTCCCTGACGTTCGGGGGCAACAGGGCGGCGATCTCGGGCACCTTCTGGATGTCAAGTGGCGGCCCCTCCGGAACGAGGCCCTCGTTGTTGGTCACACACCCGCCGCACAGTGCGACGATCAAGCCCACCAACAAGACTCGCACCACGTTGGCGCGGATACGCCCGCCACTGCTCGAGCCATAACTCACGCCACGTGGCCTTGGTGCCCGTGCGTTTTCATCGACCACGACTCTGCTCTCCACTCGTCGATCGCCGCACTTGCAACGTCCATCCGAAATTCAGTCGAACGGTAGGTTACGGCAGGAGTTCCACCGTCGCCGACTTCGCAAGATTCCGGCCTGTCGTACAAGAATCAGCGACGCAGAGAGTGTGCGTACACGACTTCGGAAAATTCGCTGGTCGATGCCAAACCGCCGAGGTCGGCGGTCGCGATGCCCGACGCGATGGTCGTGCGAACGGCATCTGAAATCCGGCGTGCTGCCGCAGACAACCACCGATCGCCACGCGCATCACCGAGCCAGTCGAGCATCATTGCACTCGAGAGGAACAGTGCCGTCGGGTTCGCCCGATTCTTCCCGGCGATGTCGGGTGCGGCACCATGCGCAGCCTGAGCCATGACCTGCGTCTCGGAAGCGTTGATCGACGGCGCGGTTCCGAGTGAACCGGACAGCTCGCCCGCCAGATCCGACAAGATGTCGCCGAACATGTTTTCGGTCACCACGACATCGAAGTCGCCGCCGCGTCGAACCAGGTGCGCCGCCATCGCGTCGACGTGCTCGTCGTCGACGACTACGTGTGGGTACTCCGCAGCGACTGTTCGGCAGGCGTCACGGAACAGGCCGGTGGTCAGTGTGAGGACGTTGGCTTTGTGGACGATCGTGACGTGATTGCGCCGTCGCGACGCCAACGCGAAGGCAGTGCGTGCGATCCGTTCACACGCAGCGCGGGTGAACACACCGACGGCCAGCGCGATGTCGGGCGTCGGCATGAACTCGCCGCTGCCGACTGCCATGTTCCGATCCGCGTACAACCCCTCGGTGTTCTCGCGGACGATCACCAGATCCATGTCGGGGACCATTGCCTTGACACCGGGGAACGCCGCTGCCGGCCGAATGTTCGCGAACAGCTCGAACTTCTTCCGGATGACGCCGCCGGGTGTGAGTTGTCCGCGAAACCTCTCCGGATAGGACGCACTGTCGTGGGGTCCGAGAATCCAACCCTGCAGCTGCCCCAACGAATCGATGGTCTCGTCGGGAATCGGTGTGCCGTGGCTGTCGATGGCCGTGTTCCCGAGCGGAAGCTCGACCCACTCGACGGGCGGAGCATGAACCGCTGACAACGCCGCATCCACGATCTGCCGTGTCGCCGGGACGATTTCGTGGCCGATTCCGTCGCCGTGCATGAGTCCCAGCCGCATGGCCGAAGTACCGATTGCGCTCGCACCTGTCATCAGGCAATCATTGCTCACCATGGTCCAGTCGGTGGAATTGCTCCTCGATCCAGTGAGTGAGTCGGCAGTCCGAGCACAGTGGCAGCTTCTCGCCGACGCCGGTTTACCAAGTCAGGCCTCTCATCACAGCCCGTCCAACCGTCCGCACATCACACTGTTCGTCGCCCGTGAGATCCCCGCGGAGGTCGACGGACTGTTGAAGCGGCGCTTCTCGGCCCCGGACTTCGAGGTCCGACTCGGTGGCTACATCGTGTTCGGCGGCAAGCAGATGGTCTTGGCGCGCTCGGTCATTCCTTCGCGCGCACTCCTTCACCTGCACCGAGAAATAGCCGAGGCAACCGTTGGTTCGACGGCGCTTCCCGCCCACGTCGAGCCCGGCGGGTGGACTCCTCATGTGACGCTCGCCCGACGCGTCGAACCTGCACGTCTGGGTGAAGCCATTGCCCTGGTCGGTAACGACGTGATTCACGGGCGCAGCGGCGCGATCAGGCGCTGGGACGGCGAACAGAAGACGGAGTGGTTACTGACGCCGCCGCTGTGACAGATCGGGTTGCACGTCGGGTCACCAGGATTCCCGCGATCACCGCGAGTGCACCAACCGGCTGATTCCAGCCAACGCTTTCGTTCAAGACTATTGCGCCGAGAGCGACGCCCACCACTGGACTGAGGTAAGTGACGGTGGACGCCGCAGTCGGCCCCCACCCCTGAACGACATTGGTGTTCCAGATGAATGCGAGCCCGGTCCCCAGTGCGCCCAGAGCGATCATCGACAGGACAACTGCCGGCGTCAGGTGCATCGGTGTATTCGCGATGACCGGTGAGGCCAGAACCATCACGAATGCACCGATACTGATCTGCAATAACGCGACCGTGCGGGTGTCGACGCCGAGAGGAAGCACGAAACGTCTGAGGTAGACAAACGAAATCCCGTACGAGGCAGTCGCTCCCAGGCAAGCGGCCTGAGAACTGACACTTCCGCCGACGCCGAGATTCCACGGCGCCAATACGATCAGCACCCCACCGAATCCGAGAAGCAACCCCAGCGATTTGTATCGCGTCAGCGTCTCCCCCGGCAGAAAGGCAAGGGAGACAGCCATAGTCATCAGTGGCGTGGTGGCGTTGTAGATGCTCGCGAGTCCCGAGGACATGTTTTGCTCGGCCCAACTGAACAGCAGCCACGGCACGATGCATTGTGTCGCTGCGAGAAAAGCCATGTGTTTCCAGACGCGAAAGTCCCTCGGTAGGCCGATCCGGCTGACCGCTGACACGAGAACCAGCGCGAGCGCACCGAAGACCAAGCGCCACAGAACTACCTGCGTGAAGGACAGACCTTCGAGCCCGATCTTCATGAAGAGGAAACTGGCTCCCCACACCACCGCAGCTGCGGTGTATTGAAAGGCCAGACTTGCCCTCAAAGGGTGAAGTCTCCGTGCGGACTGACGTCGTGACGAGTGTCGGGCGTTCGGCCGGCAAGAGCTAGTACGTTCAGGACCAGTAGGACCAAGACGCTGACGACGATGATTGCCATGTGTCCAGCCTGACGGAATGTCCCACGTGGCAGTAGTGGCAGAAAAGCCAGACTTGGACGATTTTCTGCCACTTTCCTGTTTTTCTGTCACACTCGAAAGATGCTCGCGAAAGTGGTGGTCCCACTGATGCCGATGACCGAGGCTTTCGAACTCGGCGTGGCATGTGAAGTCTTCGGCTTCGACCGATCCGACGACGGCCTCCCCACGTACGACTTCTCTCTGATCGCCGCAGTTCCGGGTCCGATCCGAACGCGGTTCGGGTACAACATCGATGTTCCGTACAACCTCGATTCTCTCGACGACGCCGATCTCATCGTCGTGTCCGCCGGCGGAACCTACGACGCCGGCGACGCGTACATGTGCTCACCGAGTCCCGACTCGAGTGTCGATCCCCTGTTGGTCAAACTCAACGAGGCCGTAGCCCGGGGCGCCAAGGTGGCGAGTCTGTGCACCGGAGCGTTCGTCCTCGGGGCGGCTGGACTACTGGACGGAAGGCGATGCACGACCCATTGGCGGCATGCAGAGAGGCTTGCCCAGACGTATCCGGAAGCCAAGGTCGATCCGGACGTGTTGTACGTGGACGAAGATCCGGTGTTCACCAGCGCAGGCACCGCGGCAGGAATCGACCTGTGCCTGCACATCGTCCGAAAAGAACAGGGTTCTCGCGTTGCCAATGGCATCGCGAGAAGGATGGTGGTGCCGCCCCATCGTGACGGTGGGCAAGCCCAGTACGTTGCCACTCCCCTCGCCTCGACGCCGAGTGCAACCCTTGCCCCGCTCCTCGACTGGATGACGGAGAACCTCGCCCTCGACCTCACTGTGGGCATGGTCGCAGCCCGCGCGAACATGTCCGCGCGCACGTTCGCGCGCCGTTTCCAAGCGGAAACGGGAACAACCCCCGCCCGCTGGCTCAGCGATCAGCGAGTACTGGCCGCCCAACACCTCCTCGAGAATTCCGACCTCTCCGTCGACGTCATCGCAGAACGCGTCGGATTCGGCGGCGGTGCCGTGCTTCGCCAGCACTTCATTCGTCTGCGTTGCACCACGCCGCAGGCCTACCGCCGGACGTTTCGGGCGACCGAGGACGCAAGCTGAAATCGGCTCAGGGAAGAATCAGCGGTTCCGGGGCGTTGCACACACCAACAGCCCGCACAATGGAAAGGACCCCTGTGGCCACCCAGACACTCACCCAGCAGAACTTCGACGAAACGATCAACGGCAGCGACGTCGTCCTCGTGGACTTCTGGGCCTCCTGGTGCGGCCCGTGCCGCCAGTTCGCACCGACGTTCGAAGCCTCTTCGGAGAAGCATGCCGACGTCGTTCACGCCAAGGTCGACACCGAGGCCGAGCAGGGAATCGCAGCGGCCGCCAACATCCGCTCCATCCCCACGATCATGGCCTTCCGCGAAGGCGTACTCGTGTTCAACCAGGCCGGCGCGCTTCCCGCCGCTCAGCTCGAAGAGCTCGTCACTCAGGTCAAGGCACTCGACATGGACGAGGTCCGCAAGCAGATCGCAGAGCAGACCGCATCTGCTGAATAGCGTGAAATGGCTGGGCCGGAATCGAAGTCGATTCCGGCCCAGCCTTTTTCGTTGTTGCCTAGTGAGCCGCGCTGTCCCAGCTTCGACCGGTTCCCACCGAAACATCCAGAGGTACCGACAGCTCGATGGCTGTGGCCATCTTGTCCTTGACCAGCGCGGTGACCTCCTCCAACTCGGAGGCAACCACTTCGAGCACCAATTCGTCGTGCACCTGCAACAGCATGCGCGACTTCAATCCGGCGTCGGCGAGAGCCTTCTGCACGTTGATCATCGCGACCTTGATGATGTCGGCCGCAGTGCCCTGGATCGGCGCATTGAGGGCAGCACGTTCGGCAACCTCACGACGCTGACGGTTGTCGCTGTTGAGGTCCGGCAGGTAGCGACGACGACCGTAGAGCGTCGAGGTGTAGCCGTCCTTACGTGCCTGCTCGACCACCGCGTGGAGGTAATCTCGCACGCCGCCGAAACGAGCGAAGTACGCATCCATCTGCTGCTTCGCTTCTTCGGTCGAAATCTTCAGCTGCGACGCCAATCCGTAGGCACTGAGCCCGTAGGCCAGACCGTACGACATCGCCTTGACCCGGCGCCGCAGTTCTGGAGTCACCTCTTCGATCGGTACACCGAATGCGCGCGAGCCGACAAAGCTGTGCAGGTCCTCACCGGTGTTGAATGCCTCGATCAGCCCCTCGTCGCCTGACACGTGCGCCATGATGCGCATTTCGATCTGGCTGTAGTCGGCAGTGAGCAGAACGTCGAACCCCTGCCCGACTACGAATCCGTCGCGAATCTCGCGCCCCGCGTCGTTTCGCACCGGGATGTTCTGCAAGTTCGGATCGGTCGACGACAGGCGTCCGGTCGCGGCAACCGTCTGATTGAACGTCGTGTGAATGCGTCCGTCTTCGGCTACGGCCTTGAGAAGACCGTCGACGGTCACCTTCATACGCGTCGCATCACGGTGCGCGAGAAGGTGTTCGAGGAACGGGTGTCCTGTCTTGTCGAACAGACCCTGCAACGCCTCGGCGTCGGTGGTGTAGCCCGTCTTCGTCTTCTTCGTCTTGGGCATGTCGAGTTCTTCGAACAAGACCACCTGCAGCTGCTTCGGCGAACCCAGGTTGATCTGCTTGTCGATCACCTCGTAGGCCGAGTTTGCGGCGTCGGCGACCTGGGAGGCGAAACGGCTCTGAAGATCGTGCAGATGCGCGCTGTCGACGGCGATGCCGGTGGCCTCGATCTGAGCGAGCTCGATCGTCAACGGCAGTTCCATGTCGGAGAGGAGCGACTTGGATTCGATCGACTCCAACTCGGTGTCCAGTGCAGCCGCCAAGTCGAGAACGGCCTGAGCGCTGAGCATCGCGGTCTCGGCCGCTTCGGCATCGAGCTGTTCGGTGTCGTCGAGCAGTGAAAGCTGTTCCTGGCCGGATGTTTCGGCGCGCAGTTCACGCTTGAGGTAGCGGAGCGAGAGGTCGTCGAGATTGAAGCTGCGCTGGCCCGGCCGGACGAGGTACGCGGCCAGAGCAGTGTCGCTGGTCAGTCCCCCGAGCGTCCAACCACGCCCACGCAGAGCATGGATCGCCCACTTGGCTTCGTGCAGCGCCTTCGGCTGCGATGCGTCGGCGAGCCAATCACCGAGAGCTGCTTCGTCTTCCGGTGTTGCCGTCGACGCCGCGATGTATGCACATTCACCGTCGGAGGCCGCGATCGCGAGTGCAGTGACGTCGCCGGCGAACGGAGTTCTGGTTCCGAGCACCGTCACGCCGTGACGCTCACCGGTTCGTGCGTGGGCGTCGAGCCACGCGGCAACCGCACCCGGGGCGAGTGCGTCGCCGCTGACCTCGAACCCTTCCTCTGCTTCGGGCTCGGACGACGACAGGGTCGCGAACAGTCGATCGCGGAGAACCTTGAACTCGAGATCGTCGAACAACGCATGAATCTTCTCGCGGTCCCACGGGGCCAACACCAACTGCTCGGGCGTGTACGGCAAGGGAACGTCGCGAACCATTTCGGTGAGCTGACGATTGAGCAGGACGTTCGCGAGGTTCTCCCGCAGTGAGTCGCCCACCTTGCCGCGGACCTTGTCCACGTTGTCTACCAGTCCCTGCAGGTCGCCGTACTCACGGATCCACTTGGTGGCGGTCTTCTCGCCGACGCCGGGGATGCCGGGGAGGTTGTCACTCGGGTCGCCGCGCAGTGCAGCAAAATCGGGATACTGCGCCGGGCTGAGGCTGTACTTCTCCTCTACGGCCGTCGGCGTGAATCGGGTGAGCTCCGAGACACCCTTCTTCGGGTAGAGCACAGTGACGTTGTCGGTCACCAGTTGCAGCGAGTCACGGTCACCGGTCACGACGAGAACCCGGTATCCGAGTGCCTCCGCCTGCGTGGTCAAGGTGGCGATCACGTCGTCGGCTTCGAAACCTTCCTCGGCCATGACCGGGATGCCCAGCGCGCCGAGAACGTCCTTGGTGATGTCGATCTGGCCCTTGAATTCGTCCGGAGCCTTCGCGCGCTGCGCCTTGTATTCGGGGAACAGGTCGGCGCGAAACGTCTGACGCGACACGTCGAAGGCCGCGGCCAGGTGGGTGGGCCGCTCGTCACGAAGAAGGTTGATCAACATCGACGTGAAGCCGTACACCGCGTTGGTGGCCTGCCCACTGTGTGTCTTGAAGTTCTCTGCAGGCAGCGCGTAGAAGGCGCGAAACGCCAACGAATGCCCGTCGAGAAGCATCAGAAGAGGGCGATCGTCCGCCTTGCCGGTGGTGCCGGCTGGAGCGGTGGACGTGCTGGACCGAGTTGTGGTTGCGGGGCTCACGGTTCATCAGTCTAGGGATCGCGACCGACATCGACGCCTTCGCCGTTGTTTACGCAGGAACAGACACAAGAATCGGACAATTGATGCAGCCTTCGGCCTTCGATACGGAACCGAAACATCCCGGAAATCTCAGAACCCCATCTGAAGCGAACGGAGCCGTTAGAGTCCGGAAATCGCAGCAGCGAAACAATCCCTCTGCTGCGCGGCACTTTGTCCAGACGCGCTATTCCCGACCCGCTCGGAGGACGTACGTGGCCCCACCCGTAGTGAAACGGCAGACCCTCGCGACACTCAGCCGACTACTGGCCTTTGCATTACTGACGTTCTTCGCATTACTCAGCCTGGCCGGAACTGCTTCGGCTCAGGAACCGACCACTTCCCCTACACCGCCGACCCCGACAGCATCCGCAACACCGACAGCACCGGTTCCCGACAACGCTGTCCCCGTCAGCGGCAATCTCAACAACGGCGGCACACGCCTCGAGGGCGTCACCGTCCGTGCGCTCGATTCTTCCGGCACGGAAGTCGCCACCGGAGAATCGGCATCGAACGGCCGTTGGGAACTGGCCGTGGCACCGGGCACCTACACCTTCGAGATCGTTGCCGACACACTTCCCGACGGGGTCAGTGTGCAAGCCGCTGTCGAACGCGAGGTGGTGGCCGGCCGCGCGAACACCGTGATCTTCTCGTTCGGCGAGGTACGTACCGCCTCGAATGTCAGCTTCGGCGAGAAGCTGATCCGCACGACGGTCGACGGTCTGCGGTTCGGCCTCGTGATCGCGATCGCCGGTGTGGGTTTGAGCCTGATCTACGGCACCACTGGCCTGACCAACTTCGCTCACGGCGAGATGGTGACGTTGGGAGCCGTTGCTGCCTGGGTGATCAACACGTCCTTCGGCGTTCCGCTGATTCCCGCCACGATCCTCGCGATCTTCGTCGGCATCGGCATCGGCCTGCTGACCAACGGAATCGTCTGGAAACCACTGCGTAAGCGCAAGACCGGGTTGATCGCGCAATTGGTGGTCTCGATCGGTCTCGCGATTTCATTGCGCTACTTGATCCTGATCTTCTTCTCCGACCGCGCCGAACCGTTCGACGACTACCAGGGCCAGGTCGAGAAGAACTGGGGCCCGATCGCACTGACCGACGCCAACGCGATAGTCATGATCGTCAGTCTGGTCGTCCTGGTCGGCGTCGCACTGCTTCTGCAGAAGACTCGCATCGGAAAGGCCATGCGTGCCGTCTCCGACAATCGTGACCTCGCCGCTTCGTCCGGTATCAACGTCGAGCGCGTGATCATGTTCGTCTGGGGTCTCGGCGGCGGATTGGCCGCCCTCGGCGGTGTGCTGTTCGGTATCTCCGAGCTCGGCGGACGCGTCCAGTGGGAAATGGGCTTCAAACTGTTGCTGCTCATGTTCGCCGGAATCACCCTCGGTGGTCTGGGAACCGCGTACGGGGCGCTACTCGGCTGCGTCATCGTGGGACTTCTGGTCCAACTCTCGACGCTCATCATCAACCCAGACCTCAAATACATCGGCGGACTTCTCGTCTTGATCGTGATCCTCGTGGTTCGCCCCCAGGGCATCCTCGGATCCAGACAAAGGATCGGGTGACGAACATGGACATCATGGGAGCTTTCCAGGTTTCTTTCGCCCAGCTGATCGGGCCGTCGGCAATCTTCTACGCACTGTTGGCAATCGGGTTGAACCTGCACTTCGGCTACGCCGGACTGCTCAATTTCGGTCAGATCGGTTTTGCCCTTCTCGGCGGCTACGGCGTCGGCATCATGACCGTGACCTACGACCAGCCGCTCTGGCTCGGCATCCTCGTCGGACTCACCGCAGCCGGCCTCCTCGCGCTCGTGCTCGGTATCCCGACGCTGCGTCTGCGCGCCGACTATCTCGCCATCGTGACCATCGCCGCTTCGGAGATCCTGCGTCTGATCTTCCGCTCGACCGCGTCGGATTCGGTGACCGGTTCCACCAATGGCCTGTTCGGTTTCGCAGACCCGTTCACCGCACCGAGCCCCTTCGACTCGGCCAAGCAGTACTCATTTCTCGGCGTGAAGTTCTACGGAGACGACCTCTGGTCGATGGTCGTGGGGTGGACGCTGGTCTTGATCTTGTGCGGATTCGTCTACCTGTTGACGCACAGTCCGTGGGGGCGCGTCCTCAAGGCGGTTCGCGAAGACGAGGACGCAGCGCGATCGTTGGGCAAGAACGTGTTCGTGTACAAGATGCAGGCGCTGGTTCTCGGCGGCGTGATCGGTGGTCTGGCCGGGGTGTTCAACGCTTTGCAGACCAAGTCCATCAACCCGGACTTCTACTCGACCGCGCAGACGTTCTTCGCGTTCGGCGCACTGATTCTGGGCGGGGCGGCAACGGTATTCGGCCCGGTGGTCGGCGCAATGTTGTTCTGGTTCCTCCTCGCCATCCCTGATGCCTTGCTGCGTCAGGCGATCTCCGGCGAGAATCCGCTGCTCTCGCTGACCGAACAACAGGTCGGGGCCACCAGGTACGTCCTGCTCGGATTGATGATTGCTCTCCTGATGGTCTTCAGACCGCAGGGAATACTGGGTAACAAGCGGGAGGTGCAACTCAATGCTTGACGCCGATACCAGAGCACAGATCTTTGCCGACGTTCCTCACCTTCCCGGATCGGCGAAACCCGACCCGGTGTTGGTCGCTGACAACGTCTCGCGGACGTTCGGCGGTCTCAAGGCCGTCGACGTCGATCACCTCGAGATTCAACGAGGGTGCATCACGGGTCTGATCGGTCCAAACGGTGCCGGAAAAACGACGCTCTTCAACCTCCTTACCGGATTCGACCGGCCGGACACCGGTACGTGGTCGATGGACGGTCAATCGCTGGGCCGCATGTATCCCCACCAGGTAGCCAGGAAAGGAGTGGTACGGACGTTCCAGTTGACCAAGGCGCTCTCCAAACTCACCGTGCTGGACAACGTACGTCTCGGTGCCACCGGCCAACGTGGTGAACGCATTTTTGCATCTCTCGTCCCGTGGATCTGGAAAGGCCAGGAACGCGAGATCACCGAACGCGCCAACGAACTCCTCGCACGATTCAAACTCGACACCAAGGCAGACGACCTCGCCGGTTCACTCTCCGGTGGGCAGCGCAAACTGCTCGAAATGGCTCGCGCACTCATGACCTCGCCCTCGGTGGTGATGCTCGACGAACCGATGGCTGGGGTCAATCCTGCTCTGACGCAAAGCCTGCTCGGACACATCAAGTCATTGCGCGACGACGGAATGACCGTCGTGTTCGTCGAGCACGACATGGACGTGATCCGAGACATCAGCGATTGGGTGGTGGTCATGGCGCAGGGCAGCGTCATCGCCGAATCCACCCCGGACGAACTCTCGTCCAACACAGCCGTCGTCGACGCATATCTGGGCAGCCACCATGACCAGGCCCTCGAGTTCGACGACAACGGAAATCCGGTGGGCGAGACGGCCGTTCTGGCCGCCGCCCTGGCTGAAGCCGAGGTCGAAACCCTCGAGTCGGGCGGGGACCTGTCGGAACCCGACGTCGACAACCTTCCGGCCGATCTCGCCGCGACGCTGGAATCGAGTCCCGAGGAACCGCGCGGAAGGCACGAGAAGCCATGAGCGAGAACCACGCACGTTCACTCACGCCTGCAGAGTTCGCCGCGACGGCCGAGGAGCATCAGCGACTGTCGGCAGGTGCCCTGCTCCGCGCCGACAGCCTCGTCGCGGGCTACATTCCCGGCGTCAACATCCTGCGTGAATGCAACTTCTTCCTGAAGGAAGGGGAAATCGTCGGGATCATCGGACCGAACGGCGCAGGCAAATCGACACTCCTGAAATCACTGTTCGGACTGATACCGGTACGCGAAGGGTCGGTCACCCTACGCGAGGACAACATCACGTCTGCGCCCGCTCACGTCCTCGTTCAGAAGGGAGTCGGGTACGTCCCTCAAACGCAGAACGTCTTTCAGACTCTGACCATCGAAGAAAACCTCGAAATGGGCATTTATCTGCGTCCCAAGGCATTCGCGGAACGATTCGCCTTCGTGAGTGAACTGTTCCCTCTTCTGAGTGAACGACGAAAGGTGAAGGCCGGCGCACTCTCGGGTGGCGAACGCCAGATGGTCGCGATGGGCCGGGCCCTGATGATGGATCCGTCGGTGCTGCTGCTCGACGAACCGTCCGCGGGCCTGTCCCCCATGTTCCAGGACGAGGTGTTCATCCGCTGCAAGAAGATCAATGCTGCCGGTGTCTCGGTCATCATGGTCGAGCAGAACGCGCGCCGCTGCCTTCAGATCTGCGACCGCGGTTACGTACTCGATCAGGGTAAGAACGCGTACACCGACACCGGCGCCAATCTGATGAACGACCCCAAAGTGATCGAGCTGTACTTGGGAACGCTTGCCGGAAGCAAAGAGAAGTAGGACAGACACGAGAATGGGCCAGGGTCGCGAGACCCTGGCCCATTCTCCTTGGCTGCTTACTTGCCCACCACCACGAATCCTTCTGTGGTCAGGGTGTTCTCAGGGCCGAACTTGAGCTTTCCGTACGAACCGATGGACGGCTCCCCCGAATCGTTGAAGTCCAACTCACCGGTGATGCCGTCGTAGTCGATGTCGGTTCCCGCCTTCACCAACGGCAGGCACTCGACGTAGGACGTGCACTTGGTGCCGCCTTCGGTGACGCTGTTGATGTTGGCTGCGATGTCGGTACCGGCCGTCGACTTCGCCTGCTCGGCAGCGAGCGCTGAGATCACCACCGCGTCGTATGACTCTCCGGCGTAGTTGAAGTCGATCAGAGAGGGGTTCACAGCCTTCAGACGATCCTGGAAGGCAGCTCCGACGTCCGTCAGGGGCGTCGTTCCCTGCATGGTGTCGAGCAACGGCTTCGCCACGGATTCGCCGAGAGCGTTGCCCATGTTGCCGTCGACGCCGTACATCGCCATTCCGTCCGACGGGCCGATGCCCACTTCGTGCATGCGCGTGATGATCTTCGCCGACTCTTCGAAGCCCACCAGTGCCACTGCATCCGGATTGAAGTTCTTGACTTGATCGACTTCGGAGTTGAACGACTGCGCGTTCGGGTCGTAGATGATCTTCTCGATCTGATCGGAGGGGACACCCGAATCGATCAGATTCTTTTCGATGTTGTCCGCCAGACCCGTCCCGTATGGGTCGTTGAGGGCCATGATCGCTACGCGCTGACCACCGTCGTCCGAAATGAGCTGTGCGACGGCCTGAGCCTGCAGTACGTCCGTCGGAGCGGTGCGGAAGTACATGCCCTTGTCGGGGTAGCAGACGAATTGGTCCGAGGTGTTGGCAGGCGAGAACATCACGACGCCTGCGCTGGCGATCTTGTCGATCACCTTGAGCGAAACCGAAGACGACGCGGCGCCGACGATGACCTGAGTGCCTGCAGCCAATTCGCGGTCGACGGTGGTGTTGGCGGTGTCCGTTGTGGTGTCACCCGAATCGCCGGGAATCAGCTGGACCGGTTGGCCGAGAACGCCTCCGGCTGCATTGACGTCGTTGACTCCCAGCTGGGTGCCCGCGACCATCGGCGGCCCGAGGAACGACAAGCTGCCTGTATCGGGAAGAAGCGTGCCGATGCGCAGCGCTTCCGTGGACGGGGTGGCGCCGGCCTTGGCCTGCTCCGGGGTGCAATCAGTCGTGACGGATGTCGTCGCGGCAGAAGCGCCGGACGTAGAGCCACTCGAAGACGAGTCATCCGACTTGTCCGAGCTACAGCCTGCAAGTGCCAGTGATGCCGCGCCGAGAACTGCAGCAGTACGCACAAGTGTTCGTCTAGCCATCCCACGCTCCTAAGATCAGCCGGTGCTCGCGCCACCCGAACTGGCGCTCGCTGTGGGATCAGACGCTAGACCTTGGAACCGTTTCGCGATCCTTCAAGAAAGCCCTGTGACCTGACTGTTATCTGAAGGTGCACAGTGTTTACACGGCTGTAGCGCTGCGCGACGTTTCGACGGTCGACGCAGCAACCGGGTAACCCGGACACTTTGCTCAAGCGTCCGGTTCACCGCCCAGAGTTTCCAGTACGACCTGTGCGACCGCCTTCATCGTGGAGCGCCGATCCATCGCGGCGCGCTGAATCCACTTGAACGCCTCAGGTTCGGTGAGCGCTTGGCGAACCATCAGAACACTCTTGGCTCGCTCGATCAGCTTGCGTGCTTCGAGCCGGTCCGAAAGATCAGCGACCTCACGCTCGAGCGCCGTCACCTCGCGGAAACGACTGACCGCCAATTCGACAGCGGGAACGAGGTCACTGATCGAGAACGGCTTGACCAAGTAAGCCATGGCGCCGGCATCGCGTGCGCGCTCGACCAACTCGCGCTGACTGAACGCTGTGAGAATGACAACAGGAGCGATGCGTTTGGCGGCAATCTCCGAAGCGGCGTCGATGCCGTCTCTCCTGGGCATTTTCACGTCCATGATGACCAGATCAGGCTTGAGCGACTCGGCCAACTCCACCGCGACCTGCCCGTCACCCGCCTCACCGACGACGTCGTAGCCCTCTTCGCGGAGCATCTCGACCAGATCCATGCGGATCAACGCCTCGTCTTCAGCGACGACAACACGACGGGGTGCGAGCTGATTGCCTTGCGGCTGCGGCGAATTCATGGCCACCATCCTCCTCCATCGAACCGCCCCGACACGAGACGCGAACGATTAGAGGGTACCGGTGTTTGACATTGAAATCGCATCTTCTAATGTAGTCATCGCAACAAGCCCTCGTATCCCAATTGGCAGAGGAAACGGATTCAAAACCCGTCCAGTGTGAGTTCGAGTCTCACCGAGGGCACCACCTGCCGCAGCTGGCCGCACTGCAAGGTTTCGGCATTCGGCTGTACCCCAGATCGACCGCCGTTAGATTCGATCCATGAACGGTCACCGGCTGATTGCTCTGCTCGGAGCCATATCGATTCTCGCGCTGCTCACCGGGTGTCAAACAGACGGCCAACCCAATACTGCCGGCGAATCCAGCGCTGCCGGCGAATCTTCCACCCAGGCCGCGCTCGATGCTGCAACACAGACCGGCACCCTTCAGGTCGGCTCTCCCCCGATCGATGCCCCATCCACCGAGATCTCCACGCTTGCTCCGCTCCCGAACGACACGGAGGTCCCTTCACCGACTCCGCGCGTCGACGTGACCGAGATCGACGTGATCGATCACGATGGTTTCACCCGCATCACCTATCGCTTCGACGGAAGCGGATCTGTGTTCTGGAAAACCGAATACGTCAGTGAAGCAATCCGAGCGGGTGACAGCACAGTCGTGGACGTCGGAAGTCGATCGATACTTCAAGTCGACCTGATGGGAGTCCAATCGGATTCGTCGCTCAACTCCGTATCTCACGAGGGCGAAAACATCACGCGCATAGACAGTGCAGCCAGGAACAGTGCGATCCTGCAGTCGTTTGTCGGCACGGTCGACATCCGTCCGGCATACACCGTATCGACATCCGATTCACCGTCCCAGTTGACGATCGACATCCCCAAGGCAGACAGCTGACTGTCGAATACCCAATTGCGCGCTCAGCTCAGCCATTCCAGCGCAGCGGTGCTCGACGCGGTAATTCGGTTATCGCGGGGCGGATGAATACTCCGTCTCGAAACCGAGGTCTCACAATCGATCCGAGGCGATTGCGGTATCCGGTTCAACACGACTGTCATGATTCTCACTGCATGCCCGAACGTCCGCTGCTCGAACTGCTGCTGCCAGTGTTTGTTCCAGCAGGACTGCCACCGTCATGGGGCCGACGCCACCCGGCACTGGTGTGATCGCACCGGCATGTGGGAGCGCAGCGGCGTACTCCACATCTCCGACGTTGCCCTCGTTGTACCCCGCATCGATCACCACTGCCCCAGGCTTGATCCACGCCCCTTTGATCAGTTCCGGAACACCGACGGCCGCGATGACGACGTCTGCCGAGGCGACGTGTGCGGCCAGGTCGACGGTGCGCGAATGGCAGTACGTCACCGTTGCGCCTCGACGCAGGAGGAGCATTCCCATCGGCAATCCGAGTATCGGGCTTCGGCCGACCACGACAGCATGCTTCCCGGAGAGTTCGACGCCTGTGGCGTCGAGGAGGCGCAGGATGCCACTCGGTGTACATGATTCGAATCCCCCACCGGTCAACGCCATTGCCGCGAACGCTGCCGAGGTAACGCCGTCAACGTCTTTGTCGGCCGAGATGGCATCGAACGCAGCCCGTTCGTCGATGTGGCCTGGCACCGGGTGTTGCAGCAGTATGCCGTCGATCGAAGGGTCCGCCGACAACGCTCTCAGCACGTCGACCAGTTCTTCGGTGGTTGTACTCACCGGGAGTTCGACCGTCCGCGACGTCATTCCGACGGCGACAGATCGTTTGGCCTTCATCTGTACATACGCCTTCGAGGCCGGGTCCGCTCCCACGATGACGGCGGCCAGGCATGGAACGTGCCCCGCCTCATCACGAAACTGCCTGGTGCGCACTGACAGGTCCGCTAGCGCAGCATCGGCAATTGCGCGTCCGTCGATTATTCGAGCGGCCACGTTCTGGCTGGGCAGATTTTCGGTAGGCAGATTTTCGGTAGACATGAATCCCCCTTCACACAAGATGTGTGAAGCACCCAGGCGGTCGATGCCTCGCGATGTGCACTCCCCGGTGGTAATTCCCACCCGCGCCAGTCGTGCGTGGTCAGCGTACCGCGCGTTTGTCTCACTGCCACGAAACACATCCGGAACGCCGCTCTCAAAACGAGACAAATCGACATAACCTATCAATAGGTAACGATCTGACCTGCAGTTATTCCATCCTGTGCAATTAGATGGCACGATGGGGGCAACCGCACGGGCACCAAGCATTGGAGGCACCGATGGACAACGGCAAGATAAACCTGACCTATGACGGTCGGGTGTCACTGAGCTTCCAACTGGCGATTCCGCACGCACCGGACAAGGTCTGGAAAGTGATAACGGAACGCGAGTACCTCGACGCCTGGTTCCCGGCGGACGTCGATTTCGATCTCACTCCCGGCGCGGATCTACTGTTCAAGGTGACACCGGAACAAGTCGAGCGTTTCGGACTGCCCGCAGATCACGTGACGCGCGGGACGGTCATCAGCGTCCACCCGCACCGAATTCTCGAATTCCTCTGGGACGCAGATACTCTGCATTGGGAACTGGCACCGGACGGCACCGGCGGCTGTTGGCTGACTCTCACCCACACGATGGAAGACGAAGAGTCCGCGTACGCGCACGCCGCCGGCTGGCACGCGGGCTTGGAAGTTGTTGCGGCCCAACTCGATGGACGCGAAGTCGACTGGTCTCCGTGGGACCGCGCCGACGAACTCTCACCGCAATATCGCAAGTCTGCTTGATTCTGGGCCCGAGTTCAGTCTCGGGCCCGCATCTCATTCCCCTTTACGCGGGAAATGCCTGATCATTCCTTCTTGGACCACCGTCGCCAACAGCAGTCCTTCCACCGAGAAGTACCGTCCGGTTGCCAGACCGCGCGAACCTGCGGCGACCGGCGATTCGGTGGCGTACAGAACCCAGTCGGTGAACCGGAACGGGCGATGGAACCAGATCGAATGATTGACCGTCGCCGCGACGATACGATCATGACCCCAGGACAAACCATGAGTGGTCAGAATCGAATCGAGCACGGTGGTGTCGGACGAATATGCCAGCGTCGCAGCGTGAATGAGCGAATCGTCCGGCAGATCACCGTCGGGGCGCATCCACACCCGATTGTGGTTGAGTTTCTCGCCGGTGCCCTTGAGGATCCACGCCGGATCGTTGGCGTACCGCATGTCGATCGGCTTGAGCGCCGCGCTGAAATGCGGCAGTTTTTCCTCGTACCCCACCAGATGATCGCCGATGGGAGGCAACGACTCCGGAAGTGGAACATCCGGGATCTCGACAGCATGGTCGAGCCCCTTGCCGGAGTCCTGGAACGCCGCGAGCATCACGAACAATTCGTTCTCACCCTGATAGGCAGTCACCTGACGGTTGGCGAATGCCCTCCCGTCACGATGACGCTCCACCCGGTACTCGATAGGCGCCTTCACATCTCCGCCCCGAATGAAATGGGCGTTCACGGCATGGATGGGGCGATCACCGTCGACAGTCCGTCCGGCGGCCATCAGTGCCTGAGACACCAATTGACCGCCGAACGTCCGCGAACCTACCTGTTTCGGGTGGTATCCACGGAACGCGTCGTCACCGATCTGCTCCAGATCCAACAGACCGAGAAGAGTACCGAGGTCGGTGGACGCGTTCGCGTGGGTCACTCAGTGGTCCTCTTCGCCGATACGGTGGACGTGAATGAGGTTGGTGGAACCGACAGTTCCCGGAGGGGATCCGGCAACGATGACCACGAGGTCACCCTTGACGTACCGCCCGAGGGAGAGCAACGCACTGTCCACCTGACGCACCATCTCGTCGGTGGTGGCCACCGCATCGACCAGGAACGTCTCGGTTCCCCACGTCAGCGTCAACTGACTGCGCACCGCGGGCAGCGGTGTGAAGGCGAGCAACGGCAGCGGCGTGTGCAGACGAGCCAGTCGACGCACCGTGTCACCGGACTGAGTGAACGCAACCAAGGCCTTGGCGTCGAGACGTTCGCCGATGTCGCGTGCTGCGTACGAGATGACTCCGCGCTTGGTGCGCGGGACGTGGGTCAACGGTGGGACACGGGTTGATTCGTTCTCGACGGCCTCGACGATGCGGGCCATGGTGCGAACGGTTTCCATGACGTACTTGCCCACCGAAGTCTCGCCCGAGAGCATGACTGCGTCGGCGCCGTCGAGAACGGCGTTGGCGACATCGGATGCCTCTGCGCGAGTGGGACGTGAGTTCTCGATCATCGACTCGAGCATCTGCGTCGCGACGATGACCGGCTTCGCGTTCTCACGAGCAATCTGGATTGCGCGCTTCTGAACGAGCGGGACCTGCTCGAGCGGCAACTCGACACCGAGGTCACCGCGGGCGACCATGACGGCGTCGAACGCGAGCACGATGGCTTCGAGATTGTCGATGGCCTCGGGCTTCTCGAGCTTCGCGATGACGGGAACGCGGCGCCCGACTCGATCCATGATGGCGTGAACCAATTCGACGTCCGCCGGTGAGCGAACGAAGGACAGTGCAATGAAGTCGACACCCAGCTTGAGAGCGAACTCGAGGTCGGCGATGTCCTTGCCCGACAGGGCTGGAACGGAGACGTTCATACCGGGCAGTGAGAGGCCCTTGTTGTTGCTGACCGGACCGCCTTCGGTGACCCGACAGACGACGTCGTTGCCGTCGATGGACGTGACGACCAGGCCGACCTTTCCGTCGTCGACCAGCAGTCGATCGCCGGCCTTGGCGTCGCGCGCCAATTCCTTGTACGTGGTCCCGACGCGATCGTGCGTTCCCTCGACGTCGTCGACGGTGATACGAACCTCTTCACCGTTGGCCCAGGTGGTCCGCTCGTCCTTGAATCGGCCGAGGCGAATCTTGGGCCCCTGAAGGTCGGCGAGAACACCGACGGCCTTTCCGGTGGCGTCCGACGCGGCGCGGACGCGAATGTAGTTTTCTTCGTGATCGGCATGCTCGCCGTGGCTGAAGTTGAGGCGCGCCACGTCCATGCCGCTCTCCACGAGCTCACGGATGCGGTCGCCAGAAGCTGTCGCAGGTCCAAGTGTGCATACAATTTTTGTCCGTCGGTTCACGGCTCGAGCCTAGTCGCTACCCCACCGCACTTCTATCCGGCATTTGCGACCTGCACTTTCTGTACTTACTCGATTCAGTTGGTCAGCTCACGAACAGCGGAAATGCCTTTGGATGAACCGGAGCCGGAAGCGCCGACTCGCCTGTGAGAAACACGTCGACGGCACGTGCGGCCGACCGTCCCTCGGCAATCGCCCAAACGACCAGCGACGCCCCGCGATGCGCGTCGCCGCAGACGAATACGCCGGGTGTCCGGGTCTGCCACCCGACATCACACTCGATTCTGCCGAGTGGATCGGTGCCGACATCAAGGTCGGTGAGCAGTGGGGCGGTCTCGACGCCGTCGAAACCCAGAGCGAGCAGGACCATCTCGCACACCAGATCCGTCGTGTCGCCGGTCTCCACCAGGGTCCGTTGTCCGTCCTTCGCTCGTGACACGGCTACCGGAACCATCCGGATTGCGCGGACCGCACCCCCACCGTCGTCGAGAAATTCCTGCGCCGCCCATCGGAATCGTTTGTCACTGCCCTCCTCGTCTGCCGGCGAGCTGCGTAGGACCCGCGGCCACAACGGCCATGGGTCGCGATCTCGATCGCGGCGTGCCGGAGGTGGGACGTGGTAATCCAATTCCGTCACCGAGAGGGCGCCTTGGCGATGCACCGTGCCGAGGCAGTCGGCGGCCGTGTCGCCGCCACCGATGATCACGACGTTCTTACCTCGCGCCGAGATACTCGACGCACCGTCACCCTCGCATTCGCGGTTGGCCGCACGCAGGTACGTCATCGCACGATGGATTCCGCGAAGACTACGACCCGGTACTTCGGTGTCTCTGGCACGATCAGCCCCGACCGCCAGGACTACCGCCTCGAATTCCGTCGAGAGGTCGTGCGCGCTCACGTTCACTCCGACGGCGCAGTCGGTGACGAATCTGGTCCCCTCGGCGGTCAGTTGGTCCAGCCGCCGGTTGATGAGGGCCTTGGGCAACTTGAATTCCGGAATTCCGTAGCGAAGCAGTCCCCCGATCCGATCGCTCCGCTCGAACACCGTGACACTGTGTCCGGCTCGTGTCAGTTGTTGAGCCGCAGCCAGTCCCGCCGGTCCCGACCCGACAACCGCAACACGGTTTCCGCTGTGAACTACCGGTGCCTGCGGCCCCAACCAACCCGACTCCCAGGCGTTGTCGACGATTGCCTGTTCGATGCGCTTGATGGTGACACCCCCCGACGTGTGCTCGCCGTCGAGTGCGAGAACGCACGCCGTTTCGCACGGTGCGGGGCACAGATGTCCGGTGAACTCGGGGAAATTGTTGGTGGAATGCAGATTCTCCGAGGCTTCGGACCACCGTCCACGCCGAACCAGGTCGTTCCATTCCGGAATGAGATTGCCGAGCGGACACCCCACGTCGGCCGAATGGCAGTACGGCACAGCGCAGTCCATGCAACGCGAGGCCTGTGCAGATACGTCTCGATTTCGCACGACGGGATCCAGCGACTCGTATACCGACGCCCAGTCCCCGACACGCACATCGGGCGATCTGGTCGGTGAGCCGGATCGTTTCACGTTGAGGAACCCGCGTGTGTCAGGCATGAGCCGGCACCACCAGTTCGTTCTCTTCCACGACCTTCCGGTAGTCGACAGGCAAAACTTTGGTGAATCTCGGACTCTGGCCAACCCAGTCGTCGAGAAGTTTTGCCGCCACCGGCGAGCCGGTCGCAGCCAAATGCTCGCCGAGAAGTTCGACCAGCTGACTGCAGTCTTCCGCCGAAGGTCGTTCCAGAACGACCATGTCGCCGTTGACCTTCTCTGCCTTCACGTCGAGTACGAAGGCAATTCCGCCGGACATTCCCGCAGCAAGGTTCCTACCAGTTGGACCGATGATGACGACGCGACCCCCGGTCATGTACTCACACGCATGGTCTCCGACGCCTTCCACCACAGCGACCGCGCCCGAGTTGCGCACCGCGAATCGTTCCCCGACACGCCCCCTGGCATAGAGCGCACCGCTCGTAGCGCCGTACAGCAGCGTATTGCCGGCAATCACCTGATCCTCCGCCACGAAGGGCGCGTCCTCACTCGGCCGAAGCGCGATTCGTCCACCGGAGAGCCCCTTCCCCACGTAATCGTTTGCATCGCCGACGACGACCAGCGAGATGCCGGGCGGCAGGAACACACCGAGTGACTGGCCTGCCGTTCCACTGAGCACGACGTCGATGGTGCCTTCAGGTAGCCCGACGGCGCCGTAGCGTCTGGTCACCTCTGCGCCCAGCCTCGTTCCCACCGCCCGATCCGTATTGTGTACTGGCAGTTCGATATGCACGGGTCGAGCGTCCTCGAGTGAGTTCGCGGCGCACTCGATCAGGGTGCGTTCGAGTTCGCTCGAAACAGGTACACACGGCGGGTAGGCCGCGCCGGTCGGCGCGGCCGGAACGTCGAAGAGTGGTGAGAGGTCCAACGTGCGACTCTTCCAATGCGCCACCGCCGGAGACATTTCCAATACGTCTGCGTGGCCCAGAGCGTCGTCGATACTTCGAAACCCCAGTTCTGCCAACAAACGTCGTACGTCGTCGGCGATGAAGCGGAAGAAGTTCTCGACGTACTCCGGCCGGCCGGTGAATCGCTCGCGCAGTTCGGGATTCTGCGTTGCTACTCCGACGGGGCAGGTGTCGAGGTGACATACCCGCATCATGACGCAGCCGGCCGCGATGAGTGGCGCCGTGGAAAACCCGTACTCCTGCGCCCCCAGCAACGCGGCGACGACGACGTCCCGCGCCGTGCGCAGACCCCCGTCACACTGGACGACGATCCGATCGCGTAACCCGTTGAGCACCAAGGTCTGCTGAGTTTCGGCCAGCCCGATCTCCCAGGGCGTACCAGCGTGGTGGATGGACGAGAGTGCCGCCGCGCCCGTCCCGCCGTCGTGACCGGAGATCAGCACCACGTCGGCGTGCGCTTTGGCCACACCTGCCGCAACTGTCCCGACTCCGACTGCGCTGACCAACTTCACGTGTATCCGCGCACGATCGTTTGCGCATGTGAGGTCGTAGATCAATTGGGCGAGATCCTCGATCGAATAGATGTCGTGGTGCGGGGGCGGAGAGATGAGGCCGACTCCAGGTGTCGAGTACCGGGTTTCCGCGATCCACGGGTACACCTTGGACCCCGGAAGCTGCCCTCCTTCACCGGGCTTGGCGCCCTGGGCCATCTTGATCTGAATGTCAGTGGCATTGACCAGGTAATCGCTGGTCACCCCGAAGCGACCACTCGCGACCTGCTTGACTGCGCTTCGACGCTTGTTGTCACGCAACCGCTCCGGTGACTCTCCGCCCTCACCGGTGTTCGAACGTCCGCCGAGAGCATTCATCGCAACCGCCATCGTCTCGTGCGCCTCGGCAGAGAGGGAGCCGTAGCTCATCGCACCGGTGTTGAATCGAGCGAGAATCAACTCGACGGGTTCGACCTGACGGAGCGGAATCGGCGGACGAAGCCCACGCCGAAATCGAAACAGCCCCCGAAGTGTTCCGCCCTGCGCACTCAGTCGATCGACTTCATCGCTGTAGCGACGAAATATCTCACTTCGCCCCGTCCGGGTCGCATGCTGAAGGAAGAACACGGACTCGGGTGTGAACACATGCAATTCACCACCGCGGCGATACCGGAACTCTCCACTGCTGCTCAACTGACGATGCTGCACCGTACTATACGTGGCCGCGTGACGCATCAGAACCTCTCGCGCGACTTCGGTGATACCGATCCCGCCGATCCGGCTCCGTGTGTTGCAGAAGTATTCGTCGACCAATTCGCGGCCCAAGCCCACTGCCTCGAATACCTGTGCGCCCGTGTAGGAGTGAACCGTAGCGATTCCCATCTTCGACATCACTTTGAGCACACCGGAATTTGCCGCTCTCAGATAGTTGTCCGATGCCATTTTCGAATCTATCCCGGGAAGCTCGTCTTGCTCGCTGAGTGCTTCTACCGATTCAAGAGCAAGATAGGGGTGGACAGCCGCCGCACCGTAGCCGATCAGCAGCGCGATGTGATGAACTTCGCGCGCGTCACCCGACTCGACGACGAGGGAAACCTTGGTTCGCAGGCCATGCCGAACCAGATCGTGGTGCACGGCAGATACTGCGAGCAATGACGGAATGGGAGCCTGCTCAGGGCCCGATCCACGGTCGGAGATCACCAGAATCTCGATTCCGGCTGCGGCGGCCGTTCGGGCGGACTCACGAAGCCTCTCGACGCCTTCGCCGAGACTGCCTCTCGGATCGAAACCTCCCCGTAGGACAGCGCTTCTCGGAGTTCTTGCGCCGCATAGTTCGGCGACCTTCGCCATCTTCCCCGGTCCGATCACCGGTTTATCGAGAACAATCCTTCGGCACGACAGCGCCGACGCTTCGAACAAGTTCTGCTCAGCGCCGAGGGTGACACCAAGCGTAGTGACGACTTCCTCGCGAATCGCGTCCAAAGGCGGGTTCGTCACCTGAGCAAAGAGCTGGACGAAGTAGTCGTACAACAGCTTCGGCCGATCCGAGAGAACGGCGAGAGGTGTGTCGACTCCCATCGATCCCAACGGCTCCGATCCTGTGCGAGCCATTGGAAGGAGAACTTCCTGCAAGTCCTCTGCCTGGTATCCGAAGAGCAGCTGCCTGTGCAACAGCGGAGCCGGATCGCCTCGGGCAGGCGCCGACTCGGGGATTTCCTCGAGATCGACCAATCCCCCCTCGACCCATTCCCGGTAGGGGGCTGTGCTCGCGAGTTCGGATTTGATCTCCGCATCGGAAACGATGCCACGGCGAGCGGTGTCGACGAGGAACATTCGACCCGGTTCGAGGCGCCCCTTCTCCAACACCTCGGACGTCGGAGCGTCGAACACACCGCTCTCACTCGCCAACACGATACGGCCGTTCCTCATCCGCCACCATCGCCCGGGGCGAAGACCGTTACGATCCAACACCGCCCCGACAACAGTGCCGTCGCTGAACGTCACGGACGCCGGACCGTCCCATGGTTCCATCAGGCAAGCGTGAAATTGGTAGAAGGCCCTCATCTCGTCTGGCATCGAAGAATCGTTCTCCCAAGCACCGGGAATCATCATCGCGATGGCGTGCTGCACACTGCGGCCCCCGAGCGTCAGAAACTCGAGCACTTCGTCGAACGACGAAGAGTCGGATCCACCCGGGGTACAGATCGGAAACATGCGATCGATGTCCCCACCCAAAAGTGCGCTCCGCAACATCGGCTCGCGAGCGCGCATCCAATTCCTGTTTCCCACAATCGTATTGATCTCGCCGTTGTGAGCGATGCAGCGATACGGCTGAGCAAGTGACCACGACGGAAAAGTGTTCGTGGAGTACCGACTGTGCACGACCGCCAAGGCAGTTCGCATTCGGGCGTCGCATAGGTCGGTGAAGTAACCGGGTAACTGCGTCGGCGTGAGCATGCCCTTGTACACGATGGTTCGGGCGGACAACGAGGGGAAATACACCGCATCATCGGCCGAATGAATTCGCTCGACTTGTCTCCTGAGCGCGAACACTCGTCGGTCCAAGGCAATTCCGCCCACACTGCGATCTCTTGGCTCGGCGCACGTCACAAAACATTGACTGATGTACGGAGCGCACTGCGCGGCAACGGTTCCGACGCAGTCACGGTCGACTGGGACCTCCCGCCACCCGATAATCCGCAGTCCTTCTGCCGCTGCGTACCGGTGTATCCGAACTACCGCGCGCCCACGTGCTTCCTGATCCACCGGGAGAAAGCAGTTTCCGGCTGCGTAGGTGTTCTCACCCATCGCGTTGGGTGGTGGAAGCTCGAACGCGGTCACCGCGTCGAAGAATTCCGTCGGCAGCTGAAGAAGGATGCCCGCGCCGTCACCACTGTTGCACTCGCGCCCGACCGCGCCACGGTGGGTGAGATTGGCCAGGACCGCGAGCGCCTCGTCGACAATGGAATGCAGGTGACGTCCAGAGGTGTCTGCTACTACGGCTACACCACATGAATCGGTTTCCTGATCGGGGTCGTACAGGCCTCGAGGATCAGGTATTCGAGAAAACGGCACTCGGCGACCTCCACACGGTCATGCAGCCGACGTTCGTTAGTTTATCAGCACATAACCGCAGGTCGCGAGAGAAAAGTGTGGCCCCCTGACGACGAGCGTCAGGGGGCCACAGTTCCGAACATCGTTTTCGATCAGCTACGCAAAGGTCGGTTGTACTGATCGCGCACACTGCCGGTCAACATCATGATTCCGTCGATGAGCGGCCAGATGCCACCGATTCCACACGTCAACCAAGTGACCGCGATCTGTGCGACAGCCATGCCGGGCTGGTTGAGGTAAAAACGTCCTGCTCCGAAACCGCCGAGCAGAATGCCCAGCAATCCGGCGGTCGTCTTCGACTTGTCCGAATATGGTTCGCCGGTCATCGGGTCACGTCCGTAGGGTGCGGACGGATCGACAAGGCCGAAACCAGGCTGAGGATAACCCTGACCTTGCGGGTACCCCTGAGGCTGACCGTAACCGGGCTGCGAATATCCAGGCTGGGGGTAGCCCTGCTGCTGACCGTAATTCTGGCTTCCCTGCGGCGGAGCGGCGGGGTAGCCCTGCGGCGGAGCCGCGTAGGGATTCGGAGTTTGATCTGCCGGCGCACCGTAGACGGGACCGTCCGTCGGGGTTTGGGTCGGCCTCGAGTAGTCCGGCGCCGGATGGTCGGTCGCCGGATAGTTCTGGGCGGCGTAGCTTTCCTGCGACGTGTAAGGCGCCGTGGGCTGACTCGGGGTGGAATCAGAATCGGCAGTGGGGAACGCTGTAGTCGATTCGGTTCCGGTCGGCGGCGGGTAGATGGGGTGGTTTCCCCAGCCCGGGCCGTTCCCGACTCCCGAATACGTGTCCCAGCCTGGACCGGTGCCGGTGGTCTCCGTCGACGGAGTCTTTTCCGTTGGCGCCGAGGTTTCCGTCAACGACGCATCTGCCGTCGCGTCGTAGTCGAACGGCGACCCGAACTGGGGTGGAACCGGCGGCTGCGATCCTGACGAGTCCCCCGACTCGGACGGTTCCGGATTCTTGTTCAAGTTAGGCAACGTACTTTCCTTCGATTCGACGACGGTACGTAATAGCTTTTGTTATCGGGCCACGAGACGGGTTCGGCCTTCGCGTGGCCGGTCCCCCACAGATCTTTCCTCGGTTCGTGCTCCCGGATCATCCTCGTAACGGCCGGCGAACACCGTCCCGCGCATTGCCCGAAAGTATCACGATGCCGTCGACGAACGCCCAGATCCAAATTCCGATGGCAAATGGAATTCCGATGAGGAACGCGGACATGAACAGCGCGAAGAACATGCCGAGCAGTTGGCACAGTCCAATGCCGACGCTCCCGATGTAAAGACGACCGACTCCACAGATTCCGAAGAAGCCCAGCAAGATCTGCAACAGTCCAGCTGTAGCTTTCGACTTGTCGGAATACGGTTCCCCCGTTACCGGGTGCCGACCGTACGGCGCATAGGGATCTCCGAACCCGTACATCGATTGAGCGGGCAGTGGCTGCTGATATCCGTACGGATTGGGCGCGCCGTAGACCGGTCCCTGATCCTCGGGGAATCCCCCTTGCGAATAGGGACCTGTCACGGCTTGTCTTTCTTCGACAGCTTCACCGCGTCCGACGACTCATCCGACGCTGCCGTGGAGGCGCTTGCCTCACTGGAAGCGGATTCAGCAGCATCGGATTCAGAATCTTCAGCGTCGGCGCCTTTCGCGTCGGCCTTCGCCGAATCAGTTTCGGTAACTGGCGCCGCGACTCCTGCTTCGCCGGCAGCTACCGCAGCGACGTAGTCCTTCGACTTCAAATCAGCCGGATCCTCACGACCCTTCTTCGCCAGGAAGAAGTAGGCCAGTGCGGCGAAGAACACGATCCCCGAAGTGAATGTGTTGACTCGAATGCCGGCGATCTCGTATGCGAAATCGTCGCGCATCAGTTCGACGACAAACCGGCCCAGGCAATAACCCGCGACGTACAGAGCAAACAGGCGTCCGTGACCGATCTTGAATCGGCGGTCGACGAGGACCAGCAGGATCACGATCAGGACGTTCCACACAGCTTCGTAGAGGAACGTCGGGTGAACGACCCGAATGACTTCTCCGTTGGAGACACCTGCCAGTTGATCGAGCTGGCCGGAGGAGTTCACACGCTCGAAGATCTCGAGGCCCCATGGGACGGTGGTCTCGCGACCGTACAACTCCTGGTTGAAGTAGTTGCCGATACGACCGATGGCCTGCGCGAGCAGGATTCCGGGCGCAATCGCATCACCGAGCGCGGAAACCGGAATGCCGCGTCGACGGCAGCCGATCCACGCACCGATGCCGCCGAGGAACACAGCTCCCCAGATTCCGAGGCCTCCCTGCCACACCTTGAGTGCATCGAGAGGCTGACCGTTCTCGCCGAAATAGGCGGGCCAGTCGGTCAATACGTGATAGAGCCTGCCACCGATCAGACCGAACGGAACAGCCCAGATCGCGATGTCGAGAACGGTCCCCTTCTCGCCGCCGCGGGCGACCCAACGACGATCTCCCCACACGATCGCGACGATGATGCCGAGGATGATGAAGAGCGCGTAGGCGCGCAGCGCTACCGGTCCGACGTACCAGACGCCTTGGGGCGGGCTGGGGATATAGGCCAGTAGGTCCACAGTTGAGGTCACGACGCCACGGTAGCCGAGCGGACGCCCTCGGCGAGTTCTTCGGTGAGCGAGCGAACCGCTCCCAAGCCGTTCTCGACCGCGGAGACCAGAGCCGAGCCGACAATGACGGCATCGGCGTACGCCGCGATTTCGGCAGCTTGTGCGCCGGACCGAACACCCAATCCGACGCCGACGGGAATGTCGGAATGCGCGCGGATTCGTGCGGTCAGTTCCGGAGCCATCGAAGACACGGCGTCTCGAGCGCCGGTGACACCCATTGTCGAGGCCGCGTAGATGAATCCACTACTCGCGTCGAGTGTCATCGCGAGCCGTTCTTCCGTCGAGGACGGGGCGACAAGGAAGATCCGGTCGAGGTGGTGCTCCTCGGATGCTTCCATCCAGGCGCCTGCTTCTTCCGGAATGAGGTTGGGGGTGATGAGTCCGAGCCCGCCGGCGGAAGCGAGGTCTCGTGCGAACTTGTCGACGCCGTACTGCAGTACCGGGTTCCAGTAGGTCATCACGACGGCCTTGCCGCCGACCGAACTGATCTGCTCGATCACGGTGAAGATGTCGCGAAGGCGAACGCCGTTGGTGAGTGCGGTTTCGGCTGCACGCTGGATGGTCGGACCGTCCATGACCGGATCGGAATACGCGACACCGACTTCGATGATGTCGCAGCCACCGTCGACCATCGCCTTGAACACGTCGATCGATTCGGGAACGGTCGGATAACCGGCAGGCAGGTAACCGACGAGGGCGGCACGCTTGTCAGCCTTGCACGCTGCAAAGGTGGGTGCGAGGCGTGATGGTCGTTCGCTCACTTGTCCGAGCCTTCCGTGTTGTCGTTCTCGTCTGCTGCATCATCCGGAGCGGCTGCCTGACCTGAGGCGCCGTCGAAAAGACCGAACCAGCTTGCGGCGGTGTCCATGTCCTTGTCACCGCGACCGGAGAGATTGACGACGATGATCGCGCCCTCACCGAGTTCTTTGCCCAGTCGGAGTGCGCCGGCGACGGCGTGGGCCGATTCGATGGCCGGGATGATGCCCTCGCGGCGCGAGAGCAGCAGCAGCGCATCCATGGCTTCACTGTCGGTGACGGGTTCGTAGGTCGCGCGCCCGATATCGCTCAGGTAAGCGTGCTCGGGTCCGACGCCCGGGTAGTCCAGACCAGCAGAGATCGAGTGCGATTCGATGGTCTGACCGTCTTGGTCCTGGAGGAGGTAGGAGTAGGCACCCTGGAATGCGCCAGGGGTACCGCCGGCGAACGTTGCTGCATGCCTTCCGGTTTCGACACCGTCGCCGGCTGCTTCGTAGCCAACCAGCCGTACCGACAGATCGTCGATGAACGGGTGGAAGATTCCGATTGCGTTGGAGCCGCCTCCGACGCAGGCTGTGACTGCATCGGGCAGGCGGCCGGTCAATGCCTGAACCTGGACGCGTGTTTCGAGGCCGACCACTCGCTGGAAGTCCCGAACGATGGTGGGGAACGGGTGCGGGCCTGCCGCGGTACCGAAGCAGTAATAGGTGTTGTCCGCGTGGGAAACCCAGTCGCGCAAGGCTTCGTTGATCGCGTCCTTGAGCGTGCGCGAACCGGTCTCGACCGAAACGACCTCCGCGCCGAGAAGTCGCATGCGCGCGACGTTGAGTGCTTGCCGTTCGGTGTCGACAGCACCCATGTAGATGACGCACTCGAGACCGAGCAGTGCACAGGCGGTGGCCGATGCCACACCGTGCTGGCCCGCTCCGGTCTCGGCGATGATGCGGGTCTTGCCCATACGCTTTGCCAGCAGAACCTGACCGAGAACGTTGTTGATCTTGTGAGAACCGGTGTGGTTCAGATCTTCACGCTTGAGAAGGATGCGCGCACCGCCGGCGAACTCGCTCATTCGCGTTGCCTCGAAAATCGGCGACGGACGTCCGGTGTAATCGCGCTGCAAGCGATCGAGTTCGTTCAAGAACGTGTCGTCCGCGCGAGCCTTTTCGTACTCCGCAGTGACTTCCTCGATAACCGCCATGAGAGCTTCCGGCACATGCCGTCCGCCGTAGACGCCGAAATGGCCTCCGGCGTCGGGATCGTGGGAGCGCTCGGTGAGTCCCGCGCTGGCCGGCGGCAGATTGCCGCCCTTGAATATTGCACCGGAGCCTGGTTCCTGAGTACGTGAAGTCACCCCACCAGTCTGCCCCAACGGTGTCGCTGGTCACCGCCCGGGTGCATCAAAGCACGCCGGGCGGGTGAAGCGATTTATCGAGACGGTTTGGGGCAGGACGGGTGCGCACCTGCATTGACCAGATCTGCGACGGCCTTGCGAGGGTCGCCGCTGGTCACGAGGCCTTCACCGACGAGCACTGCGTCGGCGCCCGCCCCGGCGTACGCCAACAGATCGGCAGTTCCGCGAACACCGGACTCGGCAATCTTGATCGTCTCGGTCGGAAGACCGGGAGCGATGCGACCGAAGGTGTTCTTGTCCACCTCGAGAGTCTTGAGATTGCGGGCGTTCACACCGATCACCTTGGCGCCGGCTTCGAGCGCGCGGTTGGCTTCTTCCTCCGTGTGCACCTCGACGAGGGCAGTCATTCCCAGAGATTCGGTGCGATCGATCAACGAGGCGAGCGCCTGCTGCTCGAGTGCCGCGACGATCAGCAAGATGACGTCGGCGCCGTGAGCGCGAGCCTCGTGAATCTGGTACGGCCCCACGATGAAGTCCTTGCGGAGCACCGGAATGGTGACCGCTTTACGGACTGCGTCCAGGTCGGCCAACGAGCCGTGAAAACGGCGCTCTTCGGTGAGAACACTGATGATGCGTGCGCCACCGGCTTGGTACGCCGCGGCAAGCTCAGCGGGATCGGCAATGTCGGCCAACGCACCCTTTGACGGGCTCGCTCGCTTGACCTCGGCGATGACGCCGATGCTCGATTCCAGAAGTGCTGCTGCAGCATCGAGTGCAGGCGGTGCAGCGGCCGCAGCAGCCTTGACTGCAGCGAAGTCGAGTACGGCTTCGCGGGCGGCGACATCAGCGCGCACCCCGTCGAGAATCGAGTCGAGTACGGTCATCGTGGCCCGAATCCTTTCTGGGCAAGAGCCCGATGTGAGATACGTCATCAGGGTGGTCTCAGCCTAGTGGGACGAAATTTTGCTACTCCGTCGGGGTACCCACGCAGGTGAGGGTTCAGTCTTACTCAGTGGGACGACCCCGGTTTCGCGCCGTTGTCTCCCCCAACTCCGTCGTCCCCGTCAGTCGCTGTCGGGTCCTCTCCGGCGTCGAGCGCATCCCACAACATCCGTTGTGTCACAGGCTCGTCCGATGCGGGTTTGTCTCCCTGACCGAGCTTGGCTGCGGCCTCGCGGCGCGCGGCAGGGTTGTCGTATTTCGACGACAACCCGCCTCGCACTGGAGGTTTGCGCATCAGAAGTACCGCCGCGCCGAGCGCCGCCACCGCTCCGACCAACGCAAGCAAGGCAGGCAATACCGAAACAGTCGTCGAGAGATCTTCCGGGTGACCGGACAACTCGGCCAAGTCCACCGCTCGGTCCGCAGAGGCTCCGGACACCAACAACTGCACTGCCGGAACCGCTACCGCGACGGCGACGAGGGCAACCAACAGTCCGACTACCCGAAGTGCCCAACCTCGCACCGCAAACGACGCCGCGATCGCCGCCAGAAGCGCGAGCGCGAGCGGAGTCATCGCCGCCGCCCAGGTGCTGCCGTCGAGATCCGTCGTCCTCTCCAGCGTCTTGCCGTCGCTCGAGGTCAGATGAACCCACGTCATTCGTGAGCTGCCCCACAGAGCTGCTGCCGACAACGCCAGCAGAAGCGTTCTCGGCACGGCGGTGCCACGAGAAACGCTTGTAGGCTCCGCTGCACTCGACTCGTTCTCACTCACTGATCGTCACCTCCGATGGTGCGCAGGGTGTGCGCCGACGCAATCGCGCTCAGCACTGCCATCGCCTTGTTGCGGGCCTCGGTGTCCTCGTAGACCGGATCCGAGTCGGCGACGACGCCGGCGCCCGCCTGGACGTATCCGATCCCGTCCTTGATCAATGCCGTTCGGATCGCGATCGCGGTGTCGGCGTCGCCGGCGAAGTCGAGGTAGCCGACGATGCCGCCGTAGATACCGCGCCTGGTCGGTTCCAGTTCTTCGATCAGCTGCATCGCTCGGACCTTGGGTGCCCCCGAGAGGGTTCCAGCGGGGAAGCATGCGGTGACGGCGTCGAGAGCGTGCTTTCCCTCGGCCAGATGTCCGGTGACCGTCGATACGAGATGCATCACGTGGCTGTACCGCTCGATGTGCCGGTAGTCGTGCACCTTCACCGTGCCCGGGCGACAGACACGACCCAGATCGTTTCGCCCCAGATCGACGAGCATGAGGTGCTCGGAGTTTTCCTTCTCGTCGGCGAGGAGATCTTTCTCGAGCAGGATGTCGTCCTCCTCTGTGGCACCGCGCCATCTGGTTCCAGCGATCGGGTGTGTTGTCGCGACGCCCTCGGCGACGGTTACCAGTGCCTCAGGGCTCGAACCGACGATCGAAAACGCCGTCTCTCCATCACCGTTCGGCACGTTGAGCAGATACATGTACGGGCTGGGGTTCGACGCTCGCAGCATCCGGTACACGTCGATCGGTGCTGCAGTGCAATCGATCTCGAATCGCTGCGAGAGAACTACCTGGAATGCCTCGCCCGCTTCGATGTCGCCGATCAACTTTTCGACATCGACACCGAAGCTCTCGGTGGTGCGCTGACGACGGTAGTTCGGAGTCGCTTTCGAAAATGTCGACACCGTCGATTTCGCCGGCGCCGCGAGAGCACGAGTCATCGCGTCCAACCTGGCGACTGCGTCGTCGTACGCCGTGTCGACGCGCTCGTCCGTGCCGTCCCAGTTGACGGCATTGGCGATAAGGGTGATCGCCCCTTCGTGGTGATCGACTGCGGCGATGTCGGCGGCAAGCAGCATGACCATTTCGGGGATCTGCAGGTCGTCGACCGCGGAGTCACCCAATCTCTCGAGGCGCCGCACCGCGTCGTAGCCGAGGAATCCGACCATTCCGCCGGTCAGCGGGGGCAGGTCGGGCAGCCGCTCCGAACGAAGCAGCTCGAGGGTGGCACCGAGCGCGTCGATCGGGTCGCCGCCGGCCGGAGCGCCGGCCGGAACGTTGCCGTACCAGGCCGCCTCTCCGTCCACGACGGTCAGTGCAGCCGGACTCCCGACGCCGATGAACGACCACCGCGACCACGAACGACCGTTCTCGGCCGACTCGAGCAAGAAGGTGCCGGGACGATTGCCGGCCAACTTCTCGTACGCCGAGAGCGGAGTTTCGGAGTCCGCCAACACTTTCCGAGTGACCGGAACGACCCGGTGCTCAGCTGCGAGAGCTCGGAACTGCTCCCGGGTCGTGGTGGAATCGGACGCGTCACCGACGATCGCGGTGTCGGATGACCGTGCGGACATGGAGGTGGGCTCGCCGTGCATGGCTCCATCATCCCAGGCTCCCCCATGTGGCCGTCGTGCGCGGGTAACCTCGGCCGAATGAAACCAGGCCAACTCGCTCCCGATTTCTCACTGCCCGACCAGGACGGGACTCCGCGCTCGCTGACGAGCCTGCTCGAGAACGGACCCCTGGTCCTCTTCTTCTACCCGGCAGCCTCGACGCCGGTGTGCACCGCCGAGGCGTGCCACTTCCGTGACCTCGGCAGCGAATTCGCCGCGGTGGGCGCTTCGCGAGCGGGCATCAGCACCGATACGGTCGAAGCTCAGTCCACCTTTGCCACCGCACAATCCTTCGACTACCCCCTACTCGCCGACACCGACGGCAAGGTAGCCGAACAGTTCGGCGTCAAGCGCGGACTCCTGGGCAAGTTGGCTCCGGTCAAACGCTCGACCTTCGTGATCGACACCCACCGCACCGTCCTCAAAGTCATCTCGAGTGAACTACGCGCCAACACCCACGGCGACCAGGCGCTCGAGTTCCTTCGCAATCGAAGCTGACCCACCTGGGCGACCTGATTCTCTGCGCGATTTGAAATCTCTAGGCGACCTGAATCGAGCGCTTCGCAAGCCCCATCCAGAATCCGTCGATCACCTGGGTGGGCACCTGTTCCGGATCGGATGACGCACCGAGCGTGACGAACAACGGGGCGAAGTGCTCGATGGTCGGATGCGCGTACGGCATCCCGGGAGCTTGAGCGCGGAAGTCGATCAAGGAATCGACGTCACCGGCAGCGAACCTCTCCCCTGCCCACGCGTCGAATTCCGCCGACCATCCCGGGGCCTGCGCCTCCGGTGACGGATCGCGCAGGAACGGTAGCCCGTGCGTGGTGAATCCGGATCCGACGATCAGTACACCTTGCTCACGGAGTGGCCGTAGGCGCTGTCCGAGATGGAGCAAACGCTCGGGATCGAGGGTGGGCAGCGAAATTTGCAGTACCGGGATGTCTGCGTCCGGGTACATCACCGTGAGCGGCACGTAGGCACCGTGATCCAGGCCTCGATTCGGCTGCTGAACCACGCGTTCGTTGTCCGGCATCAACGCGGCAACCTGGGCGGCGAGTTCCGGAGCGCCGGGAGAGTTGTACTTCGCACGGTAGAACCTCTCGGGAAAACCACCGAAGTCGTAGATGAGCGGGGTGCCCGTGGTCGTCGATCCGATCGTCAGCGGTGCTGATTCCCAGTGCGCCGATACGACGAGGATTGCCGTCGGCCGCGGAAGATCGCCGGCCCACGCCCCCAACTGGTCGACCCACAACGCGCTGTCCACCAGCGGCGGAGCACCGTGGCTGAGATACAGCGCAGGCATGGTTGTGGTGGACATACGGACTCCTCGGGATAGACATTCGTCGTAGGTTGAAGGTTCAACCTAATATAGAACTCAACACTTGCGTCCCGCAACTATTCCCCGCAGGATTCTTCTGGACATGCGTCTGAGACGCTGTACACAAGCACGCTCCGTGCACGAAGAATGCTCGACCCGAAGGAGAAGTCACCGATGAGTGAACCGACCGCGCAGCCCGACGCGCAGTCTCAGACGAAGTGGCTCACAGCCGAGCAGCAAGAAGCATGGCTGACACTGATCGCTCTCGTGACACGGTTGCCTGCCGCACTCGACACTCAACTACAACGCGATTCGGCACTCACACACTTCGAATACTTCGTACTCGCGGCACTCTCGGACGCCCCCGACCACAAGCTCCAGTTGTCGGTACTGGCCCAGCGCGCGAACGCGTCCCTGTCCCGCCTCTCGCACGTGATCACGAAGATGGAGAAGGCCGGCTGGGTGAAACGGGAAGTCATTCGTGGCAGCCGCGGCTCCAACGCAGTGCTCACCGACGAGGGAATGGCAAAGGTGGTCGCGGCCGCACCGCCGCACGTCGCCTCAGTTCAAGGTCTCCTCTTCGAGGGCCTCGACGATCGCCAGGTCGCCCAGCTTTCGTCGTTGGGTACAGCAATGCTCACCCAACTGGACAAGGGAATCGCCGCCGGACTCGGCAAGGCCTGACCACATCCCCGAGACGAGCGACTGATGATCAAGACGGCAGCTTCGCGAGGTCGAGAGCAGCCAAGTGACTGAACAGCATGCTCGCTCCGATCGGGTTTCCACCGCCGGGGTACGTAGTCCCGCTGGCCGCTGCCATCGTGTTCCCCGCCGCGTACAACCCGGCAATCGCCGTACCGTCGGCTTTGAGCACCCTCCCGGTCGCGTCGGTCCGTAGACCACCTTTGGTCCCGAGGTCGGAGATGCCGAAAGCGGCAGCGTGAAACGGCCCTTGATCGATCGGTACGAGCGGCGAAGCCCCCTCGGAGAAGGCGCGGTCGTACGCAGTGTCTCCTCGACCGAAGTCCGTGTCGACGCCAGTCGCCGCAAACGCGTTGAATCGCTTCACGGTCTCCACCAGTTCCGCTGCGGGAACATCGATCTGGGCAGCGAGGTCTTCGAGTGTCTGTGCACTCTTCCACAACCCCGCAGCCACATACTGCTCCGTCTGGGCCATGGGTACGTTGGGTGCCTTCACCGGCGGCACTGCGCCTTCTCTGTTGTCGTAGATCATCCAGTACGGCGTGGTTACTTTCCCTGCCCGCATGTGTTCGATGACGGCGCGACCCAAGCGGTCGTACGGCGCTGATTCGTTGACGAATCGACGACCGTCGTCGTCCACGAAGATTCCGCCGGTGAACCACAGCGCAAACGCGGAGCGCCCATCTGGATGGGTGAGTCCCGGCGACCACCAGGCCTCGCCCATCAGGTCGGTGTCGACACCCGCGGCGACCGCCGCCTGGTGCGCCTTCCCGAGGTTGCCGGGGCAGCCCATCGTGTCGAGAGCGGATCCGGGGACACCGAATTCGGCACGCATGGTCTCGTTCTGCTCGAATCCACCGGCGGCGAGGATCACTCCTCTGCGTGCCTGAATGGTTCGACGCCGACCATCTCGGTCGACGACGGCTCCGACCACCACTCCGTCCTCGACAACCAGTTCCTCGAGAGTGGTCTTCAGGTGCATGGTGGCGTTCGGGAGTTCCGCAAGAGCCAACAGGAATCGACCGATCAACGACTGGCCGCCGACGAGGTACTTCGGCAACTCCTCCCCCAGCCGTTCCGTCGCCAGCGGCGGACGAAGCGAATCACGAAGCGCACCCAGCTTGTTCGCGTTCATCGGCTTGGGAACAATGTGCCGTCCGCTCGCTCGAGCCTTGGGCTCCTCACCGAAGTAGTCGGGCCACGGCAGTATCTGGAACTCGAAGTTCGAGTCCTCTTCGAGGTAGTCGATCAACCCGGCGCCACCTCGAACGTAGGCTTCCTGAACGTCGGCGGGCGTACGATCACCCACCACTGATCGGTAGTACTCCAGCGCATCCTCGATGGTGTCGACGTCCCCGCCCCGACGAAGAACGGCGTTGCACGGGAACCACATTCCGCCGCCGCCCGAGTACGCCGTTGTTCCGCCGTACTTGTCGGTTGCTTCGATCGCAATGACGTCGAGGCCTTCGCGGGCTGCCGTGTACGCGCCGGTGAGTCCACCACCTGATCCCACAGCGAGTACGTCGCACGTCTCGTCCCACTTCGTCATCGTCAGCCTCTCTGATTCTGGGCACAGTTTCCGAACATGTTCTAGAAATCGTTCTAACACATGAACTTAGCGATCGCGGGGGTTCGAAATTCTGTCCCACCGAGCGGGAGCGAGACATGACGCCGAGCGGGAGCGAGACATGACGCCGAGCGGGAGCGAGAACGAGCAGCGATAGCGCACACTTTGCTCGCACGGGTCTGATCCCGTAGTGTCTGGACACATGTCTGGTAAGACCAAGTTCGAGTCCACTCGCCGCAGACTGACCCAGCAGCAAGCCGAAACCGTCGATCGATTGACCGCGGCAGCGATCACGGTCCTGCGCGACAAAGGGTTTGCCGATCTGACCGTGCGGATGGTGGCAGCAGAAGCCGGTGTCGCCGCGGCTACGGCATACACCTATTTCTCGTCCAAGAGTCACCTTGTGGCAGAACTGTTCTGGCGTCGCCTCGACGCGGTACCCCACGAGCCCTCCCCGGAGGCGGAACGGGAAGCGCAGGTCTGTTCGGTCCTGCGCAGCGTCGCACTGCTCGTCTCCGACGAACCGGAGCTGGCGGCGGCAGTGACCACGGCGATGATGGGCAACGATCCCGACGTCGAACACCTTCGGGGACGTATCGGCAAGAACATCCGCGAGCGGCTCATCGAGGCGCTGGGGCCGTCATACGATCCCGACGTACTCGAAGCACTCGAAATCTCCTGGTCCGGAGCGCTTGTCCGAGCCGGCATGGGTTACGAGTCCTATTCGCAGATCGCAGACCGGCTCGAAGTCACTGCCAGGCTGATCATGGCGGGCCGCGACAACCTTCACTAGACGGGGGTCATGGCACTCACCAGCCATGTGCCGTCGACTCGATCGAGTGTCACCTCGACTCGGCTCGACGTCGACGCTGGTGCCGGCCGCGCGATACTCGTCGTGATCTGATCGACGAACAGGAGCAATTCCGCTCGGTCTGCAGCAGCGGAGAGCACTCCCACGTCGAATACTCGCGCCTTCGTGCTGATTCCTTGCTCCTTCGACTGGGGTGCAACGGTTTTCGATCCGAATTCAGCGAAGCGGTCCTGAAATGTTCCACTTGCGCCCTCGGCAGCATGTGCAAGATCCTCGTCCACCGTGTCGCTGTTGTAGCTCAAGAGATTCTCGACGAGCATCGGCGCCACACCGATCACCTCGACACGTGCGGTTTCAGCGGCTGCCGAACGGTGGTGACTCCAGAGCAGAGTCCCGCCGACTCCCACCAAGATCAGCGCTGCAAACGCCAAGACCGCGCGCTTCACGGGACGAACTCCACACTCGACATCAGTACCCGACCGTCGACCTCTTCGACACCGACGCGCAGACGGTAGGTTCGCGCCGAAGACTCTCCCGCTGAATTAGCGACCTGAGCCGATGCCGCGATCAGTACCACCCCCGAGGTTCCGGATTCCGATGCCAGGGCTGCGGTGTCGACACGACCGTCGGAATCGACGGCGAAATCACGGATCGATGCGACGAACGCAGATTCACCGGACTTCAGTTCGTCTGCAAAAGTCCCCGTAGTCAGCGACTTCAGCGCCGCGAGATCCTCGTCGAGCGTGGCAGAGTGAACGTCGATCAGAGCAAGGGTTCCTGCGACAGCACCGTCGACGAAGTCTTGACGCTGGGTCTCGCGCGCCCGGTCGGATTGAACTGCCAGAGCACCGAAGACCACAACGACGCTCAGAGCCGCGAGTGCGATCCATGCCAAGGCAGTGAGAACACCGCGTTTCCCTAGGACCGGCTCGAGCACCTCGCCTCTCAACGATTCGTCGGCGTCAGCAACTGTTGCCACGGCTCACCCTCCCCCGAATCGGAAGCAGCAGGAGCTAATTCCGTGTGTTGATAGTCGACACCGTCAGGCCCGGTGTACAACTCGCCGGGAGCATTGGTCCCCGACGGCACGTACGCTTCGGGGCTCCGACAGATCTCCGGGCTCGGTGCTCGTTTGCCCGGTACCTCCATACAGGGAATGTTCCGGGATCCACGAACTGCGAAGACCGAGTTCTGCGGAACTTTGCAGTACAGATCAGCCGGGGTGTCCGGCACACTCATCTGGGTCGGGTCCCGTCGCTGATCGGCCGGAAGGTAACCGGTCGAGCACGCCGCGGGGTCCTGCGCTTGAAGGTGGAAGTTGACGTTCGCGGCGCCGTCCACCTGCCCGCGTTGGACAACGGTTTCCTGTGCCGCGACCAGTGGCGGCAAGATGACGAGCACCTGCTCCAACCCGGCGTTGTACGTCAAAGCCACCTGAGCGGTGCTGGTGAAATTGGCAAGCAGCACAGGCAAAGTGGGCTTGAGGCCTTGAAACAGCAGGTCGGCTTCAGTCGCGAAGCCCGGTCCGGTCTCGAGGATATTGCGCACGGACCCGTCGGCGACCGCCAACTGTCCACTGAGTTGAGCGACACTGGACGCCCACTGGCGAATCTGATCGCCCGTCACCACCTGTGTCTGCAGGAGCGGATCCAACTGCTGTACGAGCGTCGTAGCCGGCGTTGTGGCAGCAGACATCTGATCGACGAACGAAGTGGTCGAATCCAGCAGACGAGCCAGATCCTCTCCCCTGCCTCCGAAAGCTGCCGCGGACTCGTCGATCACCGATCGCAACTTGTCCTGCGGTACGGATGCGAGCATCGCCTGCGCCTGATCGAGGACCGGTCCGATCTCGGTCGGGATCGTGACAGCGTCGGGGCCGATCACGTCTCCGTCGGCCAGAAAGGGTCCGTCCGCGGTTCTCGGTTGCATGTCGACGTATTGCTCGCCGATGGCCGACACACTTCGCACCGCTACTGCGAGCCCGCTGGAGGGAACGGGAACCGCACTCTCCAAAGATAATTCGGCGCGTACCACTCCCGGAGACAGACGCACCGATCTGACCTGACCGATGGTGTCGCCGCGATAGGTCACGTTCGCGTTCCGATACAGGCCACCGGCGTCGGGCAGTTCGACTGTCACCGAATAGCGCCCGATTCCGAGCATGGTCGGAACTCTCAGGTACGAGATAGCCGCTGCGCTCATGCCTATCACCGCCAGGATCGCGAAGATCGTCAATTGCCTTCGCACCAACTTCGTGAGAATCATCGTCCACCTCCCTGGGCGGGCTGCGCTGTGCCAAGTGGGCCGGGCTGCCCTGTGCCGAGTGGGGCGGTCAAGGGATCGACCAGTACTCCGTTCTCCACGGGGGTTTGCGGCGCCCCGAACGGCGTACCGAAGCCGAGACCTGACTGGAGGCGATTACTCGTGAGGTCGATCAGCGCCCACAGATTGGTGTAATCGCCGCGCATTCCGTCGTCGATGGTCGTCTGGGGGAAGGGGAAGGTACTCAGGTTGCCCAAATTGTTGATCAGGTCCGGTCCTGTTTCGACCACCTTCTGCAGCGTCGATTCCAAGGCGCTCAAATTGGCTTTCAAATCGTCGCGGGTCCGGTCGACCAGATCGGTCCCGACGTCCCCGAACCTGCCGACCGCATCGAGGGCGGTGGTCAGGTCGACGCGTTGGGCGCTCAGTTCCGCCAAGGCCGGATCAAGGGTCTCCAACGCCTCACCGAGAACGTCTCGCTGAGCCGTGATCTCGCCGGCGAACACGTCGAGATTCTCCATGGTCGTGACTATCGCCTCGCGTTGACGGTCGAGTGTCTCGGTCACGGTGTCCATCTGGCTCAGCAGGTCGCGCGCCGCATCGGTCCGTCCGCCGAGAGCAGTGTTCAGTTCCGTGGTGATGCTGTGAATCTGGGCCAGCCCACCGCCGTTGAGCACCAAGGACAGTGCCGTCAACGCTTCCTCGGTGGTGGGATAGACACTGGCCGATGCAAGGGGAATCACGGATCCCTCCGACAACCGCCCTTCCGGCGCCACCTCGGTGGGCGGCGCGAGCGCGACGTGTTTGGATCCGAGCAGACTGGTTTGGCCGATCTTGGCAGTCGCGTTGGCGGGCAGCGACACCGAACCGTCGAGCGCAACCGTCACCCGTGCGTGCCAGTTGTCGGTCTCGATCGCACTGATACTTCCGACTGTCACATCGTTGACCATGACCGGAGAGTTGGGACTGATCGACGTGACGTCCGGCATCTCGATCACGACCGAGAAACTTCCCTCACCGCGGCCGGCCGCGCCCGGCAGCGACACCGAATTCAGCCCGCTCCATTGACAACCCGTCAGAACGAGCACGGCGCTCGCCGCCACACACACTGTTCCCCACCGACGGCCAGTCATCGTGATCCTGTCGACGGCATGAGCAAGCCGGTCAGATCAGACGCCACCGGTACCGTCGGAAAACTCAAGGCGCCAGTCGGTTCCAGATCAGGCTCGCTGTACACCAGTTGGTCCGGAAGAGCGCCGAGCGCCCGGGTCGGATTGATGCTCAGGTCCGGGTAGTTCGCCTTGATCGTGTTGAGCAACGGGCCGAGGTATTCGATGCACAAATCCGCGCCCTTCTTCGAGGTGTCATTGGCCAGGCCGGCGATTCCGCCGCAGATCAAGTCGATCGGGTTGCCGACGTTCTGGAATGCGGGCACACCCACCATCGCTCCTTGGGCCGGCCGATAGACGTTGTAGTAGTTCGACAACGCTGTCGGAGCCAGATGCAGTACCTTCTCGAGGCCTGCGCGTTTGTCGACCAATACCTGGGACACGTCGGCCAACTTCGCGATCTGCTCCGTCAAGCCGGTTCGGTTCTGTTCGACAAACCGCTGTACGTCGACGACGGCGGCGTCCAGATCGGCGAGAGCCGGAGCCAATTGCGTCCGGCTCTCGGCGAGCACACTCGAGACATTTGCCAGCCGTCCTTGGAACTGAACGATCTGTTCGTCGCTTGCGGCGAGTGCGGTCGTGAAGGTCTGCAGGCCGCGGATGGTGCCGAACAGATCGGCTCCGCCTTCGTCGAGTGTGCTCATAGCCTCCGAGAGTTCGGTCACCGAGCGCCCCAGCGCTTCCCCGTTGCCGGCCAGTGCGGATCCGGCACCGTCGAGGAAGTTGGCGGCGGGACCACGATCGTCCCCGTCGGGACCCAAAGCATCGGCAGCCCGGCCCAGCTGTTCCTTGATCTGGTCCCACTCGACCGGGACCGCCGTTCGGTCGAGCCCGATCTCCGCACCGTCATTCAGTGCGTCGGCGCCGTCCGTCACCGCCGGCGTCAACTGCACGAAGCGGGCCGAGACCAGTGACTGGGCAACGATCACCGCTTTCGCGTCCTCGGCGACGGGAACCTCGCGCGCCAATTTCAGTTCGACGCGCATTCGATCTCCCTGTGGGGCGATCTCGGTGACGCGGCCGACGTCGACCCCCACGACACGAACGTCGTCACCGACATACAGGCCGGTCGTCGAGGTGAAGTAGGCGGTCACGTTGTAGTAGCGCAGATGTTGCACCGCAAGGTATCCCGACGCGACGACGATCGCCGCGCCGACGACGCTTCCACCGACGACGGCGATTCGACGCCAGTTCACCGGTTTGCGAACACGTAAGGCACCCATCATCGAACCTCCGGAATCGGTAGCGGCGCAGGTGGTAGCCCGAACATCGCGTTGATCAACGGTTGGGTGTATTGCGCCGGTACCAGGTTCTGGACGTAGGCGTAATAGAAGGGACCGCTGGCCACGGTGTCGCCGAGCGTGCCCACGTACGTACCGAGACCGTCGATTCCCTGAGAAAGGTTGTCCTTGTTGTTCTGCAGAATGCCGACAACCGTGTCGAGTTTGCCGAGGACCGGTTGCAATTGCGCCTCGTTGTCGTGGACGAGTCCGCTCAGCTGGGTCGACAACGCCGAGATGTTCGTGATCACTTCCCCCAGCGCCGCCTGTCGCCGATCCAGTTCTCCCAACAAGGCGTTGCCGTCGACGAGTAGCGCGTTGACCTGTGGTCCACGCTCGGCCAGCGTCCCGGCGACGTCGTTTGCATCGGACAGCAAGGTGCGCAACATGTCGTCGCGTCTATTGACGCTGTCGGAGATCCGTGCGACACCGTCCAGCGCCGGCCTCAGGTTCGGCGCACTGTCGGACATCACCTGCCCCACTGCGTCGAGTGATTCGGAGAGTTGGTCGAGATCGATGTCCTCGACCGTCGTGGTGAGGTCACCGAGCACGTCGGGCAGCGAGTACGCCGATCTTGTTCGCTCGACCGGGATCTCGCCGCCGACCGCGATCCTTCCCGTACCGTCCAGATCGAGCGATACCGCTCGCTTGCCGAGCAACGACATCGTGGTGACGGCTGCCGACGTGCTTTCTCCCAAACCGATCGAGCCTTCCAGTGTGAAATCCACGCGCGCGAGTCCGTGCTCGACCTCGATCCGATCCACCGTTCCGATCTTCACTCCGGCGGCGTTGACTTCGTCTCCCGGCGCGAGACCGCTGGCGTCGGCGAACACCGCGCTGTACCCGACACCCGATTTCAGGAACTGCAGATTCTGATACTGGAGCGATGCCAATACGACGGCGGCCGTGACGACCAATCCCACGACCCCCACGCGTACGGCCTGGCTCTGTGCCATCTCTCTCATCGTGGTGCGCACCTTCCGGTCGTCTGATCCACCAGGTCGACAGTGAGCGGCGTACCGTCGGCACCGTCGACCTTCAATGCGATTCCGCACAGATAGAAGTTGAAGAACGACCCGTACGAGCCGACTCGGATCAGCTGCTTGTAGTTCGAGGGCATGGACGCGAGAATCCGATCGAGCTCACTTTGTTGCTCGATCAGCGGATTCAGGCTTGCGTCCAGCTTCGACAGGTTTCCCGCGATGTCCGGGCGAACTCCGGCGAGGAGATCGGCGAAGGTGCCTGATGCGGTGTTCACACTCTCGACGGCAGTCCCGATCATCTCCCTGTCCGCCGCGAGCCCGCTGACCAGCTGTTGTAGGTGATCGAGAGTGTCACTGAACTGACCACCGCGGCTGCGCAATTCACTGAGCACACCGTCGAGGTTGCCGATCACTCGACCGATCAGTTGGTCGCGGTCTGCGAGAGTGTTCGTGATCGATCCGGTGTGCGCCAGCACCGATGCCACAGTTCCGGACTGGCCTTGAAACACCTCGAGCAAGGACATCGACAACGCGTTGACCTGCTCCGGGTCCAGGGCTTGAAACAGCGGCTTGAAACCACCGAGTAGCGCATCGAGGTCGAGTGCCGGCGCGGTGCGATCGACGGGAATGCTCTCGCCCTGTGGCTGCGGTTCCGCGATCCCCGGATCGTCGAGCAGTTCGAGGTATCGATTACCCACCAGATCCTGATATCGAACAGCGGCTCTGGTCGATACAGTCACGGTGTCACCCGTATCCACACTGAAACTCACGTGGGCACGGTGATTCCCACCGAATTCGACGGAGCCGACAGAACCGACCGGCACACCCGCGATGCGCACCTTGTCGCCGGCTCTGAGCCCGGAGGCGTTGACGAACTCCGCCGAGTACGACCTCGCGTCGCCACCTCGCATCTGGCCGAACACGAGGATCAGCCCGGCGTTGACGAGGATCATCACCAGAACAAAAATTCCGAACTTGACGGTGTACCCACGAACTTTCATCGGATCTCCGTCCCGAACAGGTAGCTCATCAGATCCTGGACCGTGTTCATCGGTTGCCCACCATTCGGCTGACGCTCGGGCGCAAACGGATTCACCCCGGTATCGGTCACCAGGTACGGAGCATTGACGTTCGGGTCGCGCAGTGGAAGACCCATACACTGCGGGCCACCTGTTGCCGCGACCTTCGGAAGGTCGTCGGGATATCGGTACGGTTCGGTTCCGGCGATCAGACCGATCGACATCTTGATTCCTGGTTGTCCGTTGTAGGCGCCGTCGCCGATCTTCTTGCTCTCCTGCAGTCCGTGGAACATGCAGGGAATCACCGGGGAGTATTCATCGAGCAGTGCGGTGGTCGGCCGCAGTAACGACAGAACGGTGTCGATACCGTCGGCGTTGGCTCCCAGTACATCTTCTCCGGTGCGGGCGACCCCGATCACGTTGAGCAAGAGGAGATCAAGATTCTGCTGCTCGTCGAGAACAGTGGTTCCCGTCGTCGTGAGCGAGTCGAGGGTGTCCATCAAGTCGAGAACAGCGTCGCGGTAGGTCTGTGTGACGGCTGGTAAATCAGTCAACACATGATCGAGAGCCTCACGTGCAGTGTTGAATTCGAGCAACGAGGAATCTGCTTGTTCGAGTGCGACCCCGAGCCGTTCGCCGCGTCCTTGCAGAGCAGTCGAGAGGGCACCCAATGTCGAATCGAGTTTGCCCGGGTCCACCGTCCGGAGCACGGTGGTGAGTTTCTCGAATACCGTGTTCAGCTCGACAGTCACCCGGGATGCGTCGATCGTCGCCCCAGCGGCAAGTCGCGCGCTGCTCGGCTGCTCCGGCGAGGACAGGCTGACGAACTTCGCGCCGAAGGCCGTGTTCGACGTGATCGCCACATCCACGTTTGACGGAATCGATTCGAGCGCTTCGGGATCGATCGACAACGACAGTTGTGCGGTGGCGTCGTCAGTCGGCGTGATGGACTCCACCGAGCCCACGGTCACCCCGGCCATCTTCACCCGTGCGCCCGGATCCATCACGAGCCCCGCGCGCTCCGCGATCACCGTGATCGGGACGCGAGCGACAAACACCTGGTTGAAAGACGCGACCGACAAAGCGATGACCCCGACGATCGCCGCAGCCAAGCCCAGAGCAGCCAACTTGTAGCCGTATCTGTGCACGCAGTCCCCCTAACCGGACAGATTGAAGTTGCCGGAACCGCCGTAGAGCGCGAGTGAGACGAGCAGGGTCACCGCCACGACGCAGATCAGCGAGAGCCGAACCCCGCGGCCCACTGCAGTTCCCACGCCCGACGGTCCCCCGGACGCGTTGTATCCGTAGTACGTGTGGATCAGCATCACCAGTAGTGCCATCACGAGCACTTGAACGAAGGACCATGCGACGTCGACCGGATCGAGGAACGTCGTGAAGTAGTGGTCGTAAAGACCCGAGGACTGACCGAACAGCACGACCGTGGTGAATCGTCCGGCCAGAAATGATCCTACGAGCGCCAGTGAGTACAGCGGCAAGATCGCGATCATCCCTGCGGTGACGCGGGTGCTGACGACGTACGGGACCGAACTGATCGCCATCGATTCGAGGGCGTCGATTTCCTCGCTGATTCGCATGGCACCGATCTGCGCGGTCGAACCTGCTCCGATCGTGGCCGACAGGCCGATTCCCGCGATGACCGGCGCAGCGATACGAACGTTGATGAAGGCGGAGAAGAATCCGGTGAGCGCTTCGACTCCGATATTTCCCAGCGAGCTGAAACCTTGGATCGCAATGGTGCCGCCCGAGGCGAGAGTCAAAAATCCTACGACCGCAACCGTGCCGCCGATCACTGCCAAACTTCCGGTGCCCATGCTGATCTCGGCTACCAGCCTCAACACTTCTTTCGGGTGTTTGCGAATTGCCCACGGGATGTGAGCGATGGCGCGCGCGAAGAAGACAGCTTGTCGCCCGACGTCGTCGATCGAGCGTGACGTTCGAGCCACCCGCGCCCGCGTGCGTCCGAACTTGCCGATTTGTGCCAGTGAATCCGACAGCGTCACCTCGATCACCCCGCCGTCAATCGGATGCCGACCGCGGTGACGATGGTGTTGACGACGAACAACGCCATGAATGCGTACACCACCGTTTCGTTGACGGCCTCCCCCACGCCTTTCGGCCCACCCCGTACCGACAGTCCGCGATAGCAGGCCACCAATCCCGCCAGCATCCCGAACAGTGCAGCTTTGACCATCGACAACGCCACCTCGGGCAGGCCGGTCAGCAACGTGATTCCCTCGACGAAGGCGCCAGGGTTCACGCCCTGGAGAAACACCGAGAAGGCGTAACCGCCGGCGATGCCGATGACGCAGACGAGTCCGTTGAGCAGCAAAGCCACCACGGTCGACGCGACCACACGCGGAATCACCAACCGATTGATCGGATCGATCCCGAGCACCTCCATGGCGTCGATCTCTTCACGAATCGTTCTCGATCCCAGATCGGCGGCGATGGCTGTCGCGCCCGCACCTGCCACGATCAGCACCGTCACCACCGGACCGACCTGAGTCACGGCACCGAGCGCGGCCCCGGCGCCGCTGAGGTCGGCGGCACCGATCTCGCGGAGAAGGATGTTGAGGGTGAAACTCACCAGGACCGTGAACGGCACGGCTACCAACACGGTCGGCACGATCGACACCCGGGCGATCATCCAACTCTGCTCGAGAAACTCCTGCACCTGAAAGCGGGTGCGGAACAAGCCCACTGCGACATCGGCGCCCATCCGGTAGAACTGGCCGAGTTCGCGCATCGGGCCCGCAAGTGCAACTCTTCCGCTGTACACGTCAATGCCCCGAAGGACATGACGTGGAGTTGCCGTAGTCGACCTTGAATTCCTTGATCCCGTTGAGCCAACCGGACGAGAGCCTGCTCGGATCGCCGAGCTTGCTGATGTCGGGCATGTGATCGGCGATCTTGCCGAAGATCAGATCGACCTCCATTCTGGCCAGGTTGGCGCCGACGCAGTAGTGCGGTCCGGTTCCTCCGAACGCGAGGTGCGGGTTCGGGTCTCGGGTGATGTCGAAGACGTCGGGGTTCTCGAAGACGGTTTCGTCGAAGTTCGCCGAGCCGTAGAGCAGTACGACACGCTGCCCCTTCGCAATCGCAGTGCCGGCAATCTGTGTGTCCACCACTGCTGTTCGTTGCATGGACGTCAGTGGCGAAGCCCAGCGGATGATCTCGTCCGCGGCGGTGCGCGGACGCTCACGCTTGTACAGTTCCCACTGATCCGGATGCTCGAGAAATGCCATCATGCCGAGTGTCGTTGCGTTGCGCGTCGTTTCGTTGCCCGCGACAGCCAACATGATGACGAAGAAACCGAACTGTTCCGGGGTGAGTTTCTGCCCGTCGATGTCGGCATGCACCAAGCGCGAGATGATGTCGTCGAGCGGTTCCTCCCGTCTCGCCTCGGCCAGTTGATAGGCGTAGCCCAGGATCTGCGCCGACGCCATCCGCGACTCGCCGGCGAGCGACTCGTCGTCGTATCCCGTCATCTGATTCGACCATTCGTACAGCTGACGGCGCCCGTCCTGCGGTACACCGATCAGCTCCGAGATCGCCTGCATCGGTAACTCGCTGGCGACCTGGCTGACAAAATCACCGCTACCTTCCGCCACGGCAGCCGACGCTATGTCTTCTGCCCGCGCTTCCAGCCCGGCCCGCATCGCTTCCACCGACCGCGGAGTGAACAAGCGCGCCACCAACTTGCGCAGCTGTGTGTGCTCAGGGGCGTCCTTGTTGATGAGGACGTGTTTTGTCGCCTCCAACTCCTCCGCCGAGATGTTGTCTTCATGCCGCGGAATGCAGCCGTTGACGTTGCTCGAGAACTCCTCGCTGCGCAACGAGACGTCGCGGACGTCTGCGTGGCGGGAGACAACCCAACAACCACCGTCGTGAAATCCGCCGGTACCCGGTTCCTGGGCGTTCCACCAGACCGGAGCGCATCGTCGTAGTTCGGCGAACTCGGCAAGCGGGACGCGCTCGCCGTACAGATGCGGGTCGGTCACGTCGAACCCGTCGGGAAGGTCGATCTCAGGCATTGCAGATGCTCCTTTACGGATGGGTGCCGGGTGCCGGGTGTTGCGTGTGAGCGCTAGTCGATCCGGTGGACCGGGTCGCTGTTCTGTGAGAACTCCTTGGCCCAGCGGTAGTCCGGCTTGCCGCTCGGCGCTCGAACGACCTCGTCGGCGATCCAGAAGGAACGCGGAATCTTGTAGCCGGCAAGCTGAGTGCGGGTGTGTTTTTCGATGGAATCGAAATCCGGTTCCACACCATCGCGGACGCGGAGCACCGCCGCCACCCGATTGCCCCACCGCTCGTCGGCAATGCCGATCACTGTTGCGTCGTAGATGTCGGGATGGGCCTTCACCACTGCTTCGACCTCTTCCACGAAGACTTTCTCACCGCCGGTGTTGACCACCATGTTTCCCCGGCCGAGGAGAGTGACCGAGCCGTCGTCCTCGATCCGCGCTCGGTCTCCGGTCACCACTGCCCGCGCGCCGTTCACCTCTCGGAATATCTCGGCCGACTTCACCGGATCGTTGTAGTAGCCCAGTGGGACGTTGCCGAGTTTCGCCAACCATCCTTCGGCCCCCGAACCCGGCTCCAACACACGGTTGTCGTCGTCGACGACGACCGTGAATCTGTTGGCGCCCACTTTGGGTCCGCCACGCTGCTCGAGCCCTTTGGTTGCGAATCCGATTCCGCCGAAGCCTGTTTCGGACGATCCAACCGAATCGGAGATCATCAGATTCGGAAAGACGTCGAAGAACGCGTCTTTGACCGATCCGGAGAAGAGCGCAGCGCCGGAGGCGAGCACGGCCAGGCTCGACGCATCCGGTTGCAATTCGTGATGGGCTTCGACCAGTGGACGGCCCATGGCGTCGCCGGTGATGACCATGACCTGCGGGCGATATTCGGCGACGACTTTCCAGACCTGCGCCGCATCGAACTTCGGTTCGAAGATGACGGTGTTTCCGGAGAACAGAGCGTTGAACGTCGGCATCAGTGCCGAGGTGTGGATCAGCGGTGGAAGCATGCACCACCGCATCGGTTCGGCTGCCGCGGCGCCACCGCGCGACTGCTGGTACTCGTCGGCGATCGGCTCACCCGAATAGAAGTCGTAACCGCCGGCCAACACGCGCCAGATGTCTTCCTGCCGCCAGACGACGCCTTTCGGTCGTCCGGTTGTTCCGCCGGTGTAGAGAACGTAGACGTCGTCGCCGGAACGCTCGGGAAAAGCATGTTCACCTACGCGCAGCGGGGATTGGTTGCCGAGAGCATCCTCGTACGCCACTGCCCCCGGAATCGACGGTTCGTTCCCGAGAGCGAGTTCGTCCGCCACCTCGATCACGTACTTGACCCGCGGCGCGGACACCAACGCCTCGGCGACCCGCTCAGCGAAACCACGATGGAATACCAACGCCGTGAGATCCGCATTCTCGTACAGATAAACCAATTCGTCGCTCGTGTAGCGGTAGTTCACCGTGATGGGAACGCCGCGGATCTTGAAGGCCGCGAGGACAGCAACCATCGCCTCGATCGAGTTGTGCAGTTGTATACCGATGTGCGAACCGACACCCAACCCGACGGACTGGAAGTAATGCGCCAATCGGTTGGCCCGCTCGTCGAGCTCACGGTATGTCACCTCCTCGCCGGAAACGATCAGCGCGAGGCGATCGGGCATCACATCGACGGAATGCTCGAACAGGTCTGCAAACGTGTACGCCATAGGTTGAGTCCTTCGGGTTCGGCCGGTCAGACGACGAAGAGAGGCAAAGGGATTCCGCGATCTTCGAATACGAATGCCGCGCCGGTACTGACCTTCGTAATGGCAACTTCGACGCATTCCGGTGCGGGAGCTTCGGTGATGTCGACGGCCAGAAGGAGCCCCGCGGCATCTTCGGCCACCACTCTCACGGTGAAGTGCGGATTCACGCCGCGGACCAAAGCCTGGAGGGGATCGAGGTGCTCGCTGCCGAGCAAGGTCGGCCAACCGCCGTCACGGTCGACAAGAGCGTCTCGCGAGATCCACAGCTCCAGAGCACCGCCGTCCGGTCGGATCTCGCTCTCCACATACTGCTTCGGATTCAGCAAGGGATGCACGGACAGGACCAATGCCAACGATTCCAGAGTCGAAGGAAGCCCGAGCGCATCTCGAATACGCTGTGCCGCAACTCCCGCGATTCCGGTCAATTGCTTTCGCGTGATCTCGCGCGCCTTGTCTTCGTCGGCACGGCGGCGAACCGCTGCCAGAAAGCCCAACGCCAACAGATGATGCTGCACGCAGATCTCCTCTGCGATACGAACCAAGGCTGATCGTGAGAAGTCGGAAAATCTCAGGTCGGACAACAACGGACCCGAGTAGTCCGCCTTACCGTCCCCACCGTGATCGATCGGGCTCAGCTCGACCGTCACCGCGGCGGTGCGTCCGATCTGCTCGGTGTGCGCGGTCATCACGGGAGGCGTGTGCGACGGGTCGATGGAAACGGTCCAGGCACAGTGCGGATGTCGGTCCGCGGGCCTGCGCGGTGGTCGGTGAATCGGACGGATCTGGGCGTGCGGGTTGGTCGCTATGGCCGTCGCATCGAAAGTCGGATCCTCGATGTCGTGACACATCGAGGTCACGAACTCATCGCCCAACGGCTCGACGTCCATGAGTGCTCCACAATGATCGAGCCAGAATTCACCGTGCAGCGCATCGTCGACCCGGTATCGAAAGTCCATGAACTGTGGCGGAGCGCCGATGTCGAGTTGTAGCCCTTTGAAGATCGTCACGACGTCGTCGCCCTCGTATCCGAGGGCCTTCTGCATGCGGCGGGTGTACCAGGGGCTGGCCGATTCCCACTCCTCGACGGCCACCTGCGCCATACCCTCGCGTCCGAATTCGACGATCAGATGCGCCATGCCCGAGCGATCGATCAGCTGCCCGCACAGGAGCAACTCGGGCACCAACACGGCAAGGTCGCGCTGCGAGAGTGTCTCGAAGGAATCGCGCACCGTCATCGGACTCACCACAGCGGGACCGGCGCGGTGCCCACCGGATACCAGCCCGGTAGCGGGTCGCCCGAGATCGATCGCTGGATCCGGCCCTGCATCCCCTTCGAGAGAGCGTTGTTGCCGATCATCTCCATGAACAGTGCCGACACGTTCCCGAAGTCGAAGAAGTCACGCTGCCAGGACCATTGGAAGTCCCCGCCGTAGCGGAACCAACTACCGCCGATACCGTAGACGGAGTAGTTGCTCCCGTCCTCACGCTTGGCATCGGAAATCTGCTTCCACAAGCCGATCACGTTTCCGCTACGTTCGTCGATCACAAAGTCTTGATACGGGTACTCCCAGCCTTCGAGGCCCTTCATCTCGAGGCCGAGCGCGACTTCGCGAATCTCCTCGCGCCCCACCGCCATGAAATCCTGCTTGGGACCGTAGTTCCACCCGTACGTGGCGTCCTCGGTGTACATGTCCGCCAACGGTTTCCAATCACCGGCGGCTTCGGCCTTCTTGTTCGCCTCGATCCAGCGTTGGACCATCTCGTCGAGCTCTGCGCGGTCGAAACCCGTCATCTGAACTTCCTCCCTCGAGTACTTGAATTCGCTGCAATCAATCGACAATCCGCTGTAATCAGTCGACAATTCTCAGGGCGCCGGTCGGGCAGTACCTGACCGCCAGCTCGGCTTCACCGCGGAGCGACTCGGGTGGGTCCGAGTCCAGAAGACTGACCTTCCCCCGCTTCGGGACGACAAAGATCTCCGGTGCCTCGAGCTCACACGCCGCATGGCCTTGGCACAGGTCGAGGTCGACTTCGACGTGCATGATCACCCCTCACGCCCGGGACGTGTTCTGCGCCGGTACCTCACCGTGCACGGCTGCTGCAACTGGACGACCATCTTGCTGTGGTCGTTTCGGTAGGACTCCGACGGCTGCGCCATCTCGAACTCGAAGTCCCGCAGCAGGATCGAGAAGATCGCTTTGAGCTGCATCTGGGCGAATGCAGCACCGACGCAGCGATGCCGGCCGGCTCCGAACGGAATCCACGTCCAGCGGTTGACGATGTCCTCTTGATTCGGGTCGATGTACCTCCCGGGATCGAAGGTGTCCGGTCGGGGGAAGTCCTCGGCGATTCGATTGGAGATCGCGGGCGTCGCAGCGACAAGATGGCCCTCTCGGATCTCGAAGCCGCCCACTTCGAAATCTCCACGTGCCACCCGCAACAGGATGATCAACGGCGGATGCAGTCGAAGGGTTTCCTTGACCACGGCCTCGAGAACCGGAATCTGGCGCAGGGCATGAAAACTGATGTCGGCGCCGTCGGAGTACAGATTGTCGAGTTCGTCGACGACGTCCGTCATGGTGTCGGGATGCCGCAACATCTCGATCAGCGACCACGCTGCCGTGCCGGAAGTCGTGTGGTGGCCGGCGAACATCATCGAGATGAAGATGCCGGTGATCTCGTCGGCACTGAACCGGAGGTCGCCGTTCTCGTCCTTGACCGAGACCAACACGTCCAACATGTCGCGGTCCTCCTTGCCCTTCGGAGGATTCGCGATGCGCCCGTTCATGATGTCCTGTACCAGAGCGACCAACGCCAACCGGGCCTCGTCGCGGCGGCGGAAACTCTCGATCGGCGCGTACGGATCCACGAAAGCCAATGCATCAGTTCCCTGTTCGAGCTCGTGATACAGCTTGGCGAAGCTATCGTCCAGTTCGTCGCGGAACTTCTTGCCGATCAGGCACGCCGACGAGGTGTAGATGGTCAGCTCGGCGAAGAAGTCGAGCAGATCGATCTCGCCTTCGTCTCCCCACTGCGCGACCATCGCCTCGACCTCGCGGCCGATCGTGGCGGCGTGCCCACGCATCTGTTCGCCGCGCAGAGCCGAGTTGTGCAGCATCTCCTTACGCCGCTCCGGGCTGGCATCGAAGACGACGCCTTCACCGAATATCGGCTTCATGAAGGGGTAAGCCGCTTGTTGGTCGAGATCCTCGTCGGTGGAGCGGAAGAAGAACTCGTTTGCCTCAGCTCCGGACAGCAGGATCACTGTGCGGTCGGCAAGTTGAAAGGCGCCGACGTCACCACATTCCTCACGCACCCGGCGCATGAGCGCTATCGGGTCGGTTCGCAGTTCCTCGAGATGCCCGTGCGGGAGATCCCCGCCGGACACCCGCGGCGGCTCGGGCAGTGTTCGCGACGTCTCCTGCACTCCGTGCGTCATGTCGTCTCCTGTGAGTTCGCAGTGGGAAGTTTGTCCAGTGGTGCCTCGGGCTGAACTTCGACGAGCACGATGTGTGCTCCTCGCGGCGCCGACACAACGGCGACAATGGCATTGGCGATGTCCGAGGCGCGCAGAAAGTAACCATGGCGGGCGAACCCCCACTTACTCCACGATTCCCCAACCGGTCCGATGATCTCCGGCGTCGTGTCCATCCCCATGCCGGTCAGTGTCGGCCCGGGTCGCACGATCGACGCGCGAATGCCTGTTCCTTCGAGCTCCATTCGCATCTGGCGCCCCATTGCTTCGAGCCCGGCCTTGGCCGCGTCGTAAGCACCCATGAGTGGACGCTGGCGCTCGGCACAATCCGAGCCGATCAGTACGAAGTCACCGCGCTGTCGTTGCCTCATGCCGGGGAGTACGCGATGCGCCAATCGCTGCGCACCAACGAGGTGGACTTGGATCTGCCGTGAAAACGCCTCTGGATCCATCTCGTCCGCAGCCCCGAATTCGAGGTCACCGGCACCGGAGACGACCATTTCGGTGGGACCGTGGACTGCCTCTGCGGCCGAGACGAATCCGTCGACCGAATCACCGTCCGTGACGTCGAGGAAGTGGGCAAACGCTTCGCCACCATTGCTGCGGATCTTCTCGGCGATGGCTTCGCATTCGGTGACTCGACGCGCACCGAGCGCAACCGGATGGCCGAGTTCGGCCAGGGCATACGCAGTAGCGGTGCCGATTCCCGAGGATGCACCACTGATCAATGCCGGCCGGCGAAGTGGATTGGGTTCGAAACGAGGCATCAGCGCACCTGCACTTTCACCGGCAGGGCCGCAAAGCCCCGGACGTTTGTCGAATGAACACGCTCGATTCCGGACTCGTCGACTTCGTAGTCGCTGACCCGACGCCCGAACTCTGCGAGGGCGATCTTGGCTTCGAGCTTGGCAAGGTGGGCACCGAGACAGAAGTGCACGCCACCACCGAAACTCGCGAGTTTTCCCGACGAACTCCGGCCGATCTGGAAGCTGTCGGCATCCTCGAAGACGTCGGCGTCTCGGTTGGCCGATCCGATCAGGAGCAGGACCTTCTCCCCCGCCGGAATGGTGCGTCCGTGATACTCGAGGTCGACAACCGAAGTCCGAGCCACGATCTGGCTCGACGTGTCGTAGCGAAGAGTCTCTTCCACCCACTCCGAGGCTCGTTCGGGATCGTCGAGAACCGGTGTGATCTGCTCCCGGTGGTGCGAACCCCAGTACAGAGCGTTTCCGAGAAGCTTGGTCGTGGTCTCGTTTCCGGCCACGACCATCAGAAACATGAATCCGAGGATCTCCTGGTCCGAGAGTTTGTCTCCGTCGATCTCGGCATCGAGCAAGGCCGAGGTCAGATCGTCCGTCCGCGATCGGCGACGCTGCGCGATCATCTCCTTGTAGTAGCCCATCAAACTGATCGAAGCCTCCACCGCAGGTTGCGGCACGTCGAGAACACCCGCCTCTCGATGCACCACCAGATCCGCCTTTCGCCGCAGTTCGGCTCTGTCGGGTTCGGGAACCCCCATGAGTTCGGAGATGACGTCCATCGGCAGCTTTCCCGCCACCTCCGTAATCCAGTCGAACTCCCCCGCGCCCAACGCAGGTACCAGATGTTGCTTCGTGAGTTCGAGTATCCGGCCGTCGAGCTCCGCAACCCGTCGCGGCGTGAATCCGCGAGAAACCAACTGGCGCAACCGCATATGGCGGGGATCGTCCATCGCGAGAAACGACATCACATAATGTGCGTGTGGACCGTAGGCTGCGGGGTCGAGCGATACCCCGTTGGCGCTCGAGAGACGCTTGTTGTCCTTGAATCCGTCGACCACGTCCGCATATCGCGACAACGCCCAAAAGCCAACGTCCGGATTGTGATACAACGGTGATTCTTCGCGCAGACGCTTGTACGTCGGATACGGATCGTCGTGAAAGTGGTAGTCGTACGGATTGAAGACCACCGGATCGATCAAAGCTTCTGTCATGATTTCTCCAGGATCAGTAGAGCTGAGGCCTCGAGGCGTCCAGCGATTTGCGCGTAGGTTCCGTAGCCGATCCCTGCTCGCAGAAGCGCCCCGGCATAAAGCATTTCGAGCGCTTCCAACACTTCGGGTTCGCCATTCGGATCCAGCGCCGAAGCGAGTCGTTGATGGATCTCGAGTCCGATCCGCCCGCGAAGATGTTCCACTTCAGGATCGGATCCGAGCAGTGCATTGGTCACGGCGGCCGATACCTCCGGTTCGTCCGCGAGAAGCAGCGCGATGTTTCGAAGTACAGACAGCACGTGCGCGGTGCGATCCAACCCTGAGCCATCAGGCGCCGACGAGTTCTGAAGTCTTCGCCAGAAAACCTCTGCGACCAGATGCTCCTTGGACGCGAAATACGTGTAGGCGGTCGCAGTTCCTACACCCGCTTCGGCCGCAACCGAACGGACAGTCAGTCCGGAAAACTCTTGTTTGCGTAGAACTTTCACTGTTGCTTCGGCAAGCCTGGCCACAGTTTCCGCCTGTTTGCCCGTGAGGCGCCTGCGAGTGGATTCATAGACAATCGATCCCCCGCCACTTGAATCGCCCCGTTTGCTGGACACGTGTCTGGACGTTACTACAGCGCCCTGTCCAGGGCAACGAAATGGGGAAACTTCGAAAATTCACCACTCACAGGCAGCCACGAAGCGAAAAGTTCTACTACAGACCGATCTTCATCCCGGCACCAGCGTCCACGCGCAGTTGCTGGCCGGTGACGAATCGCGACTCGTCCGAGGACAGGTACACGACCGCATGCGAGATGTCCGCGGGCTCGACCCACGGGGTCGGCATCGCCTGCATGAACGGGAACGTCACTGCCGCATCCTCGGCGGTCGGATTCTCGAGGTCGGGACGGAACGTCCGGTACATCGGCATGCTCTGCAACATGTCGGTGTTCACGTTGGTCGGATGAATCGCGTTGACGCGAATGGAACTCGGCCCGAGAGTCAGTGCCAACGAACTGGTATATGCCTGAATCAGCTTCTTGGCCAGTCCGTATCCGTCGCCACCCGGACCCTGGAGCGCCTGCTGCCCGTTGAATCCGGTCTGTGGCACCAGACCGGCAACAGAGCCGATCGCGATGATCGAACCCCCTTCGCCGAGGTATTCCATCGACGCGTGCACTGTATTGACGACACCGAGAAAGTTCACATCGAACGCGTCGACGAAACCGGCAGTCGACACGTGCTTGCCGAGCGGACAGATACCGGCGTTCGCCACGACGACATGCAATCCGCCCAACTGACCTACCGCCTCGGCAAGTGCCGTTTCGAGTCCGGCGCGATCGCGGACGTCGACACGGGCCGTCACCACCTGCTGTCCGGTCTCTTTCACCAGTCGAGCCGTTTCCTCGAGATCGGCAGGACTGGCGAGCGGGTATTCGTTGCTGGCGATGTCTGCGCACAGATCGAAGGCGATGATGTGCGCGCCCTCCCGTGCGAGATGAACGGCATGACTGCGCCCCTGACCTCGAGCAGCACCGGTCACCAGCACCACTTTTCCGTCAACTCTGTTCATTTCGACCTCTCTCCCGTGAATGTGAAGGCGTGCATGTGAAAGCGTGGATGTGAAGGCGTGCATGTGAAGGCGTGGATGTGAATGTGCGGTGAACCGTAGCCGCGCCGCCCCGGACACGAGGCGCTTTTCACCGAAGCAGATCCCGAGACGCTCTCGAAATCTCTTATGCCCCAGAAACCATTGCCTCAACCACGAGTGTGAACTAGAGTCCAGACACATGTCCAGAAAGAGAGGGTTCGCGTTATGACGCTTCGACCCGCAGACAGTTCTGCACTTCTCGTCGACGGAAAGCTGGTTCCCGGATCGGGTGGAACCTTCGAAGTTTTCAACCCGGCCACCGAGGAACTGATCGGCCGTGCGGCCGAAGGCACCACCGCGGACATGGACGCGGCCATTGCCGCTGCGCGCCGTGCGTTCGACGAGACCGAATGGGCACGCGATCACGGGTTTCGCGCTCGCTGCCTGCGCCAACTGTGCGACGCACTCCAGTCTCACATCGAGGAGTTGCGTGAGATCACCGTCGCCGAGGTCGGCGCACCCGTCATGCTGACGAGCGGTCCGCAACTCGAAGGCCCGATCGAAGATCTTCGATACTGGGCCGATCTGATCGAAACCTATTCGTGGGAACAAGATCTCGGGCACGCGTCACCCATGGGGATTCCGACCCATCGCCGACTGCTCAAGGAAGCGGTCGGCGTCGTCGGCGCAATCACACCGTGGAACTTCCCGCACCAGATCAATTTCGCCAAACTCGGCCCCGCCCTCGCGGCCGGCAACACCATCGTTCTCAAACCCGCGCCGGACACGCCCTGGTGCGCCGCGCTTGTCGCCAAGGTGATTGCAGAAGAAACCGAGATCCCGGCGGGCGTCGTCAACGTGGTGACGTCGACAGACCACTCTCTCGGCGCGCAGCTGTGCAGCGATCCGCGCGTCGATCTCGTGTCCTTCACCGGTTCCACCGCCACCGGACGCACGGTGATGGCCACGGCCGCGCAAACCCTCAAGAAGGTCTTCCTCGAACTCGGGGGCAAGTCCGCATTCATCGTCCTCGACGACGCTGACATCAAGGGTGCATGCTCGGTTGCCGCGTTCTCCGTGTGCGTTCATGCCGGTCAGGGATGCGCACTCAGTACCAGACTTCTCGTGCCGCGCGCTCGGTACGAAGATGCTCTGGCCGCGGCCTCCGCCGCGATGGCGGGTATCCGAGCCGGTGACCCCAGCGCGCGCGGAACGGTGTGTGGTCCGGTCATCTCCGCGCGCCAGCGCGCCAGGGTGGAGAGCTACCTCGCCCTCGCGGTCGAAGAGGGCGGCACGATCGTGACGGGTGGAGGCCGACCCGACGATCACCAGAGCGGCTTCTTCGTCGAACCCACTCTCATTGCCGGGCTGGACAACTCGTCTCGCGTAGCGCAGGAGGAGATTTTCGGGCCCGTTCTCGTGATCATTCCGTACGACAACGACGACGACGCTATCCGGATTGCCAACGATTCCCCCTACGGCCTGTCCGGGTCGGTGTGGGGCGCCGATCCCGATCGCGTCGCGCACGTCGTTGCCGGTGTCAGAACCGGAACGCTGAGCGTCAACGGCGGCGTCTGGTATTCGGCCGACGCACCGTTCGGCGGCTACAAACAATCCGGGATCGGCCGCGAAATGGGCCTCGCCGGTTTCGAGGAATACCTCGAAACCAAGCTCGTCGCTTCACCTTCCTGACATTCCACACCCTCACCCCACACCCTCACCACAGAATCATCACCACGAAAGTAGGTCGACATGGGACGTTTCGACGGTCGCACCGCGATAGTCACCGGAGCAGCGCAGGGTATCGGAGAGGCGTATGCCCGCGCTCTGGCCGCGGAGGGGGCCAACGTGGTCGTGGCGGACCTCAATCGCGAACTCGGTGAAGCTGTCGCCAAGCAGATCACGGCGGACGGTGGAAGTGCCGTGTTCAAGGACGTCGACGTCGCCGACGGGGAGTCGACTGCGGCACTTGCCGACTTCACGATCGAGCAGTTCGGTAGCATCGAGCATCTGGTGAACAACGCTGCCATCTACGGCGGAATGAAGATCGATTCCCTGTTGACGGTGGACTGGGACTACTACCGAAAGTTCATGAGCGTCAACATGGACGGCGCCTTGCACGTGTGCCGGGCGGTCGTACCTCATATGCGCGCGAAGGGCGGTTCGATCGTCAACCAGTCCTCCACAGCAGCCTGGCTGTACTCGAATTACTACGGACTCGCGAAAGCCGGCGTCAACAGCCTGACACAACAACTCGCGACCGAACTCGGCTGGTCGAACATCCGGATCAACGCCATCGCTCCCGGTCCCATCGACACGGAGGCGACTCGAACCGTCACCCCCGGCAACATCGTCAAGGACATGGTGAAGCGAATCCCGTTGCAGCGCATGGGAACGCCGGAGGATCTCGTCGGCATGTGCCTGTTCCTTCTCTCCGACGACGCAGGCTGGGTGACCGGGCAGATCTTCAACGTCGACGGAGGCCAGGTGTACCGGTCATGACGGAATCGGCGCCGAAAGCCAGCGCTTCGAAAACCAGACTGGGATACATCGGCCTAGGCAACATGGGCGCGCCGATGGCGCAGCGCCTCCTGGACTGGCCGGGCGGACTGGTGGTGTGTGATGCCCGCGCAGAAGCGCTCGAGCCGTTCACCACTGCGGGCGCGAGCGCAGCATCGACGCCCGCCGACGTTGCAGCGCAGGCGAGCATCATCTCCGTCACGGTGCTCGACGACGCGCAGGTACGCGAGGTTGTGTGCGGGCCGCACGGGATCCTGTCGACCGCACAGCCAGGCACTGTCGTCGCGATTCACTCCACTATCTCGGACACCACGGCGGTGGAACTCGCTGACATCTGTCAACAGCGTGGTGTTCTGCTGGTCGACGCGCCGATCAGTGGCGGTGCCGGCGGCGCAGCGCAGGGCAGGCTGGCAGTGATGATCGGCGGCTCCGACGAGGCGTTCCAAGCCGTCCGCGAGCCCTTCGGATCCTGGGCCGAGCTGGTGGTTCACGCCGGTGACGTCGGCGCGGGAACGCGAATGAAGCTCGCACGCAACCTTCTTCACTTCGTCTCGTTCACCGCCACGACCGAGGCCGCGCGACTCGCCGAAGCAGCAGGACTCGATCTCCGCACGCTCGGAAAGGTCGTCAGGCACACCGATGCGATCACTGGTGGCGCGGGCGCGATCATGCTCCGCGACACCACCGCACCGGTCTCGGAGGACGACCCGTGGTTCTCGATACTGCGGCATGTTCGCAATCTCGGGGAGAAGGACTTGGCCTTGGCCATCGACCTCGGAGATCGGCTGAATCTCGACCTGCCGCTCGCGCACCTTGCGCTCGCCGGACTCGGTGCCGGTCTGGGCGTCGGGAATGACAGCGAAGACAGGCCGGCCGAACCTTCAACGGCATCTTCGGCATCTACTACTCGGGAGCACGCATGACCGACACCACTCACATGACCGATGCCGGTGGAACCGACGAAAGCCGCATCTCCGAGACCCGCGCTCGTGGCGTCGCGAAGATGAACGAGGTGTACGGCTGGGAGCTTCCCGCCGACGTTCCCGGCGACTTCTTCGCGGTCACCGCGGACCACCTCTTTGCCGACATCTGGACGCGACCGGGACTGTCGGTGCGTGACCGACGACTACTCCTGATCGGTGCCATCACCGCCCAGGGGCAGAACGATGTGGCAAAGATCCAGATCAACGCTGCTCTCCACAACGAGGAGTTGACCGAGCAGCAGTTCGAAGAGGCCGCGATTTTCCTGTGCCACTACGTCGGCTGGCCGCTGGCCACCGGACTCAACAATGCGCTGATCGCTGTGAAGGCCGACAGACGTAAAGCCGCGCGCGCCAAGGAGAAGGCCGCGGCCGATTCCGCGAAAACGGACACCGACTGACTTTCGGTCGAGATACTGCCATCAGGGCATCAATCACACCCACCGATTCCCCCACCAACCAACCAGAAGAACGAAGGATCCGAATCCATGGCCGAGGCCAGCTCAATCCGTCCGCAGTCCGCCGCAAGCATCGAGCAGTGGGACTTCGAGGCTGACGTCGTCGTCGCCGGCTACGGCATTGCCGGAGTGAGTGCTTCGATCGAGGCCGCGCGAGCGGGCGCCGACGTGTTGGTGCTCGAGCGCACGAGCGGCTGGGGCGGCGCTGCCGCGCTGGCAGGGGGATTCATCTATCTGGGCGGCGGGACCCCGTTGCAGCAGGCACTCGGGTTCGAGGACTCCCCCGCCAACATGAAATCGTTCATGATGGCCGCACTCGGTCCCGGCGCCGACGAGGAGAAGATCACCGACTACTGCGAAGGCAGTGTCGAGCACTACAACTGGCTCGTCGACAACGGTGTGCCGTTCAAGGAGAGTTTCTACGGCCAACCCGGCTGGGAAACACCCTTCGACGACGGACTCATGTATTCCGGCGGCGAGAACTCGGCACCGTTCAACACGATCGCGACACCGGCCCCTCGCGGGCACGTGCCGCAGATGAGCGGCAAGCGCACCGGGGAGAAGGGCGGTGGTTTCATGTTGATGAAGCCACTGATCGAGACGGCCGAAAGCCTCGGTGTACGAGCCGAATACGACATGCGAGTCCAGCGTCTGGTCGTCGACGGCGATCGAGTAGTCGGCATCATCGCCAAGCAGTACGGCAAGGAAGTGGCAGTTCGAGCACGCACGGGTGTCGTACTGGCGACGGGAAGCTTCGCCTACAACGAAGCGATGATCCAGTCGTACGCCCCACGGCTGATCGGGCGCCCCGGTGCGGCTATCGAAGAGCACGACGGCAAGGCCATCCAGATGGCGCAGGCACTCGGGGCCGACCTCGCACACATGGACGCAACCGAGGTCGCATTCTTCGGCGACCCCCAGTTGATGATCCGCGGCATTCTGGTCAACGGACGCGGCCAGCGCTACGTCAACGAAGACACGTATCCGGGAAGAATCGGCCAGGAGACGCTGCTGCGCAACGAGAATCAGGCCTACCTGATCATCGACGAAGCTTCCTACGAAGAGGGCTGCGCCGCCGACAGTTCCACACCGTTCTTCAGATTCCAGCCCAAGTGGGTGGCCGAGACCGTCGAGGAACTCGAATCCGACATGGGCCTGCCGGAAGGCGCCCTTCAGTCGACCGTCGAGGTCTACAACCGGCACGCCGCCCGTGGTGAAGACCCGGTACTCGGTAAGAAGAAGGAGTGGGTCAAGCCGATCGGCTCACCCGTCGCTGCGCTCGATCTTCGCAATTTCACCGCCGGATTCACGCTCGGCGGCCTGCGCACGTCGATCAACTCGGAGGTCATCCACGTCTCCGGCGAACCGATCCCGGGTTTGTTTGCCGCTGGACGCTGCACCGCCGGCGTCTGCGCCGGTGGATACGCCTCCGGAACGTCCCTCGGTGACGGCAGCTTCTACGGGCGACGCGCGGGAATCAGCGCTGCCAAGGGTTGAGTGTCTCTTCTCAAATGTCAGCGTCCTCAATGTCAGCGTCCTCGCTGCGACGTTCGAGGAACAATGTGTCACGCCACCTGCCACCGAGTTGAGCGATACGCGAGCGAGTGCCGACGATTCGGAATCCGACGGCCTGATGCAAGGCGACACTCGCCCGGTTCTCCGGGAAGATCGACGACTGCACCGTCCAGATCTCGCTGGCGTCGGCGGCTTGCACCTGTCGGCGAAGCAGCAGCTTGCCCACGCCGCGCCCGCGAGCGCCGCTACCGATGTAGATGGAGTTCTCGGCGACCCCGCGGTAGCAATCACGCGAGGACACCGGGCTCAGGCTCGCCCAGCCTTCGACTCGGCCGTCGATCTCGGCGACCCATCGATGATCGGGCAACCATTGCGCTTCGAGCTTCTCGGCTGACGGCACCGACGTGGTGAACGTCGCGGTTCCGGTGTCGATTCCTTCGCGGTAGATCGAGCGCACGGCATCCCAGTCGCCGGATTCCATGCGGCGCAGCACCACATCGTCGGGAAGAACTCCCAGTGTGTCTTCGACCGGGCCACGCGCAGCCACGACGGCGGCCGCTGCCATCAGATCGGAGTATGCCGTTCCGGCAACACTGACAACCGAAGTGCCTTCACGCACCGAAGCCTCGACAAAACCGACCTCGATCAAGGCCTCGAGGTGAGCACTCAGCGCCGACGGCGCGAGTGATGCGGCGTGTGCAATCGTGTCGACGTCGATCGGACCGCCGGCAGCGAGTCGGAGCACTCGCAGCCGCGTCGGATCACCAAGGCACGCAAACCTGCGCGCAAGTACATCGGTGTCGAGGGGCGCGAGTGTTTCTGAACTCATGTGGCGACTATAACGCCGCTGACCTGCAGTTCGGTCGGCTAGGTGGGGCGAGCGGGCCCCGAAGTGAGAAACAACTCAGCCGCCGATCCTCGGGTTCACCGGCTAACGCGCACCGATCGACTCGGCAATCATCGACCACGAGTTGTGAAGATCGTCCTGCCAATAACCCCAGGAGTGAGTGCCGGTTGCCCGGAAATCATAGGTGGCCGGGATGCCCAGGGAGTCGAGCCGCTCGGCCAAACGCTGGGTGCACTGGTTCGTCCCGGCCTCGATGACTCCACCCACGATCACCTGGTTCGCCAGAACGCCGAGGTCGCCGTTGACCATCGGTCCGCCCAGATTCTCGTGTGGGCCGGGCAGGCCCGATCCATTGCTGATGTAGAGGTCGACGCCCCGCAATCTCTCGGCGTTGACCACAGGATCGTTGGCTACCCAGCCCGGACCGCCGGGAGGACCCCACATGTTGTCCACGTTGCCGCCGCGGAATCCGACCACGAATCTCACGTAGTCCTGACCGGGTTGAGTACTCGTCTCGGCGCACCCGCTGAAAGCACCGACGGCACGGTAAACGGATGGCGCCGCCTCGGCCAGGCTCAGAACCGAGGTACCTGCCATCGACAATCCGGCAACGGCATTCACACCCGTCGTCCCGAGCGTGGCATCGACGATCGGTGGCAACTCCTCGGTGAGGAACGTGGTCCACTTGTTCAGCCCGAGAACAGGATCGGGCTTCTCCCAGTCGGTGTAGTAGCTGTAGGCACCGCCGATCGGGTTGACGACGTTGACGTTCTTGTCGCCGAAGAAGTCGACGACGTCTGTGCGTGTCTGCCACGTCGCCGTGTCCTCGCCTCCGCCCGCGCCGTTGAGCAGGTAGAGAGTCGGCCGGGGCGCACTCGTGTCTGCCGGCCGAATCACCTCGAGTGGGATCACCTTGTCCATTGCAGCGGAGTAGACATACATCGTCAGCTGACGGGCGTTGATTTCCTCGACGTGATCGAGAGCTGAACCACCTGGAGGGGATGTTCGCGCCTGATCAGCCGAGGCAAGCGCCGCTTCACCGAACAATCCCGTCCATGCGACGAGGGCGACGACCAGTATCGCCCGAGTACGTCCGATCCTTCTCATTGCCGCTCCTCGTGCTCGATTGCGGTGCCCGGCAACAGCTCGGTGGCGCTCGCTTCACGGGCGTGCGGCTCGGTGGCTTCAAGTTGTCATGCCCGTTCGGAGTATCCGGAAAACATCGAGAGCACCCGAGCCATCTCCGGTCCGATGACCGCCATGGCCGGTGCCTCGATCATCTCGTTGTGTCCGCATCGCACCGGTACCTCCACGATCCGGCCCGTCACGAGCGGACGCCATTCCTGTGGCGACCTTTCCCGCGGAATCGTGTCGTCTTTTCCGTCAGCCGGGAAGATCAGCAGGTCTCCCTCGTATATCTGGGGAACGAACTGGTGCGTAATTCTCTGCGAAGTCTCGTACCCTCTGGCAATCCGCTCGAGGTCCCGACCGTCGACTCCCGTCTCGGGCCCGAGCCTCCGGGCCAGCACGACCGCCGCCTCGTCGAAGGTCAGATCTCGGTCGGTCTCGATCTCGAGGCCGAGTCCTCGCAGTAGGTCTCGGACGTCGAGTGCGGCTGACGCAGAGGCATCGCCGTTGTCGGGGTAGCTGTCCATCATCGTCAGTGTGGCAACTTCGCGGCCGGACGATTGCAGTTCGACGGCCATGGCGTGCGCGATGACTCCGCCGAGGGACCAACCGAGCAAGTCGTACGGCCCGTCCGGCGAAACGGCTTCCATCTCTTCGACGTAGCGATGCGCCAACTGTTCGATCGACTGATAGTCACCGTCGTCGCTGAGTGCGGGTAGCTGAAGTCCGTACACCGGTCGGTCCTCGGGCAGATACCGCACCAAGCCGGCGTACCCCCAGGACAGGCCGATACCAGGGTGCACACAAAACAGCGGTCGCCCACTTCCTTCTGTCCGCAGCGGAACAACCACGGCGAGAAGCTCTTCCATGCCGGCGTCCACTGTCGGCATGTCGAGGCGTCGAGCGATTCCAGCGGGTGTCGGGTCGAGGAACATCCACTGAAGCGGAATTCTGCGTTGGAAACGGGAGTGCAGTGCGCTGACGATTCGGGTGGCTACCAGGGAGGACCCGCCCAGGTCGAAGAAGCTGTCGGTAGTGCTCACCCGGCTGACACCCAGAACCTCGACAAACGAGTCGACCACGGCGCGCTCGGTGTCGGTGACCGGCTCGCGGAACTCGGCTGCAGCCGAACTGAATTCGGGTTCCGGTAGAGCCTTTCGGTCGAGCTTGCCCACCGGTGTCATCGGAATCCGCTCGAGAAGTACCACTGCCGACGGAACCATGTGCGAGGGAAGTCGGTCGGCTGCGTACGCCCGTATCTCGTCGCTGTCGGAGGCGTCGGCAGCTGACGCACGCACGTACGACACGAGGACCGTTTCACCCGACGGTCCCGTGTAGCCGATAGTCGCGGCGAAGTCCACCGACGGATGGCGTGAGAGAACTGCATCGATTTCCCCGAGTTCGATCCGAAAACCACGGACCTTGACCTGGAAGTCGCTGCGCCCGATGTATTCGAGTGTGTGATGCACTCCATCGCCGGACCCAACGATTTTGGCACTGTCACCGCCGGATTCACGCCAACGTACGACATCTCCGGTGCGGTACATCCGGCGCCCCGGCGATCCGTACAAGCAAGCGACAAATCGTTCCGACGTGAGCGACGCCCGATTATGGTACCCACGTGCCATACCTGGGCCGATGATGTACAACTCCCCCGGCACGCCCACCGGTACGGGCTGCAAACGCTCGTCCAGCACCAGGAAGCCGAAGCCCACTGCCGGCGAGCCGATGTTCACTCCCGCACCGGGTTTCATCGAATCGCTGACACTCGCCTGCACGGTGGTTTCAGTCGGGCCGTAGCCGTTGTGCAGCCTCCGACCCGGCGCCCATTGCGCGACGACCTCCGGCGGGCAGGCCTCGCCCACCAGATCGAGAACACGGAGCGCCTCGAAACCGTTGTCCCCCAACGCCGCCAGCGCGGTCGGTGTAATGGTGGCATGAGTGACCTGCTCGCGCCGGAAAACATCGGCCAATTCGGCGCCACCGTACACAGCAGGCGGAACGATCACGACTTGCGCCGAGGCGCTGAATGCCATCGTCAACTCGAAGATGGAAGCGTCGAAACTCGGCGATGCCAACTGTGAGACATGAGAGTCGTGAGTGACCTCGAACCTCTCACGAGTTTCGGCCGTGAAGCTCGCCAAACCTCGATGAGTAATGTTCACTCCCTTGGGTTTCCCGGTAGATCCCGAGGTGTAGATCAGGTAGGCCGGATGATCGAGGTTCAGTTCACCGGTTCGATCGTCATCGGTGATCGGTTCCGGCGACAGCGCGGCTACCCGCCGGGCGAAGTGTGGGTCGTCGAGTTCCAGCCAGGGAACAACGTCGGGTAGCTGAGTTCGGCTGGACTGAACGGTCAAACCGAGCGAGGCTCGGCAATCGGCGAGCATGTATTCGACGCGCTCGCGCGGATAGGCCGGATCGACAGGCACAAAAGCCGCTCCGGCTTTGGTCACCGACCAGATCGCCACCACCGATTCGATCGAGCGAGGCATTCCCAGTGCCACGAAGGTCTCCGGGCCCACACCGCGACCACACAACTCCCGGGCAACACGATTCGACCACTCGTCCAGGTCGCGATAACTGAGCTGCCGGTTCTCGAGCGACAGGGCCACCGAGTCCGGATCGATCGCCACGGCGTCCGCCAACAACTCAGGCCACAATTTCGGAGGTACTTCGGGGAGCCCATGCGCCGGCGTCAACTCGCGACGTTCAAGATCGCCGAGTAGATCGATGTCACCGATCGGTACCTGCGGATTCCGGGTCACGGCCTCGAGTACACGAACGAACATGTCGGCAAACCCGCTGACCGTACCGGGGTCGAAGAGATCGGTGGCAAAGTCGACGGCTCCGCTCATCCCTCCCGGTGCACCGCGATCGTCGTACTCTTCGGCGAGGAGGAATTCCAGGTCTACCTTCACTACCTCGAGTTCTGGGTCGATCCCGCGGACTTCCAGTCCCGCCAGCTTCAGAATCGGCCGATCGTTGTTCTGGAATTCCAGCGACACCGAGGAAATCGGTGCATAGGCGCTCGACCGTTTCGGCCCGACCGCGTCCACTACCCGCTCGAAGGGAACGTCGGAGTGCGCGAACGCGGCGACGTCGACTTCGCGGCAATGCGCAACCAACTCCCGGAACGATTGAGCCGGGTCGACCTGTGTGCGCAGTGCGAGCGTGCCGACGAACATGCCCACCAGATCATCGAGGGCACGATCTCCCCGGCCGGCGATCGGCGTTCCGATCACGATGTCGTCGGTGCTGCCCAAACGTGCCAGCAAGAGCGCGAGCGCTGCATGCACAGTCATGAATGCAGTGGACTCTTGCTGCCTCGACACGCCTCGGATACGGCGGTGAAGATCACTGCTGATCGAGAAGTGAATCCGCGAGCCGTGAAAACTCTGTTGTGTCGGCCGGTCTCGATCGAGGGGAAGTTCCAAGAGGTCGGGAGCGCCTGACAGTGCGCGTCGCCAGTAAGCCAACTGCTCGGTGATCACCGACCCAGGGTCGTCGCCGGAGCCGAGAATCTCCCGTTGCCAGAGCGCAAAGTCGGCGTACTGGACTGGAAGCGGCGTCCACTGGGGTTCCCCGCCGTACGCGTGGGCCTCGTATGCAATCATCACGTCTCGGGTCAGTGGAGACATCGAGAAGCCGTCAGCCGAGATGTGGTGCACCACTACGGCAAGTACGTGTTCGCGCTCATCGATGGTGAACAACGCTGCCCGCAGGGGAATTCGTGCGGCGACGTCGAAACCGGCCGAGACCATTCGGGCAAGCTCGTCACGGAGATGATGTTCGTCGGTCACCGATGTCTCGGCCAGTTGTGGGAGCGCGGCGCTTTCGGTGGGCACGATGTGCTGGACCGGTCCGTCGCCGTGGACCGGGAACATCGTTCGCAGCGATTCGTGGCGGGCGATGACATCGGACATCGCTGATCTCAAGGCCGGTTTGTCGAGTTCACCGCTCAACCGCACCACGAGCGGAATGTTGTAAGCAGGAGAACTGGTGTCGAGTTGATTGACGAACCACATCCGCTGCTGAGCAAACGACAAGGGGATGTTGTCGGGTCGGGGGCGCGGTTCCAGTCGCTCCGACCGTTCGGCGACCGACTGATCGATCACCGTGGCCAACTCGGCCACCGTCGGCATCTCGAACAGGTCCCGCACGCCGACGGTAGCTCCGAGCACCGCCCGTAGCCTCGCCGCGACCGAAGTGGCGCTCAGAGAATTTCCACCGAGCTCGAAGAAACTGATGTCGGTACCGACTCGTTCGAGGCCGAGCACCTCGGCGAACACGTCCGACACTGCCTGTTCGACCGGGCCGACAGGGGGACGGAAATCCCCTGTGGTCGTCTCGATTTCGGGTCTGGGCAATGCCGAACGGTCAACTTTTCCGACAGCGGTCAATGGTATGTTCTCCAGCACCGTGAGAACGGCAGGCACCATGTGCGAAGGCAAGCGCCGGGCCACGGCGCGAATCAGGAGCCTGGTGTCCAGTCGACCCGCGGTGGGCACGACGTACGACACGAGTCGGGTGTCTCCGGTGGGGGCGGAATCGGCAACCGTAACGGCAAATCCGACGTTGGGCTCCGACATCAGCACACTGTCGATCTCACCGAGTTCGACACGGAAGCCTCGAACCTTGACCTGGAAGTCGCTTCGCCCGACGTACTCGACACACATGTCCGCCGTCCATCGCACGATGTCGCCGGTGCGGTACATCCGCGTTCCTGGGTCGGCCGGATTGGCAACAAAGCGCTCTGCCGTCAACCCCGGCCTTCGGTGATATCCCCGCGCCACGCCTGGTCCGGCCAGATACAGCTCGCCGGGGACCCCGACGGGAACCGCTTGAAGTCGAGCGTCGAGCACCAGTTCACTGACGCCACTGACAGGTCCACCGATCGTGATGCGTTCCCCGGCGGTCATGGGCGGACTGACGTTGGACATGATCGTTGCTTCGGTCGGTCCGTACGCGTTGTACAGGCGGCGGCCAGGTCCCCAGCGAGCGACGAGATCGGGTGGGCACGCCTCGCCCCCGAATACGACTTCCGAAAGTTGTTCCAGCCCAGCCGGGTCCACCGTTGCCAATGCCGCCGTGGTGATGAACGCGTGCGTGACGGAGTGCTCGGCCAGAAGCTGCGCCAGGTCCTCGCCCCCGTAGATCCCGGGTGGAGCGATAACCATCGTCGCCCCGGCGCCGAAAGCCTGCAGATATTCGAAGAGCGACCCGTCGAAACTCGGAGTGGAGAAGTGCAGCGTGCGTGATTGTGGAGTTGCGCCGTAGCGTTCGCGTTGGTCTCGGGCGAAGTTGTCGAGCCCTCGCTGTGTGACCACGACTCCCTTGGGCACGCCGGTCGACCCCGAGGTGTAGACCACGTAAGCAGCTGAATCCAACCCGATCGGACGGAGTCGGTCGTTGTCGGTCAACGGGCTCCCCGAGAATTCCTCGCACTTCTTCGTGAAATGCGGATCGTCGAGAATCAGCCACTCCGCGATATCGGGCAATCGATCTCGGCCCGCGGTGGTGGTCAATCCGAAGCTGACCATCGAATCGATCAGCATGTGATTGATCCGCTCGTCGGGATAGGCGGGATCGATCGGCACGAATGCAGCGCCCGTCTTGGCGACGGCAAGTATCGACACCACGGACGTGAGAGAACGTGGGACACCGACTGCTACGTAGTCCTCGGTTCCCAGTCCTCGCGAGACCAGCACGCGAGCAATGCGATTGGAGAGGATGTCCAGCTCGCCGTAGGTCAGGCTGCCGTCCGCCGATTCCACGGCGAGCGCGTTCGGATCACGCTGGGCTGCCGCATCGAAGATCTCCGGGAAGACGCGCGACGACCCACCAGCCGTGCCACGGGCCGGCACCAATTCGGCACGTTCGGACGGGGCGAGCACCGACACCACAGCCAAGGGGCGATCCGGCTGGGCACACGCTTCGAGTACACGATGCAGTCGTCCGGCGATCTCTTCGATGTCGGCGGCACCGAAAACCTCGGGTAGGTACTCGAATTTCAGGCGGAGTCTGGTGTCGACCGATGCCACCAGGCTGAGCGGGTAGTGGGCAGCGTCCTTGGCTTCGACATCGATGATCCGGATCCCCGCGATATCGGTATCGGACGAAAGGCCCTGACGGTCAGCGGGATACGATTCGAAGACAGTCAACGTATCGAATCCGGTCTCCGGCCCCGTGGCTACTTGGATCTCGGAAAGCCCGAGATAGTGATGATCCGACAGCTCTGCTTGCTCGGCCTGGATCCGCGCGAGGAGTGTGCCGATACTTTCTCTCGGGCGCAGAGTGATTCGGACCGGAATTGTGTTGATGAAAAGCCCGATCATGGTTTCGATCCCGGTCAGCTCGGGAGGTCGACCCGACACCGTCGCTCCGAACACCACATCGTCTCTCCCGGTCAGTGCAGCGAGGACGATCCCCCACGATGCCTGAACAATTGTGTTGATCGTCAGCCCGAGTTCACGCGCCATCCCGCGAAGTGAGGTTGTGAACTCCTCGTCCAGATCGAACACCCACTCGGCCGCCATGGTGGAGAGTCGACGAGATCGAACCGCCGGAGCCAACAGCGTCGGTCCTTCGACTCCGCTCAGCGTCCTCGCCCATACAGCTCGAGAAGCTTGCTGATCGCGGCGGCTCATCCAGGTCAGATAGTCGCGATACGCGCGCGCGTGAGGCAAGGCCGCCACTTCACCGTCAGCGCCATAGAGCGTCGCCAACTCCCGGATCAGCAGTGGCATGGACCAGCCGTCCAGAAGGATGTGATGGTTGGTGAGCACCAGCGTGAACTTTTCGGGGGCGAGAGCAATCAGCGTGAATCTGATCAACGGCGCCTGCGCCATGTCGAACGGGCGCGCTCGGTCCTCCGCCAGTGCTCGATCAAGATCCTGATCTGTTGCACCAGTGAGGTCGATTTCCTGCCACGGCGCTGCCACGGTGCTTCGGACCACCTGGACGGCACGGCCGTCCGCGCCGTGAAGGAAGGCGGTACGCAGGTTCTCATGCCTGTCGAGCAGCGCGTCGGCGGCGCGATGCAGGCGCTCCGAATCGACTGCGCCGGCTAGATCGAGAGCCACTTGTACGAGGTATGCGTCGACCGATCGTTCGGCAAGTTCGGCATGGAACAACAACCCCGCTTGCAATGGAGAGAGCGACCAGACGTCGCTCAGGTCGGGGCACCGGCTTTCGAGGTCGTCGACCGCGTCCTGTCGAAGATCGACCAGATCGAAGTCCGAGGGTGTGAATCCGCCGCTGTCCGTCGCGTACTCTCCGAGCCCGACCAATGCGTCGAGCCACCACTGCGCCAGTTGCCGAACGTCATCCGCGCCCAGAATGTCCGGTGGGAACGTCCAGCTGGCAACGAGCTGCGGGCCGTCCTCGGTATCACTGTTGTCGGTGTCGCTGTCGTCGACGGTCATCACGTTGACCTCGAGGACGCCGGCGAGTGGGAGATCGACGGCCGTAACCGTCCGCAAGTTCTCGTCGCGGATCGGTACCCATCCCGCTGAAGCGTCGGCCTCGGATCCACCGACGCGTCCGAGGTAGTTGAAACTGATCTGGGGCTCCGGAAGTTGCGAAAGTGTCTGTGCCGTTTCGCGGTTCAGATAGCGCAGCAACCCGAAGCCGATGCCGCGGTCCGGCACCGCCCGGAGTTGTTCCTTGACGGCCTTGGCGGCGACGCCCGCAGCCGGACCGCCGGCGAAGGCGTCGCTCGGATCCACTCCGCTCAGATCGATCCGCACCGGGAAGATCGACGTGAACCATCCCACTGTGCGAGCAAGATCTGCCCCGGGAACCACCTGTTCCTCGCGTCCGTGTCCCTCGAGGCTGATCAATGTCTCCGGATTGTCGATCCCGCGCTCCCTATGCCAGCGGACCATCGCAAGAGCCAAAGCCGTCAACAATCCGTCCTCGACGCTCCCGTGAATCGCCTGCGGCACTGTCGTCGACACGGCCTCGGTCAATGCCGTGGGAACTCGTACTTCGATGTCAGTGGTGGCCGAGGCGGTGTCCCTCTTCGTCAGGGCGCGCACACCCAGAGCCGGATCTGGACCCGCGAGCACCTCTCGCCAATAGTCGAGTTCAGCAACCCGATCCGGCTCGCGCGCGGCGTCGACGAGGCCACGTGCCCATCGACGCATCGAGGTCCCGACCGGAGCCAGTGACGGGTCGACGCCTGATTGCACCTGCGCACAAGCAAGTGCAAGATCGGGGATCAGGATTCGCCAGGAAACACCGTCCGTCACGAGGTGGTGCGCTACCAGTAGCAACCGTTTCCGGCTCTGCCGGTCCTTTTGAATCTGCCCGTCGGTGTCGAGCAGGACTGCCTGCACCATCACACCTGCCTCCGGGTCGAGCCGCCCCAGAGCTGCGTCGAGTTCTGTCGAGACCGTCTCCGCGGCAGAACCCCCGAGGCTCACGTGGCGTACGACGGTCTCCGCCCGCACCGTACCTACAGGCGCAACGTCCATCCGCCGAGCGGATTCAGGATGATGCGTCGCCCGGATGCCTGCGCGGAGGATGTCGTGGTGGTCCAGCACAGCCTGCATGGCCAGTGTCAGCGTGACCTCGTCGAGCGTGGCAGGAACCGAGAGCAGAACAGATTGGGAGTACCGGCGAAAATCTCCACCACGGTCAAGCATCCATTCGACGATCGGCGTCAATTCGATCTCACCGACGCCGCCGCCAGGTAATTCGTCGACGACGACACGGTTGCCAGGCGTTCCGGCCGTCTCGGACAGCGCCGCAACAGTTTTGCGTTCGAACACCTCGCGCGGTGTGATCAGAACTCCGGCAGACTTGGCGCGCGTCACCAACTGGATGGACATGATCGAGTCACCGCCTAGAGTGAAGAACGAATCGTCGACCCCCACCTCCTCGAGTCCCAGAACTTCGGCGAACAGACTCGCAAGGATGTTTTCCGTCGCGGACGCGGGGCCACGACTTACGGTTGCCTGTCGCCCGAAGTCAGGTTCAGGCAATGCATTCCGGTCGAGCTTTCCGTTCACCGTCAGCGGCAAACCCTCGAGAACCGTCACGACAGCGGGGACCATGTGGGGCGCCAACCTCTGTGAGACATACTCGAGCAACGCCGCCGGAGAGATAGTGGCACCGGACTCCGGCACCACGTAGCCCACCAACCGGTCTCTGCGGGCTACCACCGCCGACTGAGACACGCCCACTCCGGAGAGCAGTGCAGCCTCCACCTCGCCGAGTTCGATTCGGTACCCCTTCACCTGCACCTGCAGATCGTTTCGTCCGAGGTACTCCAGCTGCCCGCTGTCGTTCCAGCGCCCCAGGTCACCGGATCGATACATACGCGCACCACTGACCGCGAGGTCGGGAATGAACCGCGCGGACGTCAGACCGAACCGACCGAGGTATCCGCGTGAAACCTGATCACCGGAGACATACAGTTCACCCACCACACCGGGCGGCACCGGGTGCAACCGCTGATCCAACACATACACACGCAATCCGGGTAACGCCCGACCAATCACCGAGGCCGATCGTTGACGCACCAGCACACGATCGAGCGGTAAATGGCTGACGTGCACGGTGGTCTCCGTGATGCCGTACATGTTGACCAGATCTGGTGACGAAGTCCCGCGACGGGCGTACCAGCGCGTCAACTGTCCGAAGTCGAGCGCTTCTCCGCCGAAGATCACGTAGCGCAATGACAGGGCCGCACCCCCGGTAAGCCGGTCGGCTTCCGCCAATTGATAGAAGGCGGTGGGAGTTTGATTGAGCACCGTGACACGTTCGTGCCGTAGCAATTCGAGGAATGCCTCTGGTGAACGGGCCGTGAAGTAGTCGACCAGTACCAGTCGGCCACCGTGTGCGAGTGCGCCCCACATTTCCCAGACCGAGAAGTCGAATGCCTCCGAATGGAACATCGTCCACACATCGCCGCTGTCGAAGCCGAAGAGCGCTCTGGTGTTTGCCAGCAACGTCACTACGCTGCGGTGAGAAACCTGCACCCCCTTCGGGCGCCCGGTGGACCCCGAGGTGTAGATCACGTAGGCCACCGATTCGGGTCGGAGCGGTAGCAGCCGATCTCGGTCGGTCACCGCAAGCGGAGAAAACCTGTGCAGCGCATCGAGAATCACCGGGTCGTCTACCGCAGTCACTGGAATCTCGCTGTCTGCGATTGCGTCACTGTCTCGTATGTAGTCGCCGTCGGCCCGGGTGGTCAACACACACTTCGGCCGGGCGTCACGCAGCACGAAGTCCACCCGGTTTACCGGAGAAGTCGAGTCCACCGGTACGTATCCGCCACCCGCCTTCACCACCGCCAGCAATGCCACCATCAGGTCGATCGAGCGGGCCATCGCGACTGCCACCAAGGTTTCCGGCCCCACCCCCTGCGCCACCAACAGTCGAGCGAGGCGGTTTGCTCGCTCGTCGAGTTCGCGGTATGTAACCGACAATCCGCCGCAGCGCACCGCCACGGCATCACCGGACGTCAGCGCCGTGCGATCGAAGAGATCCGACAACGAATCCTCGTCTGTTCCGGCGCCGGAGGGCGTGGGCGCAACCAGCACCTCGCTGAGTTCGCCGGCCAGAATCATGTCGATATCACCGACGACCACCGACTGGTTCTCGGTCACGGCGCCGATTACTCTTTCGAAGCGCGCCGCGATGCGCGCCACCGACATTCGATCGAAAATATCTGTTGCATAACGGAAACCGGCGCTGATACCAGCGGGCTCACCGTGCTCGTCGACGTGCTCCACCACACTCAGTTGCAGATCGAATTTCGCAACCGCGAGATCGACGTCGAGCGAGCGAACCGTCAGTTCCGGCAAGTCGAAGCGCAGTCCCGTATCGGTCTGGAATTCGAGGAGTACCTGAAACAGAGGTGAATGCTCGGTGGAACGGTCGGGCGAGAGGTAATCCACCAACCTCTCGAAGGGGATGTCTGCATGGTCCATAGCACCGAGATCCGTTGACCGCACCGCGGCCAACACCTCGGCAAAGGTTGCTCCGGATGAGACAGGTGTGCGAAGGACGAGCGTGTTGACGAACATCCCGACCACATCGTCGAACACCGATGCACCGCGACCTGCGACCGGAGTCCCGATCACTACGTCGTCCGCTGTAGTGAGCCGTGCCAGCAATACCGCCAGAGCCGCATGCATCACCATGAACAGAGACGAACCGTTCTGGTGTGCGAGTTCGTTCAAAGCTCGATGGATCTCGGGCGAGAAGTCCATCGAAACCACCGCGCCCTCGGCAGACCGTTTCGAGGTTCGTGGTCTATCGAGAGGGAGCGGCAAGACGTCCGGAATACCCGACAGCTTCGCTGTCCAATAATCGAATTCGGCCGAGGGCGAAGTTTCCGGACCAACGTCTGCGTCGACGATCTCACGCTGCCAGAGGGTGTAGTCGGCGTACTGAATCGGCAGCGGCACCCAGTCCGGGCTCCGACCTTGCGTGCGCGCGGTATATGCACTCATCAGGTCGCGTGCCAGTGGTGCCATCGAGAAGCCGTCTGCGGCGATGTGGTGAACAACGATCGCGAGTACATGCTGCTCCGGTCCGGTTCGGAGTAGCCTCACGTGCAGCGGGAACTCTTCGGACACATCGAATCCGATGTCGAAGAACGCGCGCAAGTCCGTGAAAAGCCCCTCGCCGGGAATCGGCACGGGGTGGATTCGAGGAGCAGCGACCGCGGGTTCGGCGATCACCTGGTAGGGCCCGTCTGCGGACGCAGGAAAGATCGTTCGAAGGGATTCGTGCCGTTCCACCACATCACCCAGCGCGGCTTGGAGCGCACCCGAATCCAGGAACCCGTCCAGTTGTAGTGCGACGGGGATGTTGTAGAGCGGAGACGACGTGTCGAACTGGTTGACGAACCACATCCGCGATTGCGCGAACGACAGCGGAATACGTTCTGGCCGTGCCCTACTTGTGATGGGCACACGAGTAGCTTCCTCGAGTCCAGGCTCGCCCGGCGCGGAGTCGATTGGATCTATCGAGGCCGCCAGGTCCGCGACCACGGGGGCGTCGAACAGTGCATTGACCCCCATATTGGTGTGCAATGCGGCGTTGATGCGGGCGATGACTCGAGTGGCGCTGAGGGAATCCCCGCCGAGTTCGAAGAAACTGTCGTCGGCACCCACCTGGTCGAGACCGAGAACGTCGGCAACAGCACGGGCGATTCCGATTTCGGCAGGAGTGGCGGGAGTCCGAAACGCAGCGCTCGCAAAATCAGTGTCCGGGAGGGCTTTACGGTCCAACTTCCCATGCACCGTCACCGGAAACTCCCCCAACACCACCACCACCGACGGCACCATGAACCCCGGAAGAGACCTCCGCACCCCCTCCAACACCACCACCTCATCGACCACCACC